>CAZNQS010000017.1:0-24914 GCA_964575515.1 Candidatus Woesearchaeota archaeon | reverse complement strand
CACTTATAATCTTGCTAACAAGCTTTCTTGCCCATTCACTTTTTGGCATATTTGGTTCATCCCTATTTTCAAGAAAATCAAGCCAGATTGATGTATCAAAGTAATAATCTCTTTTCATCTAAAAAATAGAAAAATATTCTATAAAAATCTTACTTAGAATTTAACTATGCACGATTTTTCATAAAATTATAATCCAAGCTCATTTAGCTCTTTATCCAATAGTATTTTAACTTCTTTTGGTCTGTAAGATACATCAGAATACTTGATATCTAATTTATCTTTAATCTTTTTTATAGCCTTTTTTCTTATATCTTTTCTATCATCTATATTCCACGTGTGCTGTCCAGCCATTTTTTCTGTTTGCCCCCTATATTCTATTATCTCATTGGATAAAAAACTCTTTGATTCCAGTCTATTTGTGTGCTTAAATACTATTTCATGTACAATTGTATTAACCAATAATTTGATTAAGAGTTCTTTATCTCTATTTTTTCCAATTTTGAATTTTTAAGCTCATTTTCTAAATGAGCAGTTATTAAATTTAGATAATTCAAGGCTAATTTTTTCTCTAATTTATCAGCCCTATTAGTCTTTAATTTAATAAGCAAATCAGCTCCCAAAATTTCAATCATGTTTCTTCTTAGCTTGTAATTATTTATGTTTTTATTCATTAATAATAGAACAAGCATGGCATTTCTAATTGCATAATATATTTCTTCTGGTTTTGAATAAATATCTAGGCCTTCGCTCCAATCTAATTTCATTTTCAAGTCTAAGCTGGAAAGAGTTATTTTATTTGGAATTTTTAATTTTCCATAAATAATCTTAGAATCTTTTAATTGATAAATTAATGAAGGATTGCGAGAATATTGGTTTAAAATTGAAATTTTGGCATATATTTGAATATCTAAATTAAGATTTTCTTTTTTTCCTTCCTTTTCCACTTCCTCTATTAATTCTTTTTTTACACTATTTGACAGAATTTTCTTCGTAGCTATTATCACATCTATGTCATTATATTCTCTGTAATTGGTTTGCACCGCAGAACCGCAGACTATTATTGAGTCTACTTTAGGCACATTATTTAGCACTAATTTCTTTATTTTATTTTCAGTTGGTCTTGCTTTTTGATTATACTCTATTTTATTCAGGATTTCATCTGGATTTATATTCCTTATTTCTTTTAGCTTGGGCCTTATATATCTGCTTAAGATGTTTGATTCATTCTGAGTTAAACCAACTCCTTTCATCTTCTTACTTATTATTTCCTTTTCCCTTTCAGTCAATAGGTTAACCATATAATATATATTTATATTAAATGCTATTTAAAGCTTTCTACAAAAGAAAATAACCCATTGAATGGAATTCATTTATACACAAATCAAACCGCCACATTTAAAAACCCTCTAAACTCCCCAATAAAAGAATCTAATAGAATATAGTAGAATAGGTCACGGCACTCGCAAGCACCCACAAAGTGTAAAGCGAGTAAAAGTAAATCAGAAGTGGAGTTACACTTGCAAAAATGGAATTAACAAGAATAGAAAATGGCGAAATTATCACGTCCAAGATTTGGAAGCTTGCAGTTTTATCCGAGAAAGCGCGCGTCTAAGCTTTTACCTAGTGCAAACTGGACTCCAATAACGCAGATAAAATCAGACAAAGAGGGAATTCTGGGATTTATTGTCTACAAAGTTGGCATGGCAACAGCGATTGTCAAAGACTCAACAGACAAATCAATGACATTAGGCAAAAAGGTCCCAATTCCTGTCACAATTCTGGAAGCTCCAAATATGAAAATATTCTCAATAAGATTCTACAAAGATAATAATGTCGTAAAAGATATATTAGTTTCAAATGATAAAGAATTAAAGCACAAGCTAAAAACCCCAAAGCAGGTTTCAGATTTATCTAAAATACCGGAAAATTACGATGATATAAGAATTTTAGTCTACTCTCTTCCAAAACAAACTTCTATAAAAAAAACTCCTGATTTAATAGAATTGGCAATAAACGCAAAAAATAAACTTGAGTTTATAAAACCATTAATAAATAAAGAAATTTCTCCCCAGGACTTTCTAAAATACTCTCTTTTTGATATAAGAGGCGTTACAAAAGGCAAGGGATTTCAAGGCCCTGTAAAGCGCTTTGGAATAGGCTTGAAACAGCACAAGTCAGAAAAAGGAGTAAGGCGCCCTGGAAGTATTGGCCCATGGCATCCTGCACATGTCACATTCAGAACCCCAATGGCAGGACAATTAGGCTTGTTCTCAAGAGTACATTACAATAACAATTTAATTGCTTCAGGAAATATCAGGGAAAAAGATATCAATCCAAGCTCCGGCTTTAAGCATTATGGCAAAATAAAAACTTCTTATATAATAATTAAAGGCTCTGTTCAAGGCCCTCCTAAAAGGCAGATATTGCTCACTCCTTCTTTTCGCCCAACTAAATCCCAATTCAAGAAAAAATATGAATTTATTGAATTAATACAATGAAATCAAAAATATACAACATCAAAGGCGAAGAAGCAGGAGAAATAGCTCTTCCAGAAATATTCAGCACTCAAGTGAGGGAAGATATTGTTCAAAAATACTTTGAAGCAGAAAAGCGAAACAATGTTCGCCCTTACGCACCATATAAAGAAGCAGGCAAAAGGCATTCAGCATCAGGAACAATTTCTCATCAAAGGCATGATTGGAAAGGCCATTATGGAAGAGGAATGTCAAGAATACCAAGAAAAACAATGTGGAGAAGAGGCACCCAATTTTTCTGGGTCGGCGCAGAAATCTCAAGCGCAAGAGGCGGAAGAAGAGCTCACCCCCCAAGATTAAATAGAAGCTCAAGAAAAATCAACAAAAAAGAAATACTATTGGCAATAAGTTCAGCATTAGCATCAACAGCGCAGGAAAAATATATCAAAGAAAGATATTCAACTTTAGATAAATTGCACATCGCTCTTCCAATAGTAATAGAATCAAAAATTGATAAAATAAAGACAAAAGAATTCTTTAACGCTTTAAAATTAATTCTCAAGGAAAATTTTGAATTAGCATTAAAAAAGAAATCAATAAGAGCAGGAAAAGGCAAATCAAGAGGCAGGAAATACAAGTCCAATGCCGGACTTTTATTAGTAAAGTCAAATTCAGAAAACATCAAAATGAAAGGCATTGACGTAAAGTCCCGCAATGAATTAACAATTTCAGATCTTTATCCTTTAGGCAGGCTGACAATTTATACGCAAAAAGCTCTCGAAGAATTAGGAGGAAGAAAATGACCGAAGAAGAGAAAATGTGCATAGAAATATTATTGCGTGAAATAAATTTTAGTTTATTATTATTGCCTAATTATGTCAAAGCAGGAAATGAAATAGGAGTAGAATACATAAGAAAAAATTCAGATGCAATAAAAAATAGGTTAAATAGTATGAGAGAAGATTTTTATGATATGCTTAATAAAGTAAAAGAGTATGTTCCACAAGTTCTAGTAGCTAATTGTAGACTAAAATACGATTCTTTGGAAGAAAAGGCTTATAGCGGCTTAGGTTTAACTAAACTAAATCAGGAGAACAAAAGATGATTGTTTTAGATATCGAGACTTCTGGCTTATATCCAGAAGAACATGGAATCTGGCAGATAGGAGCTCTTGATTTTTATAATCCTCAAAATACCTTTTTAGAAGAAGGAAGAATAGATGATGAAGACGAAGTCGCAGAAGAAGCATTAAAAGTTACAGGAAAAACAGAAGCAGAATTAAGAAATCAAAACAAGCAATCACAAAAACATTTATTGGAAAATTTCTTTGATTGGACAAAAAAAGCAAAAATTAAAAACTGCATATGCCAAAATCCACAAATTGATTTGGGCTTTATAACTTTAAAAGCAAGAAAATATGAATTAAAATTCCCATTACATTATAGAACATTTGACTTGCATTCTTTTGCCCAGGCAAGATATCGTAAGTTGCATGGCGATTTCTTAATGAAAGAAGAGCACAGTGAAATGGGCCTGTCCAATATATTAAAATTCTGCGGATTAGAAGACAAGAGAATAAAAATGAAAGAAGGAAAAGTCCAAAAACAAGGAACTCCTCACAATGCCATAGAAGACTGTAAATTAACAGCAGAATGTTTTTCCAGAATAGTTTATGGCAAATCTTTATTCCAAGAATTTTCACAATATAAAGTTCCGGAGTATTTACTAAAATGAAAAAAACACTTACATCATTATTACTTGGAGGAATATTGACTTTTTTAGGATCAGGATGCAGTATGTCTCAAAAAGAACAGCCTAAAATTGAGCAAAATTCCTTATCATGGGAACAAGAAATTGAAAGAGAAATAAGAAAAGTTGACTTCTGGGTTGAGGAAGAAGTAGAGCAAGATTATACAAATGATAAAAAAGAGGGTCATGTAAGTTTAAAAAATATATCCCTTGTAGGAATAGAAAACACAGGTTTATTAAAATTTGCTGCAGCCTATAATCCTACCACAGATATTCTTCTCTTAGCGGAATTTAGAGATGTCGAATCAAAATCAAGAACTCTTGAAGCTGTAGATCATGAATTGTGGCACGCTCTATATGACAAAGAGGGGAACAAAGGAATTTTACATAGTCCAAAATATAAAGGTCCAAATCTCGAAGAAATTGCATCTTATTGCACAGAAAAAGTAAGTGGAAAAGAATTTCAGGATTTAAGAGAAAAATTAAAAATTGCAGAAGAGTCTCAGAGAGTAAAGCTCTCCATAAGTCAATTAGAAACGCGTCTCAATAAAATAAAAAGTTCAACTGATATACTATTAGAAATGCAGAAATATCTACAAGATAATAAAGAATTGGATACTTATATTCTAAAAGAAGATAAAGAAAAAATCAATGCAGAAAAAAAGGAAATAATGGAAAAATCTACCCAATTTAGAAGAACGCTAGAGAATGTTGTACAACATGTGGATGAATGGAAAACCATAATAAAAGATAGGATAATAGAAAGTAGGGAAGTAACACTTGAACATCTTGTTAAAAACAGAGAGCAATTTGATAAGTATGCCTCTGAATTAGCCCAATATAGCGATATCCATAAAATCATAGTAGAATGGAAAATGACAGTGAAAAAAGCATATAATGCAGCGGAAATCAGAAAAGCAGATAAGGAAATAGAAGAGGTAAAAGAAAAACTTAAGAGTGCAAAAGATGAAAAAGAAATAGAAGTATTGAAAGATATAATTCAATTTTACGAATTGATAAAAGATTCGATAAAACATCAAATAGAAACAGAAGAAACCTTAGACTTACTAAAAGATACTTCATCTGGCATATCTTCTTTTAAATCATTATTAATCTCTACCTCGAACATCTATGCAATTGACCAAATTCTCAATAATCCAGATGAAGTAATGGCTCGTGTAGTTCATTCATTATATGCTCTCTATTTTGGTGAAACAACAGATAACAAATTCTCACTAAATGAAGACGATCTAAAATTTCTTGATAGATTTACTTACAAAGGAAAGAGATTATTTCATAAAGGAATTGAGCGCTATCATTTAGGAAGAGAAATGATAAAAGAAGGTATTTCTCCAGAAGAAGTAAAACAAAAGCTTGAATATGCAACTTCTGTCTCCCATAAAGGAAACCAGTATTCATTGCCTGAAGCAAACTTTCACATAAAAGGAAAAATTCCTACAATAAATTTCTTCAAAAAGGAAAAATGATACTAAAACCAATCACATCAGAGAAAGCAGTAAAAATGATAGAAATAGAGAATACTATATTATTTGAAATAGAAAGACAATACAGAAAGCAAGAAATAAAGGAAGAAGTGGAAAAAATCTTTTTAGTCAAAGTAGAAAAAGTAAGAACGCACATTCAAGGCAATAAAAAATATGCTTATGTCAAGTTAAATAAAAAAAATCCTGCAATTGACGTTGCAACTAAATTAGGAATGATATAAAAATGGGAAAAAGAATAATCTCGCAGGCAAGAGGCAAAGGCGGCCCAGCGTACAGAGTCAGGAGCTCTGCGTATAGATATAGAATAGGCTATCCCATGCAGGAAGGCAAGGCGCAAATTCTGGATATTCTGCATTCTCCAGCTCATTCAGCCCCTCTCTTGAAACTTGCAATAAACAAAGAAATATTTTTCAATCCAGCATTCAATGGAGCTTATAAAACTCAGGAGATCACAATATCCGGAAATGCAGACAAGGGAAACATACTAATGCTAAAAGATATTCCCTCTACAACAAAAATTTATAACATAGAAAGAAATCCAGGAGACGGCGGAAAAATGATCAGGACTGCAGGCTCTTCAGCATCTATATTCAAGAAATATCCAAATAATAAAATATCTATCCTATTACCAAGCAAAAAAGAATTGATTTTAAGTGGAGACTGCCGCGCAACAATTGGCGAGATAGCAGGCTCTGGGAGGTTGCTAAAACCGTTTATAACAGCAGGCAAAAAATTCTATAAAATGAAGGCAAGAAACAAGCTCTGGCCAAGAACCTCTGCTGTCAAGATGAATGCAATTGATCACCCATTTGGTTCTGGAAGAGGAAAAAGAATAAAATCAAAGATAGCAAAGAGAAATGCTCCCGCAGGCGCAAGAGTAGGCCATCTAAGGCCAAGGCGAACAGGAGTGAGGAAATAAAATGGAAGAAGAAATTAAACCAAAATTAGTGAAAGGAGAAACATACAAAATAGCAAGATTTACATTTGATAGTCTTATTGGAGAAGGAATAAGAGCAACATATTTAGGATTTAATAGAAGAACCCATATTTTTTCTACAAAATATGATAAAGATAAGGAATATTTCTTTTTAAGTGATAATTGGATAATTGAAAGAAGGGGAATAATAGATTATACTACTCTTTCATCATGTAAATATTATCCATATAATAAAAGAGAAATACAAGGTGAATTACAACAAATACTAAATGAACTAGGAGAACAAATCTAAAATGGCGAAAAGAAGAAGACAAAGAATATCAGAAGTAATAAGAAAAGAATCTCTTTATAGAGGCAAGACTCTTGAGCATCTTAAAACGCTTGATGTAAGAGAGTCTGCAAAATACCTGCCCTCAAGAAGCCGCCGCTCTGTGCTGAAAAACTTTGACAAAATAGAAAAATTTATCAGAATATGCGAGAAAAAGCTCGCTGAAGGCAAGAGAATAAAAACTCATTTGAGAGATATGGTTGTTCTGCCGAAGCTTGTGGGCTTGACAATAGGCATTCACAATGGCAAGATATTCCAGGATGTTAGTATAGTCCCTGAAATGCTCGGCCATAGGCTTGGGGAATTCGCTCTAACAAGGTCTAAAGTTGCTCATGGAACTGCAGGAATAGGGGCAACAAAAGGCTCCAAGGCATTGAAGAAGTAAAATGACATTGCAAAATACCAATACTGACAAATCTGAAAAAAAAGATAGCGAGCCGCATATTGAACATAAACATGAGCCTGGCAAGCACAATAATGAACATCATGAGCATTCACATGAACATAAGCACGAGCATGAGCATGCACACGAGCACAAAGAAGAATTAAAGAAAGAACAACCAAAAGAAAAACAAGAGAAGCCTCAAGAAGAAATTAAAAAAGAAGAAAAAAAAGAAATCAAATCCAAGATTAAAAAAGAAGAAGCAATTGCAAGAGGATTGGGTATGCATTCGTCAAAAAAGCATTGCATGTATATCTGCAGGTTTATAAAAAACAAGTCAGTTGACAAGGCAATATCCGACTTAGAAGATGTAATAAAATTCAAGAAAGCAGTCCCATTTAAGGGCGAGATTCCGCATAGGAAAGGAAGAATGATGTCCGGCAGATATCCTGTAAAGACTGCCAAATTCTTTATAAAACTATTAAAGGGGTTGAAGGGAAATGCATTAGTCAATAACATAGATATAGAAAAAGCAAGAATTGCATTCGCGCTTGCAAATTGGGCATCCCGCCCGCAAAGAAGAGAGGGTAGAAGAGCCAAAAGGGCAAATGTCGTGCTTAAATTAAGGGAGTTGGGCGAATAATGAGATATATAAAATTAACATTGGAACCAGGCAGGGAATATTTAGTCTATAGCTATCCTCATTATCCTTTTACTATTGATAATACAATTTACTCTCTCAATGAAGATCAGATTAATAATCATTCGCAAAAAATAAAATTAATTAGCATATTAAAAAATCTAGGAGATGAACAATAATGGAAGTTAAAAAATTCGTATCATTCAAGAAAGAAGAATTCGGGATAAAAGAATACATCAAGCACGAGCTGGGCAAGGGAAGAATAAGCAATGTTTCTATTGAATATACTCCAATAGGTGAAAAAATAGTTGTAGCAACAAGCAAGCCAGGTTTAGTAATAGGCAGGCGGGGTGAGAAAATAGACGCTTTGACAAGAGTTTTAAAGAGAAGGTTCAAGCTGGATAACCCTCATATTGAAATACAAGAAATAACAGAGCCAAAATTAGATGCCCAATTAGTAGCGGACGAAATCGCGCTTCTTTTGGAAAGGCGCGGAGCATTGAAATTTAAAGTTGTGGCATATAAAATGCTTCAGGACATAATAAGGGCAGGCGCTCTCGGAACAGAGATAGTATTGTCAGGAAAGCTTCCAAGCGACAGGGCTCGCTCATGGAGATTTGCCCAAGGATATTTAAAAAAGACAGGAGAGCCTTCTAAAATAGTTGACAGGGCGCAATCTCAAGCCACGACAATTGGAGGAGTTATAGGCATTAATGTAAGCATTCTCCATCCTGATGCGCATATCCATGACAGGATAATCGTAGACGATGCTCTTCGTTCCAAAATTAAGCTCTCTGCCCAGAAGCTAGAAGAGCCAGAACAGCCAAAAGAAAAAATTCAAAAACCTAAAAAATCCAGGAAATACAAGGAGAAATAATGGCATTGCTAAGATACAAAGACATAGGAAAAATGGCTCAGAAAGACATAGAAGAAAAGCTGAAAGAATTAAAATTCTCATTGACAAAAGCAAATGTCACGGCAAACAAGGCAAATGCAAAAACCAAAGAGATTAAAAGGGCTATTGCACGCTTAATTACATATTTCAACTCTCAAAAGTTGAAAGCAAAGAAATAAACCAATGGACATAGATCCCAATTTCGTTTTCCCAAACGAATCAGATGTGTTTGAAGAGATCGCTAAGAGAGAGCAGCACATCAAGGTAACAACAGACAAGAGGCGTTATGGCAAGATCATAACCCTGGTTAGCGGACTAAGCAAGAGCTTGGACATCAAGTCAATTGCAAAAGCCCTGAAAGAGAAGCTTGCCTGTGGTGGCACCATCAAAGATGGCGTCATAGAGCTTCAAGGAGAGCACAAGAAGCAAGTAAGGCCGATATTAGTGAAGTTAGGCTTTTCTGCAGACTCAATAAGCGATTAAATCAAGCACATAAAAGAGAGAAATGGAAAGTGATAGAGGAACATGACAGCGAATAAGGAAAAACAGAAGAGAAAGGCAAAAAGTCTAGCTGTGCGAGGAAGGGTTTTTAAAGGTCTTGTAATAAAGAAATTTCCAACAAGAGCAGTAATTGAATTTGAGAGAATAGTCCATATTCCAAAATATGAGCGGTATTACAAGAAAAAAACAAAATTGCATGCTCGCATTCCTGAAAATATGGAAATAAACATAGGGGATTTTATAAAAGTCCAGGAATGTAGGCCATTAAGCAAGATTATTCATTTTATAGTCATTGAAAAACTAAAATCCAGGGAGAGAAAATGAAGAAAATAGTCAGAGGATATCAAGATATGAGGAGAGGATATGAATATTATGTAGGAAGGGCTTTTCAATATGTGCATCATCCAATATTCTCCTATAGAGCTAAGAAATACTTAACATTTGCTGAAAATAAAATTGATTATTTTATTGTATTCTATCTAGATAAAACTAGAGATAAAAATAAAGCAAGATATAAGGGTCTTGTTTCTAGACTTTTAGAAAAATTAAAAGATACAAGAACTAAAATTAGCAAATTACAGGAGGCAATTAAATGAAAGCGATAAACGCCCAAGTTACAAGAGGCTTGCATATAGGAAGTTATGTCCTAGCATCAGATAATAGCGGGGCAAGAATAGTAAAAATAACCTCTGTCAAGCACGGAAAAACAAAAAAAGGTAGACAGCAATATGCAAAGTTGTCTGACTGGGTAAAAGTATCTGTAAGAGAGGGTAAGCCTGACATGAAAGGCGTGGTTTTTGACGCAGTAGTAATAAGGCAAAGAAAGTCTTATAGAAGAAAAACAGGCGAGCGGGTTTGTTTTGAAGACAACGCAGTAGCTCTTCTAAAAGACGAGAAAGGCAATCCAAAAGGCACGCAAATAAGAGGCCCTGTGGCAAGGGAGGTTCAAGAGCGCTGGCCCTCTATAGCTAAAATCGCGCAGTTTGTTTTGTAAGATGAAAAATATAAAATTAAAAGAACCAAGCATATTACTTTCCAATGCTCTTTATGAATTAAATCAATTAGCAAGATCTATAATATCTGAATCATATACCCCAAGATTAATTTCTTCTGGAGAAGTTGTAGAAGCCAATTATATTAGAGATATTTACGCAGTATTAAGGCATTATGCAGATAAGGAAATAGGGAGTAAAAAATGAAACGCAAATTCTCCACACATTGGCTTTCCAGCAAGCTTCCAAGGAAGCAGAGAAAATATCTGGCAAATGCTCTCTTGCATCTCAGGCATAAATTCCTGAACTCTCCATTGTCAAAATCACTAAGGGAGAAATACAAAAAAAGAAATCTTCCAATAAGAAAAGGCGATGAAGTCTTAATTACGAGAGGAGCTTTCAGAAAGAAAAAAGCAAAAGTCAGCTCAATAAACCTAAAAAGAAGCAGAGTAATTTTAGAAAACATCTATAGGACAAAAAAAGATGGTTCAAAAGTGAATGTATATTTTCATCCAAGCAAGCTGCAAATCCATTCGTTGAATTTGGATGACAAGCACAGATTGACAGCGCTAAATAGGAACAAGACTAGTAAAGAAACAGCAGAAAAATCAAAATAATATTACAATTAACTATTTAGTAGTTACAATAGAAAGATTTAAATACTCATTCTTACAAGAAAATTCATGACAAATCAATATACTCCGAGCATTAGGAGAAAAATTACAGAGATTGATGTAGACGAAAACATATCATTTGCTCATCCATTTGCAAGTCCAAATGATTATAGAAGTGTTGCTCAAGAAATATTAAATAACAAAACAGTAAAAATGTCCCTTCCAGACGGAGAGAAAACCTCATACTTGCTTCATGCTGCTTATTGCGGTCCTGAAGAATTCCAAAATCAGCCAGAAGCTATAAAATTAAGAGATCAGATAATGAAGCCAAGACATCTTTGGATTTACCAAAGAAATTTATGGGTTCCAGAAGAATACAAATCAGCTCATGGCGTTTTTGTTTTTTATGATGAAAAGGGCGTTGGAACAACTGAAGAATTAGACATAGGAGAATTAGAAAGAGCATTAAAAGGTGGAAAAGAATTAAAAAATGGAGTAAAATTCAGCGAAGATGGAAGAATAACATTTGCTCCAAGAAATACATACAAAGATGGAGAAATGAGTGCAGAAGATTTTGCAAATGATGGATTTATAATTGCCAGCAATGGAGAAAATGGCGCAAGAAATCTAGCAGAAGTTTCTCAATCAAAACATTTCAAATATAAAAATCCAAGATCATGGATTGCAGACCCTGACAATAAACCTATTCAGACAGTATCCGCGGTTGGCGGCGGCAGGGACTGGGTCGGCGGCGGGCTTGGCTTCTATGGCGACTGCCATGGTGGCGGTGGCGGTTGCGCTTCTGGGGTATTAGTTTAGTGGCAAAGCCACTCGCAAAAATTTAGAATGATTTATTAACTCTAAATCCTATTTATTCTTGTCTTAGCGAGGAGCTAGGGCTACACGCTGATTTACTAGCGCATTATTTTATTTATTTTATGCCATGAAATACTGAAATTCCTTGCGAGGAATTTCAGTGAGGGGTAATCCCTCGAATTGGTAAATTGGCTACATAACTGGGCCGCGGTTGGCGACAACAGGAACTGGAACGACAACAGGCTTAACTTCAATGGCAACTACCATGATGATAACAGGAACGGTTATGCTTCTGGAATAACCCTAACTCATAAGACATTTTATAATGGAAAAAACAGATATTTATTCTAGTATTTTTGATTTAGGCAATTTAGAGCTTGCATGGAAAAATGCAAGAAAAGGCAAGACAAAAAAGATATACGTTATTAAATTTGAGAAAGACTTATCCGATAACCTAATGGCTTTACACTATGAACTAAAATCTGAAACATACCAGCCAAAACCTCTTAAAACATTTATTGTTAGAGACCCTAAAACTCGTAAAATAAGTAAATCACACTTTAGGGATAGAATTGTACACCACGCATTATGCAATATAATTGAGCCGATTTTTGATAAATCTTTTATTCATGATTCATGTGCAAATAGAAAGGGTAAGGGAACACTGTTTGCCTTAAAAAGGTTTGACTTATTCAAAAGAAAAGTTACTAATAATCTAAAATCAGAAGCATATTGCCTAAAGGCAGACATTAAGCATTATTTTCAGGAAGTTAATCATGAAATACTCTTAAATATAATTAAAAGAAAAATAAAAGATGTTTTCGTAATAAACCTTATTAAAAAGATTATAGCGAACTCCGAATCGCAGAGAGAGAGAGAGCACTATCTAAAGGAATGCCATTGGGCAATCTAACTTCACAATTTTTCGCAAATGTTTATCTAAATGAATTAGATTATTTTGTTAAACATAAATTAAAAGCAAAATATTATATAAGGTATGTTGACGATTTTGTTATTCTTCACAATTCTAAAGAGCAATTGGAAAAATGGAAATTTGATATAGACAATTTTCTCAAAGAAAGATTAAAATTAGAATTGCATCCAGATAAATCTAAAATTATATCTTTATCAAAAGGGATTGATTTTGTTGGTTTTAGAAATTTTTATTATTCTAAATTACTAAGAAAGAGAAATATTAGAAAGATGCTAAGGAAAATTGAATTATACAAAAATGGAGAGTTAAGTCACAAAAAAATTCTTGAGAGTTTTCAAGGCTGGCAGGCATACGCAAGATGGGCAAATACATATAAATTAAGAAAAGATATTGTAAGAAAATTATATCAAAAATCCAAGCAATAAGATTTATACTTTCAACTTTTAATTCAAGAAGTTGAATAGATTAAAGATTTGCGAAGCAAATCTTTATAAGCCTCATTTTTCCTTCAACTCATAAGTTGAATGGCACAGCGGACTTTTGTCTGCTGTGTCCTCAATTAATAAACGCTGAACTCTTCAGCAATAATAAAATGCATCTCAAAAGGCAGAGCGCAATAACAAAATTGCCAATCCCAAGAAAAGGAACAAAATTTATAGCAAGGGCTTTGTCAAATTTGAACAATTCCGTGCCTGCTGTTGTCGCAGTAAGAGACTTATTAAAGCTGGCCAATACAGCTCAAGAAGTAAAAAAAATGATTGCTCAAAAATTTCTAAAAATCAATAGCAGAATAATAAAAGATTCTAAGGAAAGCATATCTCTTTTTAATATTCTTGAGGCAGACAAGCCATACAGGCTGATACTGCTCCCAACTGGAAAATTCGCATTTGAAGAACTGAAAGATAAAGATACAAGGCTTTGCAAGGTAATAAAAAAAACACTCACCAAAAATAATAATGTCCAGTTAAATCTTCATGACGGCTCAAATGCAATATCAAAGGATTCAATATCTGTTGGGGATTCTGTCTACCTAGACGCGGCTGGGAAAATAAAAAAACACATCTCATTGGAAAAAGGAAAAAATATTGCGATAATCTCTGGAAAATACATCGGGCTTAAAGGCAAGATACAATCAAAAGAAGGAAATAATATTCACATATTGTTAGAAAACGAAAAATCAACAATACTAAATAAAAGTCAGATAATAGCATTATGATACAAGAAACAACCTTAGTCAAAAATCCAATGAGAAGAATAAAAATCAGCAAGGTTTTGCTTAGCTGTGGCGCTACCGACAAGAATCTTGAAAAAGCAAAGAAGTTATTAGAGCTGATTTCTGGAAAGAAAGCGCAGATAATCGCTTCAAGAAAAAGAATACCTGCCTTCAATGTCCGTCCAGGCTTGGAAGTCGGAACGCGAGTAACATTGCGAAACGAAAACGCAATTCAATTATTAAAAAGGCTCCTTGAAGCAATTAACAACACCATAGTGTTAGAGCAGGTATCAGACAATCATTTTTCATTCGGCATAAAGGAATATATAGAAATCCCGGGAATTGAATACCAAAGAGATATTGGCACCCGCGGTTTAAACATCACTGCAGTATTCAGCCGCCCAGGAGTCAGGGTAAAATTAAAGAAGCTCAAAACAGGAAAACTGCCGCACAGGCAGCATGTTTCTCCTGATGAAATAATTAAATTTATGGAAACAAACTTCCAGACAAAATTCATATAAGATGACAGCAAGCGATTGGAATAAATTATTGAAGCAGTTGAAAAGCAAGCCAGTAATTGCGCAGAGATTCCTGAAATATTGCAAGCCAAAAGACAGGACAACAGGCATAGCAAGAAAGAAATGCGAGCGCTGTGGAAGATTTGGCGCGCATCTTAGTCAGTATAATCTAAACCTCTGTCGCCAGTGCTTCCGCGAAATAGCGGAAGATATCGGCTTCAAAAAATATAGTTAGGAAAAAAATGTTGAAAAAGATACTAAAATGGCTCATATATCATGGAACACAAACTAGGGAAAGAGAAAGATTTTTGAGAAAATTTGAGAAAGAATCGCCTAAAATGATTGGATATCGTATGAGGAAACTTGTAGAATCGCCTAAAATGATTAGATATCCTGATAGGAAACTTGTTGTTCCAGATTTTAAGAGAGAATATCTTCTAGCTCATATTGAACATTTTGGAGAATATAGAAAGGCAGAATCACAAGCAAACCCATTGGAAAGAGATATTATAAGAGAAAAAGCAGTCTATAGAGGTTTAAAATAAAATGTCCCAGGATATTGTCGCAGATGCGTTAAATCAAATAATGAATGCCAAGCGGGCAAGAAAATCTAGTTTGGAAATCAATCACCAGTCAAAACTTTTAATTTCTGTCCTTGCTCTCGCAAAATTAAAAGGATATGTAAAAGATTACAAGCATGGCAAAAAAACATTGAAAGTGGAAATTGGAAAGCTCAATGAGTGTAACGCCATAAAGCCTCGCTTTAATGTTACGATAGAAGAAATTGAGAAATACGAAAAGCGCTATCTTCCTGCGCAGGCATTTGGCATGCTCATAATTTCAACATCCAAGGGCTTGATGACAAATCAAACGGCTAAGGAAAAAAATCTTGGAGGAAGCTTAATCGCTTACATGTTTTAAAATGAAAAAATCAACGGAAGAAAAAATTGAAATCCCCCAAGGCATCACTTGCAAATACGAAGATAAAATATTTTATTGCAGGAAAGATTCGTTAGAATCCTCAAGAAAGATAGATATCCCAAATGTGGAAATATCTGTTGAAAATAATCACATACACTTTAGATGCAAGCGGGCAACTAAAAAAGAAAAGAAGATAATCAATTCTTTCGTAAAGCATGTCGGCAATTTCTTCAAGGGCATAAATGAAAAATTTGTTTATAAGCTTGAGGCATGCAGTGTGCATTTTCCTATGACATTAAAAATAGACAAGGACAGGATGATTATTAATAATTTTCTCGGGGAAAAAACCCCCCGCCATGCGAAAATCCTGCCAAATGTAGATGTCCAGATTAAAGGCCAGTTGATATCAGTCTCTTCATTGGATAAAGAGGCAGCAGGCCAGACTGCGGGCAACATAGAATCAGCCACCAAAGTAAGAAATAGGGACAGGCGGATTTTCCAAGATGGCATATACATCACATCAAAGCCGGGAGATGAAAAATGATTCAAGAAAAACAAGAAAGATTAACTAAAGGAGAAGTAAATAGAGTATTGCTATCTCTGAACATTGGCGATTTAGTTAAAGTTAAGGGAAATTATGAAGGCACTGTGACCTTAAATCATATTTATAATGGTAAATGCAAGGTAAAAATTAAAGATGTTGAAAAAGATGGAATATCTTTAGTTGATAGATTTGACGAAGGTTGCATTTCTGAAACTAGAGAGCTTTTAGAGTCTATTTCAAAGAAAGGAAAGGGTTTTATCTTTGAAACTAAGCCAGCAGTGCCATTAGAACAACTATCTGACCAATATATTCAAGATAATATTAAAAGTTATCATAAAGGAAAACATAAAGAATATACTAAATTTGACAAAATGTTAAGGAGGCATAGATTATAATGACAAAAAAATTCATCAGGCAGGATTACATGAGGCATCTTAAAATAGGAAAAAAAAGGAAAAAATTGCAGAAGTGGAGAAAGCCAAAAGGCAGGCATAGCAAGATGAGGGAAAAAAGAAAAGGCTATCCAATTTCTCCAAGCATCGGATACAAATCTCCAAGAAAAGTAATTCCCGCTAAATTAATCAATAACATGAACGAGCTGAAAAATCTCAAGGAAAAAAGCGCAATTATCATAGCAAAAAAAATAGGAGCAAGGAAAAAAATGGAAATTATTAAATTAGCGCAGGAAAAAAACATCAGAATTTTAAATATTAAAGGAAAGAAAAAATGAAACTAAATAAGAAAAAAGAATTAGCAGCAAGAGCCTTGAATGTCGGCAAGAATAGAATCCTGTTTAATACAAAAAGGCTTGACGAAATAAAAGAAGCAATAACAAAGCAAGACATTCTTGACCTTCATTCAAAAGGAGCTATCTCAATAAAAGAAATTAAGGGAAGGAGAACAATTAAAAAAAGAAGAACAAGAAAAATGCTTGGCTCCAGAAAAAAATATTTCAAGCCAAAAAAGCGGAATTACATAACTCTTACAAGGAAATTTAGAAAATATCTGGCAGTTCTTAAAAAACAAGGCTCAATCTCAAAAGAAAATTTCTTAAACCTAAGAAAAGAGATAAGAGCCAGCATATTCAAGAATCTTGCCCAGTTTAAGGAAAGAATCAAGGAGTTAAAGTGAAAAAGCAAAGAAGATTAGAAGGAAAGACTGATTACAAGGCGCGCATAGCCCTGCTTAAATCAGGGAAGCCAAGATTAGTTGCGAGGAAGACAAATCGTTATATAATCGCGCAAATTGTAGAGACAAAAGCAGCCCAAGATAAAGTATTATTCAGCATTAATTCAAAAATGCTTCTGGAAAAAGGCTGGCCAAGGGATAAGGAAGGCAGCCTGAAAAGCCTGCAGGCAGCATATCTTACTGGCTTCATGCTCGGCAGATTAGCGCAGGAAAAAAACATCAAGTCAGCTATCTTTGATATAGGCATCAATAGAAATGTGCAAAAATCAAGGCTCTTTGCAATCCTAAAAGGAGCATTAGACGCAGGACTTGCTATTCCTCACAATCCAGAAGCGCTTCCGTCTTTGCCTGATTTGCAAAAAAACGAAAAGCTAAAAAATATTATAGAAAGGATGAAACAAAAATAAAATGGCAGAAAAAGAAACAATACACGAGCAAAAGGACATTATTGAGCCAGTCCCTGAAGAAATTGAAAAATTAGAAAAGATAGAAGAAAAGCCAAAAGAAGAGACTAAAAAGGATTTATTAGCTCCATGGGCCCCAAGGACAGAATTAGGGCGCTTAGTGAAATCAGGTAAGGAGAAAGACATTGATAAAATCCTGAAAAAAGGCAGAAAAATACTTGAGCCGGAAATTGTTGATTCTCTCTTGAATTTAAGTTCAGAGCTGATTCTGATTGGGCAGGCAAAGGGCAAATTTGGCGGCGGCAAAAGAAGAGCATGGAGGCAGACGCAGAAAAAAACCAAGGAAGGTAATGTTCTAACGTTCTCCACAATGATAGTTGTCGGTGATAAAAATGGGCATATTGGCGTAGGATATGGCAGAGCAAAGGAAACTCTTCCAGCCAGGGAAAAGGCCCTGAGGCAGGCAAAATTAAACATAATCCAAATTATAAGGGGCTTTGAAAATCCAGCAGACAGCGCAAAGAGCGATCCACACACAGTCCCATTTAAAATTGTGGGAAAATGCGGAAGCTCAAGAATAACACTAATCCCAGCTCCAAGAGGAACAGGCCTTGTAGTGGCTGATGAATGCAAGAAAGTCTTAAGGCTGGCAGGAATAAAAGATGTTTACAGCAGGACACGGGGCGACACAAGAACAACATTTAACTTGATAAAAGCCTGCATTGATGCTTTGGAAAAAACAAGTAAAATGGTATTGTAAAATGTTGGCTATAATAAGAATTTCAGGAATGGTAAAAATCCCAGGAAAAGTTCAGGAAGCCCTCTACAGGCTTCGCCTTAGAAGAAAATATGCCTTAGTTATTATCAAGCCAAAAGCAGAAATTGAGAAGCTGTTAAAAAAGATAAGAAATTATGTCGCATACGGTAGCATAGACAAAGAAACGCTCTCTCTCCTCATAGAAAAAAGGGCAGTTCCAAAAGACAGCTCAAAAAAAATAAGCACGGAAAAGATTATAGAGCATATAGAAAAAAAAGATCCAAGCTCATGGGATATAAAGCCATTTTTCAGGCTTCATCCTCCAAGAGGAGGCATTGACGCAAAAAAGCATTTCGGCGTTACAAAAAAAGCAGTATTGGGCGATAATAAAGAAAAGATTAATGATTTAATCAGGAGGATGCTATGAAAATTGATTTAGAAGATAATTTAGTATATGAGAATATTGTCGAAGGAGATGTAAAAAGGTTCAGAGGTCGTGAAAGCATTTTTCTATCAAATAATAATGAAGAGGTATTTAATCAAGATTATATAGGAGGTATTCTAATATCAAAATGAAACTAAAAAAGCGTAAAAAATCATCTCGTTTCAGGGGCTCTCATACCCACGCTCGAGGATTCAAGAAAAAAGCGCGAGGCTCTGGAAATAGAGGCGGAAAAGGAATGGCAGGCACGGGAAAGCGCGCAGACCAAAGGAAAACATTAATCCTAAATCTCCCTTATGATTATTTTGGAAAAGACAAGACATTAAGAAGAAAGCAAAAGCCAAGGCTAAAATCAATAAGCCTGCAGCAGATAGCAAGCAACCTTCAGTCTTTTCTGAAAGATAAGGCAGAATCAATTGATCTTAAAGGCTATAAAATCCTAGGAGAAGGCAGTATAAATAAAAAGTTAACTATAAAAGCATCCGCAGCCTCAAAATCCGCAATAGAAAAAATAAAGAAATCAGGCGGAGAGATTATAATTGAGAGATAATCCTAAGATGTTAAACAAAAGTCTGGTAATTTGATTTAAAAATTAATTTGAACACTCTGAAAGTTTCTCTATATTTTTCTTAATCTCTATCTCTAATTATTCTCAATCTTTCCAAATTTTCTTCTGTTTCGTTCTTGTCCTCTTTCTTTTTTTCAATAATATCTTTAATGTCTTGTTTAAGCGAGTTTACCAAAAAATAATTTTGACTTTTATTTAGAATTTTATGTTTAATTAATTCATCAAAAATCTCTTTTTTCTCTAATATACTTCTTAATTGACTTAAATCTCGCTCTTCTCTATAATTACTATACATATCTCCCAATCCCCAGATAAGAAATCAAATACCGAGAATGAAAAACAAACCTAAAAATTCTGACTCAACTTTAATTACATAGGAAAAATACCACCAAGTCCCAATAGAGAATATCCCTAAAAGAGTTATCATAAAGTCATATCTTACATATTTAGGTAGCTCAAATGCACCTTCACCTTGCATTTTATTAACTCCATGCTTTTGATAAGCTAATAATCAAAGAAGCGATTAATAAAATTATTCCGACCCATATAAATAGCCCATTATCTAAAGTTGTCAACTTTCCAAGACCTTTATTAAAAATTAAAAAAGAAGCGCCAAATATTGCAGTAAGAGAAACCCAAATGTCTAAAATTCTCTTTTTTCTACCCATAATTAAGACATAATTATTACTATTTTTAAAGGTATCTCTATTCTTTCAAGGATAGAAAAATAATTCTCAATGTTTTTAAACTTGCTTTTTCTAAAAAAGCCATGGCTCTAAGAGACATAATATACAATCTTCCTGAAGTAAGAAAGCCAGTAGAAAAAAAGCTTGATTTCAACAAGAAATTAAAATGGACAATCGTGATACTTCTCGCTTTCTTCATACTCGCAAATATCTCGCTTTACGGAGTCTCGCGTGGATTTTTAGAAAGATTTGAATTCCTAGAAGTTATTTTAGGAACCGATTTTGGAAGCATTATCAGCCTAGGTATAGGACCTATCGTCATGGCTTCTATTATCCTACAACTTTTAGTTGGTTCAGGAATTCTCAAGATCGATACAAAATCAGAAGAAGGCAAAAAGCAATTTCAAGCCTTGCAGAAGCTTGGCGTGTTATTCTTCATAGTTTTTGAAGCAGTAGTCTATGTTCTTATGAGAGGCATAGAAGCTACCCCTGGCTTTACAGGCGTAGTAATCTTTCAACTTATTCTTGGAGGTTTAGCAATAATGTTCATGGACGAAGTTTCTCAAAAATGGGGCTTTGGTTCAGGCGTATCTTTATTCATAGTTGCAGGAGTCGCATGGCGGCTTTTCACTTCTTTATTTCAATTTATAGGCACAAATGGGGAAATTTGTCTGCTGGATTTCGCAAACACTCCTTGCGGAGGCCGTGTCCTTGTAATAATGCAATCTATTCTAAATAATGCCCCGACAGAATTATACTCGTCAGTTGCGGCGATAATATTTACAGTATTGATATTTCTCGGAGTTGTTTGGGCGCAGAATCTTAAGGTAGAAATTCCTCTGACTTACGAAAGGCTTCGTGGCTACGGCATAAAATGGCCTTTGCAATTCTTTTACGCATCTGTAATTCCAGTCATCTTAGTGGCAGCATTGGCGGCAAATATCCAGCTTTTCGGCGGATTATTGGAAAACTGGCTTGGCAGGCCGACTTTTCTCGGAGGCTTTTCACAAGGGCAGCCTATTTCTGGTTTCGCGTATTGGATAGGCAGCACAAATCTCATAGAAACTTTAATAAGGGGAAGTTTTTCCTCAAGTCTCCTGCTTCAAGCTTTAACACACTTATTTTTCTACATGGCTCTTTCAGCGCTTTTTGCAGTATTTTGGGTTAAGACATCAGGCATGGACGAATCATCCCAAGCAAAAAATATTCTTTCTTCTGGCTTGCAAATCCCAGGCTTTAGAAAAGACCCCAGAGTTTTAGAATCAATCCTTAAAAGATATATACTTCCTCTTACAATAATGGGAGGTTTAGCAATCGGCGCATTGTCAGCAATTGCAGATCTTCTTGGCGCTTTAACGTCAGGAACCTCTATCTTATTAGCAGTCATGATAATGTATCAGCTTTATACAAATATCGCGCAACAACACGCACTTGACATGCACCCTGCCATGAGGAAATTCATCGGCTAATCAGCCAACATTTAAAAACAAAATAAACATAAATCTTTTATGAAACCAATAGGCGTCCTTTTCTTTGTGATGATTATCAGCTTTGGCATAGCCACCTTTTGGAATTCTTTTCCTTTAATAAAAGACACGATTCATTTAATATTAGACCCAACCGCAGGAAAACTCCTTGATTTTAATTTAAATTGGGGAATGGTAGGGATAGCAGGGATAATCTCGCTATCTCTTACTTTAATCCAAAAGTACACGGTAGATAACGAAACACTAAGAAAATTAAAGCAAGAACAGAAATTGCTTTCAGAAGAGATGAAAAAATTCAGGGATAATCCTGAAAAAATATTAGAATTGCAGAAAAAACAATTTGAATTTGTTCCAAAAACAATGGACATTACTCTTCGTCCTTTAATTTACACAGCAATCCCAATAATCCTTTTTTTCAGATGGTTTTCAGATTATTTTGCCGCACTTGAGGGAATAAAAATCTTTGGCTTTTTCTCATGGTTCTGGGCATATTTAGTTTTCTCAATAATATTCTCAATGATTTTCAGGAAGATGCTCAAATTGCCTTAATTAAGGTCTAACTCTTGATTCGAGAAGTTTAATCTTTACCAACAATATAATAATCTCGCATAACATATGACATTTTGTTTTAGTTTGTAGGGTTGGGGCTTTGCGTTTTTTCTATTTCTGTAAAAATTTGATTGATATTTATAAAAACATAACTCAATGAAACCCCCTTAGCAACATTTTTATTATTTGATACAAAATTCTTATTCATCTTTGTACCAACAGGATATCTAAATTTATATCCATCTTCATCTTGACTTATAATCCAATCAATAAAATCTAAAGATTCTTTAGAAAATTGGAAAGAAGAATTTAATTTTCGTACTTCTGATAATAAATCTTTAATTTTATGGTGCATAGGAATTGTAGTTTGTTTTTGTAATATTAAAGACTTAAGAACCAACTCTAAATAATGTCTAAATAAAAAGAGTATTGGCAATATATCTCTTTCACTATAAATTCCTTCTTGAAAACTGGCTTCATTGTATAAGAGAAGTCTTATGCTCTTTTTATAAGATTCTGCTAAATCATAAAACTTTTGCCAATCTCTTGTAATCCAAGAGGGAAAATCATAAAAATCATAAAATCTGTCGCCCATTATTAATAGCAAACTTGAGAGTTGCCTATCCTGTTGTCAATCTTTAACATAGAATTTAGGGCTTCTTCTTCACTTTTGGTTTTTAAATCTTCAAGATACGTCCTATATTCTTCTCCATCAATTTCATAATGACAATCTCTTCCAGAAAAAATTATTTGAACTCTATATTCATTAGCATCAGGGTACGAAATTGCTAAAACCATCATAGAAGTTCTAACTTGTTCTTCTCTTTCTCCAAAAGTTTTTACTTTAACAAATGCCTCATTGTTATTAATAATTCCCAAATCAGTTACCTCATAGCCATATTCTGCTAAACTTTCTCTTGCAAATTTTTCTTGGTTTAATCCTAAAATAGAGTTTTCAGAATCATTTGTATTCGTTCCTTTAAATACAAAAAATAAAACTATTACTGCGACAATAATTGCTCCCACGATTAAAAGAATATTTTTATTAAATGGTTGTTTATCTTTCATTCTAAAAAGAATATGAAATGCAGATTTATAATAGTTTCGTTCTTTGTCAGTCAAAGCCTCAACCCTTGAAAAATTTGGATTTTCACAAATACAAGGAAGGTATGCCACTGCAACTTTAGCATGAATTTATATTTCATTTATAAATATTTATAAAATCATTTAACATACTTCTTCAAAGCATCGCCCTGCATTCTAATAAGCTTCTGATCATCTGTCTTTATATATGCGATTTCAAATCTTTCTAAGTTAAAATTCTTCTCCAATACTTCTTTGAATATCTTCATTGCAAATCTAATGCCCTCATCAATGCTCATTGTTTCCTTGTAATCAGTCCTTAAAATCTCCTTAATCTTCTCGTCATTCTCTCCAACAGCATTTGCTTTATACGCAGTATAATTTCCAGTGACGTCAGTTGTGTATAAATGCCCGATACCCTTGCTGATTCCTCCAAGCATTATAGAAACCCCATAAGGCCTCACTCCGCCAAACTGCGTTGCTATCTGCTTCCTGTCAGCAATCAGTCTGACAACAGAAATCGGATCAATAGGCGAGTTATAAGTCACTCTATTTTGCTGCGCCAATATCTGCGCCTGGTCAACTAAGACTCTCGCGTCTGACAACAATCCTGCCGCTGTTGCAATGATATGCTCGTCAACCTCAAAAATTTTATGGGCAGATTCGCTCGCAATAAGCTTGTCCCTGATTCTCTTATCTGCTATAATGGCAATTCCGTCCTTGCATATTATCCCTATGCTCGCGCTCCCGAATTTAACCACTTTTTCAGCATACTCAACTTGCAGCAGATGCCCGTCAGGGGAGAACATAGTCGCTGCTCTGTCATAGCCCATTGCCTGATGCTGTAATTCTGTTGGCATATCCAACTTAGTTGCTCTCCCGCATCTCAAGTTGGATGCTCAAAATCTTTGATTTTGTTGTATCCATTTTC
This sequence comes from Candidatus Woesearchaeota archaeon, assembly GCA_964575515.1. Lineage (GTDB taxonomy): Archaea > Nanobdellota > Nanobdellia > Pacearchaeales > GW2011-AR1 > JAUSIK01. Next base: position 856 of record CAZNQS010000017.1, on the reverse strand, counting down.
AAGTCAATTAAAAAACTTAGAATAGCGCCTATTTAAGTTTTACTGATACGCGAATCTGAAAATAATTAAATTTATATAACTATCTAAATTTTACCAATCATGCCGAAAGTAGTAGCAAGGATAAAGCTCAAGGGAAAACAATATGAGATTCATGTAGACCTGGACGAGGCGCTGAAATTTAAGGAAGGAAAAGGAGACATAGTATCTGCCTTAGACTCGCCAAATGTTTATTATGACATAAATAAGGGCACTCTCGCCTCTAAATCAGATCTACAAGAAGCTTTCAGCACAGCAGACATCTACGAAATAGCAAAAAAAATTATCATTTCTGGAGAAATTCAAAAAACCCAGGAATTCAGGGATTTAGAAAGAGAAAGAAAAGTCAAGCAGGTATTAGACATTATAATAAGAAATGCAGTTGATCAGCATGGCAGGCCATTCACAGAAGAAAGACTCAAGACAGCGCTCAAGCAAATTCAGTTCAGGTTTGATGCCCGCCCCGCAGAACAGCAGATGCACGATTTAGTAAATAAATTAAAGGAAGTCATACCAATTAAAATAGCAACAAAGAAAATAAAGCTGACAATTCCAGCAAGATTTACAGGACAGGCATATGGAATTATAAAAGATTACAAGGAAAGCGAAGAATGGCTTTCAAATGGAGACCTGCAGGCAATTTTAAATGTTCCCCCAGGAATTTTAATAGACTTTTACGAAAAGATAAATTCCATAACGCACGGAGCTGTTCAAAGCGAAGAATTGTCATAATTATAATACATGGGGGCTTCTGTTAACTTAAAAGGTGATATTTTTTCTTAAGCAAAAATATCTTATCTTGATTGAATTAATATAGGAA
>CAZNQS010000016.1:0-27349 GCA_964575515.1 Candidatus Woesearchaeota archaeon | reverse complement strand
AGCTGAAAGCTTTAATCTAATTTTCTAGAATTCTCATATCATCTTAACAATGCACTATATATTTAAAAGAGTTTAATGATACCCAAGAATACCGCGATTTAAATAAACTTACACTTCAAGAATATGGGATATTATTAAGAGACGATAATCAAAATAAATCCTATTATACATTTACTATGACAATGATAGGAAGAGAAAGATTAAAGAAACTATAAAAGCCATTAAAACTCAACCTTCGGCACAGCCTTTGCTTCAGCAGGAATCTGCAAAAATTCTTTCTTTTTCTTATTAAACAATCCGGCAAAGAAAGTTCCTGGAAATGTCTCAACAGAATTATTGAAAGATAGTATAGAATCATTATAATATTGTCTGGCATAAGCAATCTTGTCTTCTATAGCAGATAGTTCTTGCTGCAAATGCAGGAAGTTTTCATTTGCTCTTAATTGCGGATAATTTTCAGCAATGGCAAAAATCGACTTCAAGGCATTCTGCAATTGCGAGCCAGCTTTCATTCTTTCAGGAAGTGTGCCGGCAGACAATAATGCCTTTCTTGCATTCGTAACCTCTGTCATTATTTTCTTTTCATGCTTTGCATATCCCTTAACTGTATTAATTAAATTAGGCACTAAATCCGCCCTTTTTCTTAATTGAACATCTATCTGCGATAAGGAATTATCAATTCTATTGCCCAGAACTACAAAGCGGTTAAAATAATACATAAATATAAGCACAATAAGGACAACTATGCCTATTATAATCCATAAAGCTAATGCCATGCCAATACTTAATTATCTTATTTTATAAATCTTTTCTCGCTCCCTAATAAAATCAAATTCAAGTTGATTTGAATTATATCTCGGCCATATCTCTGGAAATGAAAAGTATAATAAGGATAAATGCATTGCAATATTATTCTTTATTCGATCTTGCATACTGATAAAAAGAGCCGTACCCCATGGTCTTTTATATTCTTCAGGATGTGCATTAACTTCATCAATAAGATCACGACAATGTTGAATGTCCTCCAGCATATTCCTCTCCAATTTTCTCAATCTGTCTATTATATTCTGAGATAATTCTTCCATAAGAAATTTTTGGGCAATTTATATTTAAATATACGTATAGTTGAAAAGAACAAAAGGAATAAAAAGCAAAGAATTTTAGTTAGTTAATGGAAGGCAAGAACAAACTAATCATAACATTCGTAATTTTAATATTTTTGATTATCTTCTTATACTTATTCAGCGACTGGTTTTCTAAGACAACAGGATTTGGTATTCAAGAAGACCCAGATGTATCATTGGCAAAATGCTTGAGTCAAAAAGGTATTAAATTATACGGGGCTAAAGCCTGCTCTGATTGCGAGAAGCAAATCCAATTGTTTGGAACTAGTGCATTTGAGCATATAACTTATATTGTTTGCAATGGTGAAAGAGGAATATGCCAGGAAATTTTAAGCGTTCCAGTATGGGATATCAATGGCACATTTTATTATGGTATAAAATCAACTAATATCTTAAGAAGCCTTTCTGGCTGTAACGAGTAATAAGTCTTAAAATTTATAATCATATTTATAAACCTCTAAAAATTTTAATGCGTATGGAAGCGGAAGGAGTAACTAAATTTATTGAAGATTTCCAAGAAGGTCCTCCAGTAGATACAAATTCTATAAAAGAATTAAATACATGGAGAAAAATATTATTTATCAAGGGTTTAATTGGATGCAAGGATAGGATAGGATATGGCAATGTCAGCCAGAGAACAAACGGAAAAAGTTTTATTATCACAGGCTCTCAAACAGGCCATTTAGAAGATTTAACAGAAATGCACTATACAACTGTAAAAGAATGCTATCCAGAGAGAAATAAAATTGCTTCAGAAGGTCCGATAGGGGCATCTTCGGAATCAATGACACACGGAGCTGTCTACGATTTGGACGATTCTATAAGATTTGTATTTCATATTCATTCCCCTGAAATCTGGAAATATGCAGAAAAACTAAAAATTCCTATAACAAAGAAAAATATAAAATACGGCACTCCTGAGATGGCGAGGGAAGTAGAAAGACTATTCAAAGAAACAGATGTTAAAGATTGGTATATTTTCTCAATGGGCGGACATGAAGATGGTATTTTTAGCTTCGGAAAATCAGCAGATAAAGCAGGCTCTACGATTTTATATAATTTAGAAAGAGCGCGCTCTATTGAGCGAAGATTGAATAAGCCATCATGAAAAATAGAAAGGGCCTCTTTAGATATAACTGCATATTGAATGATAAAAGAGGCTGAGATGAGTAAAAACCACTCCTGCCATTTGTTTGGTGGAACAGGCACTGTTTCAGCAGTAGCACACAAAACAGGCAGACATTCAATACATATTGATATTTCAAAAGAATACTGCGAAACAGCCAAGAATAGACCTCAAAAAGATAAAGAAGAAATGAGTCAGAAAAAAATCTCCTAATTTTTTTTACCATAATTAAGTCCCGTTTACGTTACAATACAGATTTTAAGATATCTTTATAAATCATTTCTGCTTATTTTTCCAATAACAAAATGAGAATAATAACATTACATTGCGACTACATAAAATTCAAGCCCCTAAAAAAAGCAATTAAAAATGCAGAGGAATTAAAGACAAAAGAAGAGCAATTAGTGAAAGAGCCCTTAGTCGTTCTTACGGCAGTTGAAAAAGGCGATGCTCACGAAGAAGTAAGGGAATTAATTGAGTCAGTGAAGAAAACAGCAAAAGACGTAAAGGCAGATAACATAGTTTTATATCCTTACGCCCATCTTTCCTCAAATCTCGCATCTCCAGATACAGCTTTGGAATATCTTGTTGAAGCAGAAAATGTGTTAAGAGGCGAAGGTTTTCAAGTCACAAGAGCTCCTTTTGGCCATTATAAGGAATTTGAATTAAAATGCAAGGGCCATCCTCTTGCAGAATTATCAAAAGAATTTAAAACGTCCAATAAAGAATTAGAAGGAAAATTAATCAAAGAAACAATAGAATCTTATGATCCTAAACATCTTCTGAGAGAAATATCAAAATCAAAGCTTGATACATCAAAACTCAAAGATAATGATCACAGAATCTTAGGACAAAGATTGGATTTATTTAGTTTTAATGAAGTATCCCCGGGATCAGTTTTTTGGCATCCCAATGGGCAGATTATTTTCAACGAACTCGTAAAATTCTCAAGAAAAATTCACATTAACGCGGGTTATAAAGAAATCTCTACACCACAAATATTAGACAATAAGCTTTGGAAGATATCAGGGCATTGGGATCACTACAAAGAAAATATGTTCTTGACAGAATATGAAAATAAAAATTCTGCTATTAAGCCAATGAATTGTCCAGGAATGATGCTTGTCTATAAAACAAAAACAAGAAGCTATAAAGAGATTCCATTGAGATTATTTGAATTTGGAATAGTGCATAGAAAAGAGCTCTCAGGCGTGTTATCCGGATTATTTAGAGTAGTAAGAATGACTCAAGATGATGCACATATTTTCTGCACAAAGGAGCAAATAAAGCAAGAAATGGAAAATATATTTGAACTTGTAGATATTATTTACAAAAAGACATTTAATTTTGACTATTCAATTGAGCTCTCCACTCGTCCAGAGAAGTTTATGGGGGATAAAAAAGATTGGGATGATGCAGAAAGAGCATTAGAAGAATCCTTGAAAAGCTCAAAGATAAAATATAAGATAAACAAAGGAGAAGGTGCTTTCTACGGCCCCAAAGTAGATGTGCATATTAAAGACTCTCTTGGCAGAAATTGGCAATGCGCAACAATACAATTAGATATGCAAATGCCGCAAAGATTTGACATAAAATTCATAGGAAAAGATAATAAGGAGCATACTCCATTAGTGATTCATAGAGCAATTTTTGGCTCTTTGGAAAGATTCATCGCAATTCTTCTTGAGCATTTAAATGGAAATCTTCCTCTCTGGCTATCTCCAATACAAGCCCGAATTGTTAACTTTACAGATAGAAACATTAAAGCATCAGAAAAAATAATAAAAGAATTACAAAAAGAAATCCCTAATCTAAGAATAGATTCTGATTTTAGAAACACAATTATAAACGAAAAGATTAGAGATGCAGAATTAATGAAAATTCCTTTAACTATAGTTATTGGCGATAAAGAGGAAAAGACGAATACACTGGCAGTTAGGGAGCGAGGCAAGAAGCCTAAATTCAGCGTAAAGCTAAAGGATTTAGCTGAAGAATTAAAAGAAAAAATAGAAAAAAGATTGTAACATAAATCTTATAACTTTCATAAATACCTAACAATTTTTATTTTGAAAGTTTAAGATTTACAGCAGTAAATCTTATAATCTTAATAAATATTTATAAACCGACTACTTAATTCAATTTAATGAAACATAAGAGATTATATAGAATAGCTAAAAAGATAGACAAATTAAGAAAAGATAACAATCCAAACAGAAATAAGATATTAAAATTACTTCAAGATTTTAATCCTAAGTTTATCGGCGCTGGTAGATATAAAAGGAGTTTTAAAGTTGAATCAAATGTAAAGAATTTAGTCTTTAAGGTTGGGAGAAACTTAAATGAAGATTTTAATCATTTTCTTGAATGTAAAGGAAAAAGAAAACTCAAATACGCTAAAATTTATTGGGTTACTAAAAATTGCTTATTACAAAGATTTTGTTCAAAGGGATATGATAATAAAGAATATCAAGAATTAAGAAAGGAATTTAAAAAAGCAGGTTATATTGATATAAACAAGAATAATGTCGGTAGGATAAATGGAAAGCTACACGCTTTTGATATTACTTATTCAAAGAGAAAGAAGCCAATTTCTGAAAAGCGCAATTAATTTAACACCCATAAGATTTACAGCAGTAAATCTTATAAACCCTGCAATATCATTAATAATAGAAAAAAGAAAATGAAAATACAACCATATATCCAAAAACTAAATACATCACAGCAATATAAGCAATTCATGGAAAAATATTCCGACGCTTTTCTTGTTGCAGGTTTTTTTGTCCTGGATTTTGAAATGGGCCAGAATATCCATCAAATAGACTTTTATATCCCATCAAAAAAGAAATTCGCAGCATTCACATTAGATAAAGGCATAAATCTTCAGATTTTAGACGCAGCCATAGACAGGGCTCCTGAAAAATTAGAGATAAAAACAAACATAGATTTGGACGCGCTTCACGGAATCTTGGAAGATGAGATGAGAAATAGGAACATGACAGAGGAGATAAAGAAGATAATAGCGGTAATTCAAAATGTCAAGGGAAAGAAGATATGGAATGTAAATTGCGTTCTTTCCGGCATGGAAATTCTTAAGGCGCATATTGAAGACGAATCTGAAACAATTCTAAAGATGGAGAAAACTTCTTTCATGGAGATTATGAAAAAAGTCCCAATGGAGCAGATAAAAACCCAGATGCAGTCAGAACAGCCAAGGGGAGATGTCAAGGAAGAAATAGACAATCTTGAGAAATTAGAAGAAAAAATATCCGAAGAAAAACAAAAGCTCAAGAAGCAAATCACTGAAAAAATAGAAAAGGCTGAAAAAAGCAATAAAGAAGCCAAGCCAAAAAAATCTGATGCAAAAAATGTTAAAAAGAATTAGAAAACATATATAATCGCATGTATTTGATACATCTCTTTATATTATTAATTTCGCTACAATAGGATTAACTTTAGCTGATATTATTAAAAATAGCAAGGTTGATTTAACAAATCTAATATGTTTAGGAGCTACTGGTTCATTTCTTACTAGCTAGATAATTACATCTATTTATAATAGAAGACAATATAACTTTTATAATAGAATGATAGAGGGTAATGCCATGAGAGATACAGATTCATATCTAAATACCTAATTTTCCTTTATCCCATAACATTCTTGTATAGCCTTCTTTGACAATATCTTTTTTGCTAATATTCAACCCGTTAATAATTTCCAAGACTTTCTTCCGAGCCATCTCAATGTCTTTTTTTTCGCAAAGATATTCAATCTCTGAAAACCAGCCAAGATGTTTTACATAATTAATCTCAATGTGGAAATTCTTGCTTATCTCATATGTCTCGCTTGATTTCTCTTTCCTTAACCATTGCTTAAACCCGAAATCTCTAATCAACTCTAAGAATGGCTCAACATCTTTTAAAATAAATTCCTTCTCGTTCTTTGCATGCACGCCGTTTGCATAAGACAATCTCTGCTTGAAATTAATCTCATGAATATTTCCCTTTTTTCTAATCCTCAAGCTTTTTAGAGGATATTTTTTCAGACTTTCTAAGGTATAATAGTCATCAATCTTCTTTTCTTTATTAACAAAATTTGCAATTTTCTTTATTCTTCTCCTAAAAACAGCAGGATCAGAAACCTTTATCTTTGCCTCAACCTCTATCATCTTAAAATAAATGAAGGGCAATATTTAAACTTTACAATTTTTATTTTCAAGTATGATTTAATCAACTCATTCTTTATAATAAATTAGAAATCAAAAATAAAAATTTAGGCGCAAACTACAGTTTCAGGCGATATAGGACATACTACTTCGCCAACCACAGGCGCGGCGCCTACTCGCACAGGTAATCCGCCCGCAGTAGCTGCTCCATTAAAATCTGGTACAGCAGAACCTCCAACAGGTGCTTGTGGGGCACATGATATTTGAGCCAATGGAGCCAGTGATGTCGTTGGTGTTACAGCAATACAATCCCTAGTTTGAGATTGAGAATCATCTGCATTTGTCTCGTAATAAACCAATTTTATTCCGTCAATAGCGTCTTGTCTTCCGTCATTCCTAACTGTTACAGCACCAGTAGCAGCGGCGCAAGTCCCAATCAACTTAACAGTTGTTGTTACGCAAGCTCCTGTAATTTGTTTTCCAGTCTCCTCTAATGTGCTTCTCACAAAGGCCCAGACTATAACAACTGCAGCAATTGCAAGAAGTATAATCAATGTAACTGTGACTACATCACTCAACCCTCTTTTTTCTCTAATCATATATTAATTAAATATTTCTTCTTTATAAATCTTTCGCTGATTTGTAATAGCTTAGCTTTCCGAAGCAATTTTATGTAAAATAAAAAGTTTTACTTTACTTAGGAAACATAGACAATATTATTAGGGTATAGCAGAAGACCAAAATATTTGAACAGCTTTTTGCTCTTCCGCTAATAGCTAAAGACAAACCTTGTTCAATTATCAATGTCTTTAGCTATATTTAATTTTTATAAGCAAAATAATTAATATTCACGCAAAGCTCCTTGAAATTTTTTCGTCGTTATTCATAATATAATACAATAAATATTATAAACAATCTTTCTCTAAATAAAACATGCAAAGGAGCAAATTAATTCAATATGTCTTATCACTTTCTTTTTCTCTTTCAGGTTGCGGATTGTATCAAAATGCTATAACCCCATCACATTCAGAATTGATTAAGAGAAGAATCCCTGAAGTAGAAAGACAATTAGAGGAAAAGATAGCAGCTCATGAGAACTGCTCGGAAATTTCTTCTCTTGAAGAAGAGATCTACAAATTAAAAGCGCAACTCCCCTTAGAAATAAAGACAGAGTTAGAATTAAAAGAAGGAAAATATGATAACAAGCATGCTCGTTCCTGCGGGCCTTCTGCCTTGGAAATTACATTCGCTCGTTTTCGAGAAGACATCTCAGCAAGAAACATTAGCAAAGAAATAATTGCCAAAGGAGGAGAATATACATTCTTTAGAAATTTCTTGAGAATCTTTCATGCAGATTTTGCCGAGATAACATTTCCTCAAGAGATATTTAACACATTAAAAAGACACGGTTATTATACAAAAATAAAAAGAGGCAATTCTATTGAAATGATGGCTTTTCTTCTAGACATGGCTGAAAGAAAACAAATCGGAATTGTTCGTCTTAGAGATAAAAAGAAAGGACATGAGCATTACGAACCATTTCCCCCAAGGACAATAACAAAGATGGAAATGGGCAATCTTGTCCAAAAACCAATAGACATTCCAAACTATTTTGAAAGCGATACAGAGATTATTGGAATCTATGAAGTCAATCCCACTTTACAAAAAAGATTATTGCTCACAAAGAAAAGAGTAGGAGAAAAAATAAAAAATCTTTATTATGAAGTTAAATATCTTTATGAATTAGCAAAATCAAAATATTTACTCTGGCAATTAGAGGAATTAAAAAAGAATAAATAAAAATTATTTATGCGCAAACCAGAATTCATAAATCTCTCTTCCCTCAATTTTCTTTTTTCCGTCAAATCTGCAGAAAAAACTTCTTTCAAATTGAATAACTTTTCCCTTGTCTAAATTATTAACGCCCTCTTCTGCAATTCCCTCAATCCAGCTCCCATCGGGCATTAAAATCCGCGCTGTAACGAAATTAGAAACCCAGTTTATCTTGGCAATGTCTTTATTGTCTATAGATGTAACCTCTGATTTCTCATTTAATTTAATGTTATATAAATGAAGCAGCCTTATTTCCTTGCCCTTAAGTTTATGATAATCATCCCCACTTATGTAGATCTCCCCCAATGCAATTTTTCTTGTTTCATTTTTTTCAGGATGAATTGGCACATCAATTTCCTCCCATTCTAATTTCTTGGAAATATTTAATTTAATGGGATTTGTAATAAAGGAATATCTATTTGCATTAGCATCAATAATCCTTCTATTTATTGCATATAAGCTATCAATTGGCACTGTAATATTCTGCCTATTCAATCCAATCTCTTTCACGAATTCTTTTATCGCCTCTGCAGAAATTCCTCTTCTTCTTAAGCTCTGAATGCTCCATGTTCTTGGATCATCCCATCCCAAAAATTTCCCTTCTCTGATTTCTTTTTGCGCCTTTGACTTGGAAATCCTTGCGTCATCAATATTAACAAGTCCTGTATGAATGATTTCCGGATGCTTCCATTTGAAAATATCCCAGATATATCTTTCCATATCACTCTCAATCATCAAATCATTTCCTCTGATAATATGGCTCACTTTCAAAAGATGATCGTCAATTGCCCAGCTCATCTCCAATGTCGGCCAGACATTGTATTTCTTTCCAGCTCTCGGATGCTCCCTATTTGAAATCCTGAATAAAACTCTATCGCGGAATGCAGGATTTGGATGCTTCATATCTGTCTTTATTCTTAAAGTCGCCTGCCCTTCTTTCATGCCAAACATTTCTTTCCATCTTTTCAATTGCACTTTCAAGGGCAGAATCCTGCAGCCGCATTCCTTTCCTTCAATCCTGTTTTTTCTCAATTCCTCTTGAGGGCAATGGCATACATAAGCCCTGTTTTTTTTAATTAATTCCTTGGCATAGTCATAATAAATTTTCAACCTGTCAGATTTGTAAATAATGTTCTTGCTGTATTTTATTCCAAGCCAGTCAAAGGCATCTATAATAAGCCCATAAGATTCTTTATCAATCTGCTTTTCAGCACTTCCTATAGTATCATCCATTACTAATAATAATCTCCCCTTATATTTTTCAGTATACAAGGCATTTAAAATAAATGTCTTGGCATTTCCCAAATGCAATGCCCCTGATGGGAATGGGGCTGCCCTGAATACCAGTCTTTTACCTTTCGCATTAGGCAGTTCCTGCAGATCCTTTCTTTCTTCTCTTACTTTGACAATATTTTCGTAATTAGCAAAAATTAATCTTCTCTCATCAGCAGAAAGCGCATTCACTTCATCTGCAATTTTTTTTATTTCCTTCAAAACTTCTTTTATCTCTTCTTTTTTCAATCCATGCTGAAATAGTTTCGGTAGGATCCTGCCTGCATCAGCCTTCCCAAATTCAATTGCATTTTTCAACGCATATGCCTTTATTTCTTTTGAAAAATCCCCCATAATAATTTTAAACAAGGAGATTATTTAAGCCTTCTTGCAAAGGTTTATATTGTCTTATTTTTGCAATTAGCATCATGAGCTGGAATAAGAAAATAAGACGATTATTAAATAAAAAATTAGAAGAAGTAATAAATGCGGATCTCTACATAGATAGAGACATGCACCCTTGTTCTATTCACTATTATGCGCGCATTTTATGCGGATATTTGCGAAAAAGAAATGAGCTCGGAAGATTATCTAATGAACAGCACGAAATTATTTTGAATATGCCTGTTATAGAGCTAAGGCATAATTTGTATTATAGTGGGCTTTCTTTCTTGGAGTAAATTAGTTGTTATAAAATATAGATTATACTAACTAAATATTTAAAACGTGACTATTTTATAATTAATATGGCAAAACAGAGATCATTGGCGGAGGTTATTGGAGAGTACAGGGAAATATTAGGGGAATATAAAAAAGAAATTACTGGCAAGGTGGGTGAAATAACAGATAGCGTTCTTAATGCTGTAAATCCTAATTTAGTTAGTGGTTATAAACAATTAGTCGATAGATTATATGAAAATGCTCGACAGGGCTTGCACGTATTGGCTAATACTCTTGATAATATTGCTAAAGGCTTAGAAAATCCTTATGAAAAAGGGGAAGAGATGAAGGAAGAAACTCAGAAAGTTAAATATAAAGATATTTTATCTTATATGAGAGAACATAAGTATAAAGGTATGGATGGATTTAATAAAACACTGGATGAGTTGAATATTAAAGGAAGAGTTGCCCAGGGTTTTAAATTAGCATTTATTAGGCATAATATGCCGAGAAAAAAACGCAAATAGAAAATTAATTCTTATTATTTAGTATATAAATCCTTATTAATTAGTTTGTACTTTAACATTTATTTATAATCTTAGTAATTGATGATAAGTTTATGTAATTTATAAGTGGTGTCAATAGAAAGGTTTATAAATATCAAGATTACTCTATAAAATACGAAAATGGAAGCAGAAGAGCAAAAAACTTGGAATGAGCAATTTGCAGAATGGTGCAGAAATAGCGGAAAGAATCTTATGCAGATTTCTCAGGAGATAGGAATTCCATACAACACACTTTTTAATTATAAAAATAGAGATGTAACCAATATTGATAAAATTAACCCTGAAAGGAGGGACATTCTTTATAAAGCAACTGGCTTGGAGTGTTTTAAATACGCTCCGAGAATAGAGATGCCAGAACCTAAAAAATATCAGGAACCAACTTATATCGGTAAATTAAGATCGATTGGAAGCGAGATTTTATCTGCTACAAGAAAAGGGAGAGACGGTATAGATAAGGTAGTTGAAGAAGCTATCTCTCAAATTCCAGGAAGAGAAAAATTAGAAGCTGGTTTGTTAAAAGCTCAAAGATACAATCCTGATGCTAAGCATAGAGTAGATGCCATTATGGAAATTATAGATATTTTAGCTGAAGAAGTAGATTATTTTAGGACAGCACCTAATGGCGATAAAGCCATATTGGTAGAAAGATTAAAAAACGAGCCTGAAAGTTTTGGTTATGTTAGTCAGATGTTAAATATACTCTACAAAGGAGAAGGGGTTGATAAATGGATGCTTATGGCACAGCCACCTTCAAAAATAAAACGAATAATTAGGGGTGAGTCAAAATGAAACCTGTAAGATTTGACGAGGAAGGGCAACATTCAGCAGTATATGAATTAGCTACTGCATATAGCCCAAAGAAATCTACACGAGAGATTCTCACTAATGCAATTGATGCAAGGATTCCAGATACTGTAGAGAATATTTATGTAATTATAAATCCGTTTGATAGAAGGCTTATAGTATCAGATAATGGTACAGGCATGACTCTAGATTTCTTATTGCAATTGCCAGAGCATATAGGAAGATCTTATAAGAGAGGCAGGGTTGACAAAAGAGGAGAAAAGGGACTTGGCTTATTGGGATTCGCCTCTTTAGGAGAGGCAATGCATATGATATCAAGAGATTGTAATGATACAGAAGGCAAATATGGCTATGTTAGATGGGTAAAGGAGAATGAAACAATCAAATGGGACGACAAGGAAGCTAAGAATCTATCTAATGAAGAGTTGGGAGAATTATTTTATGGAGGTTTTCCACATGGAACGCAAGTTATTGTGGATAGAGTAGATTCCCATATTATGGACAAATTATTAACTATACCAATTTTAAAAGAATGGATTAGAACTCTTTATGCTCCTGCATTAAGAAAAGGAATTGTTAATATTCAAGTTGGAAAATTAGATAAGAGAACCAAACAACCAAAAGTTGAATCTTTAGACGCCATATTATACGAAAAAGAATCTTCTTCTCAGCTTGTTAATGAGATTACACCAATAGAAATAAAAAATGAAGACGCGCCTGGAAAATTAGAGGTTTTATTATTTATAGACCCTGAAGGCGCATACGACAAAGTAGGTGTTTATTCAAAGGATGTAATGGTTTATGAGTCATTAGCAGAACTTACAGAATTTAGTAAGAGCCCTGTATGGACATCTGGAAAGGTATCGGGGTATGTTAACGATTATTTCAATAAACTTATCTTAGGAAGAGATGGCATAAATAGAAATACAAATTCTTTCAAAGCGTGGTATAATGCTCTAAAAGAAATAGAAGAAAAGATAAGGCCTCTAGTAGAAGAAACTAAAAGGCACGGTAAGAGGATAAAAGAAAATAATCAGATTAGAACAATTTTTGATGCATTAACAGATGTCTATAAGGAAATGCAAAGAGATAGAGATAGCGAAGAACATGTAAGATCTAAAAATGGAGGCCTAAAAATTGTAACAGGAACTCAAGTAGAAAATCCAACTAACCCAGACCCTACAAAACCTAAAAAACCTTCGAAGCCAGGTAAACCTAGAAACATACCAGGTCCGGGAAGTTTTGTAGAAGACTCGAATGGTTACATTGAAAGGGTAGTTCCTAAAAGAGGAATTCCTTTCGAACGTCCTCAACCTGCAAAATTTCCGCTTCATGAAGCGCATTTAGTTAGTAAATCAGAATATTTGTTAGGCAAGCCAATTATACTTTTAAATGAGGATAATGAAGAGTACAACGCAAGAAAAGATGCGAGAGACAGTTCTTTTGAAAGATTTCTTACAGACGTTTGCTCAAAAGAAATGGCCCTTTATGATATCAAGAAAGCTGAAGAAAATGGAGAATTAATAGGAGATAAGTTAGATATAGTTACACAAGCATTAAGAAAGGCAGAAGAACTCAAGTTCCGTGCTTTAAGGAGACTCGGAATAAAGTAGAGGTGGTAGGAGAAAAATGACAAAATATAAAAAATTAGAAGAAAAATCGCTTAGTGAAATAGTAGGCGAAAGGAAAAGCTATTATTTAGGCAAGATAGAAAATGCATTTGATAGAGTTTATAGAAGCAAGGATTTTGCTTATATAGAGCGGTTCGAGCAGGCTGTTCTATTACTGAATGATAAATTCACAAAAGGAAGATTGGAAGAGAAACTTTTAGGACAAGATAAAAAACCTCTAAAGCGAAAAACTCCTAAAGTAGATACTAGACCTTTATTAACTATGTATCGATATGCAAAAGCGAGGGATAAAGGAATGGAAAATGAACAAATAAAAGAGAAATTTAGATTAAATAGTTCATATCAGTTGTGTGGTTTTTCAAGATGGTATTCTGCAAGAAAAAAGATGAAAAAGAAGGGTAGCAGGTATAACGAGATTAAGAATTTAATGAAGGAAAGGAATTTAACTTTTACTGATTTCTTTGATCTGACTGATGAATTGGGAATTCCAAGAAAAAAAGCGGCCAAATATAAAGGAGCTTATGCTATACACGAATTAAAAGACCAGGGTATTCAACCATTACCATTAAGTAATGTTCACAAGTAATATGGGCCTGCGAGGAATTGAACCTCGAACTTCTCCATGTGAAAGAGACATTTTGCCTTTATACTACAAGCCCCTCGACAAAAATCCTACAATTTCTCTAATTTTTCTTCAATTTTATCAAGCCTTTCAATAAACTTGTCAAGCTTATATTCTATGTCATCAATTTTGACTTTTAAATGTTGCAAACTATCAAAATGTTTTTTACTCCTGTCGGCCTCGCTTCCTGCATCAGCTCCTGCGCCAGCTAAATTATTCAAAAATCCCAAGCCCTCATTGTCAGAATTATTTGACAAGTCAATAATCTTGTTGCTATTGGCATTCTCCCTCTTGTCCCTTACAGCAATCTCTCTTGATTTCTGCAAAATTCCCCGCTTTTGCAATTTAGTCAGATCAACAACACTCTGCTTTTTTCTTCTGAATAATCCCATGCCTAAATTAAAGAAATCTTTTATTTAAAATTAAGCCAAGTAATGAAATAACTATAAAGTAATTACACATACAAAGATTTAAATATCCTAACTTAATCAGGATATAATGGTAGTTAGTAAATCAAAGGATAAAAAATCTGATTACACTGGCGAAGTATATTTTATTCTGCCTCGCGAGAAAAGCAATCTCTTGCAGGATATTATTGCTCTTAGAATGGTAAACGAGCTGCATAAAACAAAAAAAACTATTGATGTTATCTTCTTGAAAAAAGAGGAGCAATATCATCTTCTTGAAGACTACTGCAATAAAAAAAACATAGGGTTAGATAGGATACCTAAGAGTTCTGATTTAGTAAAGGAAATAATGAGGCGTTGCGGATTTAATTATCAGAAGAGATTTGTATACGCTACTCATTCAGAAGATATTAAAAGTTTGAAAGGCATTAGAACAGAACTAAAAGAGTGTGGGCTCTATACAGAAACTAGAATACCTAACTCCTCTTAGCCCCTATTTCTCTGTTCTAACCCATGTCTTCTTCCTTGTTCTATAAGTTCAATTATATATTTTACTGTATTTAATCCTGTTCTAAAATCACTTGGAGTCTTAGAAATAGGAATTGAATATCCGCTACCCCCATATCTAATTTTATTCTCCTTCCCTCCCACCTCATATTCCAAATTATATTTTCTCATTACATCTCTTTGTTGCTGAGTTAATCTCCCATCATATTGTCTAAACGCATTTTTTATTTCCTCTCTTTCATCCTTACTTAAATGAAGATTCTCTTGCTCCTCTCTATGTCTTGGCCTGTGATAATGATGGTCTAAAACACGCAAAAAAGCCTCTGCGACCTCTGACTTTCTTTCATTATTAGATTCGGCTATTCTCTGCAATGCTTTTCCATATCTATTATACACTATTTTAACCAATTCCTCTCCGCCCTCTCTCCTTAAATGCTCAATTTCTCTTCTAAATCTTCCGAGATTCACTCTTCCCTCTTTTCCAAAAAACATCTCAGGATCAAGCAAAAAATAAGACGCATCATTTTGATTATTTCCCAATTTATAAACATCTATTGATCTTTCCAATTCGCCTTCCTCAACTTCCTTTCTGCTCGTAATTAACACAAAGATTCCGATTAAAAGAAATACAATCCCTAAAATGCCCCTTATTTGCCCAGAAATTCCAGTATAAGTCAAGAATCCTGTAATTCCCTGAAAAGAACTAAGCATGACGCAGGCGCCCAGAACAAAATACGCAATACCAATAATTATCAATAATCCTCTCTTTATATCCTCACTTTTTTTTACCATCGTCCTTCAGCTCTTTCTGCATTTTTTATCTATTGAGCTATGCTCAACCTTACTTTGCTAAATCTTTTTTCTATAAACAAACAACAAAATCCCTGTAAAAATAAACCATACTCCAATAACAACTCCAATGTTCAAATCAACGTTCTCATAAACTGCAAATCCTGTAATTCCCTGAAATGCATTGAAAATTATAGTAATCCCTAAAATAAAGAAAATAGCCCCAAAAATCTTGAACACTCTTACCATCCATAACAAAAAATAATTTAATTAATAAATCTTATTAACAAACTCAATAATGATATAAATTTAATAACCACTATCTAATAATAACAAATAGAAAGGTTTAAATACCTCTTTAATAGCCATTAAATAAGAGAATGGAAATCATAACAAAACCAATAAAGAGCATAAAGCAAAAAATAAAAGACAAGGCTTATGATACAGCAAGAGCCATGGCAAGAATTGCATATACGATAATTCCAACAGCAGCATATATAGCAAGTTCTGACAAGCTTAATGAAATAGATAATATGTCTTTTTTCAGGAAATGGCTTGCTAATTTATTCTATAGGGGAGACATAGAAAAATTAAATCAATTCAATGATTATTCTGCAAAAGGAGTAGGAATATCAGCTGGATTGCTATTCGGACATTGCATTGACAGGGCAACTGGAAGAATACTTCCTAATTCCCCCAACTTTAGAAAATTATCTCAAATAGCAGGCTATTTCAGCGTAGCTAATTTGGCAAATCTAATAGCCAATGGCTTTAAAGATTTAGAAAAAATCGAAGGCATGTCAGCGTTAGAAACAATCCTCTCAAATGCCCAAGATACGGTAAATCTCGCAGCAGACACAGCGATGAATCTGTCACAATTGAATCAAAGTTCAGACATTGATTATGTAGCATCTGCAGGAATTATGGCACTAACAGGCATGGCTGTATTAAAACTCGGAGATTCTCTCATCAGGTCGCCTTTGACAAAAACCCTATATAATATGGTTAACAGCGCATACAATTATGCAATCGGCAGTGAAGACGACACATATAAGCACAGGCTGGCAAACAGAATACAAATTAGAAAGGCAAAAAAAGAAATTGATAATAGCTCTAAGAGATAATAAAAAACAGCTTTTTAAATCATGTTAAATATTATTTATTGTACATAATAATATAGAAAAAGTTTATTATTATAGCAACCGATAATTTAAGAGATTATTTAAGTCAGTTGCTAAATAGTATAAGGAGTTATCTTGCCCTCTCGCTATAAATAAAATAGCCGAGTAGCTTAAATTTAAATAAACCTCTTTCATTATTCTAAGGATAATAAAATGGAGAGTGAGAGGTTATAGATGGCAGTTAATGTACATAATTTAATCGTGGCAATAAATCCAGATGTGTACTGCTCTCCGGAGCTGAAATCAGAAGTCAAATCAATAGCAAAGCAAAAAGGCTATCTCGCGGCAGCAGAAAAGGCGAAGCCCCGCGAATCAGATTTCATGGACTTGGACAAGGAGCGTCTTATCTCTAATCCATTCAAGCTTAATGGAATAAAAAACCCTATAGAAAAACATTCCCTTGTTTACGATAATTTCTCACAAGCTCTTGAGCCTATTTATTTCTGGATTGTGGATTACATAAACAAGGAATACAGCGAATCAGAAAAGCTCATTGATAACTTCGTAACATCAACAGGCTCTGCCCAATTTGGGGAAATGGGGCAGCGTGCGACAAGGATGCAGGAAGAAGCGATGAAAATGATGGGTACAGCAGGGACAATTGTAAAGTCAATATTGAATATAATTTACGATTTGAAGGAATTCAAAATCCGCCTTTCAACATACGACGACTTAAGCTCAAAAGACAAAAAGAAAAAAAGCTCGGCGCTTCTTTCTCTAAAGCAGATATGGCTGGATCAGGTTGATTTTACAAAGCGAGGCACAACCAGTTTGAAGCAATTAGCTGCGCAATATGATTATGTCACTATTATTGACGCGTTTATGGCTGCCAATTCTTTGGAAGACGTGAAAAAATTGGACTTAAATGACAGAGTGAAAAGAATCCTGGAGCAAAGAATTGGAGAATTTGAGAAATGGCTTGGGGAATCAGAGCAGGAATTGAGAAAAAGGTTTGAGATAGAGAAAATATATCTTAAAAACCAGGTCAATTCAGTCAAGCTTTATGCCCGCTGGATAAAGCCATATCTTAAATCAGCAAGGCAGTTAGAGCAAAGAGCAACAGAAACAGCTTCCTTAGTCAATGCTTTCAATACAACGCTTTTAGAGTTGACAATTCTCGGAAAAGGAAAGTACAGCCCGGACAAAGATGTCCTTGCAGGCATTCTCCCCAAATCATTCAAGAAAATAACAAAAAGGAAATATTCTCCAATTGTTATAGTTGAATTCAGATATCGCTCTGCTCCTGAAAGAACGCAGCAAGGAGGCTATGGCTTTCGCGGCAGGGCGGAAATTGACTTTACAAGCTACGCATTAAACGAGGAGGAATTAAAAACTCTCAAAGATGAATTAGAAAAAGACGACTTGGGCGATTTAGTGCAATTATTAGAAGGTTCTACAACAGAAAGCCTTGAGCAAATTCAAGTGGATTTAGACGAGTTCCTTGAAGACAAGAAAAAACAGCAAAAAAAAGAGTCAGAAGATACAAACCCATTTTCAGCCCTATTCTCAATATTCACTCCAAAAAAACACGAAGAAAGCAAATCAGAGATTAGAAAAGACACGGACGCAGAAAAAGTCATAAGAAACCAGGCAATAATTTTGGCGAGGGCAGACTGCAATAAGCTCTATAATTCTTACAAGGGTGCAAATGAGATGCCAGGTTTTTCCTAGAACATTTATATAATATCAAGGTGATTAGCCGTTTTTCGGACTAAATTTCCATTTAAAGATGCATTCAAGCCGCCCAGTAAAATTTTAGTTAACAAATAACGTCGGTAAATATTAAATATAAGTAGACTACAGAAGTATTGATATCAATAAAGTTCGTATTTTTATTATCTAGATACTTTTTTAGGATTTTGTCTTCGGTAAGTCAAATAAAATTGGTTTGTTAATTCACCAATCACCAATATCAATAAATCATGGTTAAGTTTAAGGTCGAACTTTTTATCATTTTCTAAATAAGTTTTTTAATTTATTTTCTTCCTAAAAAAGAGTTGATTTTTCCTTTATCAGTTTTAAGATCAAAGCTATAATTAACCCATCCTGATGGAATATACTTCGCTGATTTTACTTTACCCAAACCATAACTATTTGATATTTTCTCAATTTGTTTTTTCGTGAGTTTCATCTTACCCTCGCATACAGAAAATCATCATACAACTTTCCATCCTTAAGAACGTTTTTCCTCAAAATACCTTCAAGCTTAAATCCTGCTTTTTCTAAGACTCTAGCAGATGATTTATTGTATGTTCTAGCTCTTGCTTCCATTCTCCTTAGCTTATATTTCTTAATCCAATAAGGGACAGCCAGCTTTATAGCTTTAGTAACAATCCCTCTACCACGATATTTCTTTCCTATCCAATATCCTATTTTTGCTTTTGTTTTATTATACGGATCAAAAAGTTTAACATTTATCTTTCCAACTGCCTTTCCATCCACTTCAATAATTAATCTTTCTGCATTCTTCTCCTTCTTTTTTAAGCCTTTTTTGAAATCTGATTTAAATTGCTTCTCAGTTGGATTTGTCACAAAACTTTTGATTACAAGTCGGTCATTATAATTCTCCCAGAGGCTAATTTCGTCGCCTTTTTTCGGCAGTCTTAATATGAAATCTTTTGTTTTGAATATCATTTCATCTTCTCCCTTACAATTCTCTGCATATTCTTATTATATCTTTTTAGATATAAAAATAGTTTCTTTTTATTTATCCTTTTTTTAAATTCTTTTAACAGCTCTTTATCAATATGCTGCCTATAATAAACCATATCAATAAAAGTTTTTTCTATATCTGAAACAGGAAAGTAAAAATCTCCATTTTTTTTATATTCAAAACCGAAAAGGTATTTTCCAGATATTCTTCTTACAACTGCATTATTTCCAAATATTTTTCTTATTCCCTGCCTTACTTTTTTCACACTAATGATGACAGGATTTGTCTCTTGCTCCCATAAATTATGAATGCTTAAAGCGTCCTGCAAACCCAAATAAGAGGGTTTTAAGCAAAAAACTAATAGGGAAGGGTCATCATGAATCGTATAAAAGCCCCTTGTTATCTTTTTTATCTCTCCATTCTTAAGTAAATTATTAATAAGCAAATAGATATATCTTTTATCTTTCTTCGTTATAAATTTTTTAAGAGAGTTAATACTAACAACAGGACTTTCTCTAAAAAGTTTTCTTATCTCGTTTATGTATTTTATTTTGCCCATTTTGTTATCTCCTGTAATAATTGTTTTGAATTTGGCACAAACCCTGAAATTATAATAGCAGAAAGATTTGTTTCATCAATGGGATTCTCAAAATTTCTAATTAACTTTCTTAGATAATCTTTTATTTTGCTGATATTTTCAACATAATTCAATAAAAAGAAAATATCATATAAATCTCGGATTTTTTTTCTTTTTAAATATGTATCAACTTTTTCTATTATTAAATCCTCAGGCGTTAAAGTATAAACATTAATAAAAAAGCTATCAGAAGTCTCATATCTCTTAAAAATCGGTTTTTTAGATTGGAAAGTTGCTTCAAATCTTATTGAAGTCTCATTAAATATTAATTCCGAATAAACAGAATTTTCTTTTATTCTTCTCTTAATTATTCTAAAGCCCTTTTTTTCTAAGGATGTTAAAAAACGATTTATTATCTTTTCGTCTTTTGAAATATACACATCCACATCTTCTGAAAATCTATTTCCATTATAACATCTCCATATTGCAGTTCCTCCATGAATAATCGCTTTTGGAAAAAAATTATAAAGTTCTTCAACTAAAACATCTTGAGCATAAGCTATATCCTTTTGTGCTTTTTTCTTTATTTTCAGGTTTAGGGGTATTTTGGGAGTCATCAGTTAACCAAAATTATATATATGTATAAGTTTGGTTTATTTATAAATTTTTCGTTCTGGAACTGGCTGTAGGATCTTTAGTCATCTCACCATCACATATAGAAAATCATCATACAATTTCCTATTCTTAAGAATAAGTATGGAGAAATAATTTATGCTAAGAAGTTTAGGACGCAAAAGATAGAAGGACTGGGAAAGATGCTCACATACAATATAGAAAAGGTGATTAATATTGTCTTATTGGAGTTTACTTTCTACAGGACTATATCAATAGGAAAATTTAAATATAGTATAACTTTAGGTAAAACATGGTGCAACTAAGAGTAAGACTCGGTCCCAAAGGGCAGGTAGTAATTCCAAAAATATTCAGAAATGAATTCAAACTCTATCAAGGAGAGGAAGTAATTCTAGAAGAAGAAGAAAATGGCATTCTCATAACAAGTCCTCAAAAAAATATTGTTGAAGAATTAGAAAAAATAGCCAAGACAATAAAAAAAGAATTATCCCAAGAAGAAATAAACAAACTCAAGGAAGAACAATATGAAGACAGAACAAGGAGAGCAGGAATTAAATCTCGATAAAAAAGAAAAATACATAGATGCAAATTTATTTATAACGGCAGCTACAAGCGAAAAAGAAAAAGGTAATAATGCTCGTATGTTAATCAAAGAAATAGAAAAAAGGAATATAAAGGCATTTACAGCAACACTAACAATAGATGAAATTCTCTGGGCAATTCAAAAAATAAAAAACCGTGAAACAGCGTATCTTGCCGCAAAATTAATTACTACAATTCCCAATTTAGAATTTATTCCAATAGACCAAAATATAATTGCACATGCAATTGAAATCTATAATAAAAATGAATTGAGACCAAGAGAGGCCATTCATCTTGCAGCAATGAAACAGAAAAATATTAGCACAATAATAAGCTCTGATCCTGATTTTGATAAGATAAAAGGAATAAGAAGAATAGACTTTACAAAATGATGAAAATGCCAAAACAAAAAAACAAAAGCAAAAAATTAAGGAAAACCAAAGAACAAAGCTCAAAAATAAAAAAGATAGAAGAAATAGAAAAAAACAAATCTCATCCAAGGCTGGAGGAAGAAATAAAGTCAGGGCAATTTAATGAGCAATTTTCGTCAGAAGAATTCAAGGCGCCTCAATTAGAAGCATCAAATATAGAAATAGAAGAAAATCCGAGGCAAATTCAGCCTAAAACAGAAACTGAAGAGGCGCCGTCAAGAGTAAAATATCAGACAGCAAGAGAATTGCCATACACCTCAAGGCTTCAATCAGAAATTCGGCCTGGCGCATACGCGATGAGGCAGGATGATGAAGAAAGGGAATATTCACATGCAGAAGAATTAAACCAGCCGCAATTAAGGGAAGTCGGTCAGAGAATATTTCGCCGAGCAGAGCAATCAAGAATAGAGCCGTTGCAGCAGGATATTCTCGCGCGAGACGAGCTGGAAGCAGAAAGGCAATATGAAGACAGGGAAAGGCAGTATAGGTTGAAAAAAAGGAGAGAATAAATTTATTAAGAAACAGCCTATTTAGAGGAAAAAATAAGATGAAAGAAGAAAACCAAACCTATGAAATTTATTACGATGAAGATGGAGATTTCTTAGAGGTATCTTTTGGAGAGCCGTCAAAAGAAGGCACTACTACAGAAACTGAGCTGGGAATTTTTATTACAAGAGATATTGAAACAAACAGGATAACCAACATTGGAATACTTGATTTCAGGAAAAGAGTTGAAATTCTAAAAAAGACTCTTAATAAGTTTAATATAAAGATTCCTCTGAAGATTAGCATTGAGGAATAAACTTCTATTTTTCCAGAGTCTTAAATATCTATTTAAGATCAGCTTAAGACATTTACTTCGCATCAAAAAACATACTTTTAAATAAATAAAGTTCTATAAGATAATATGACTTTAGAAGAAGAGACTTATAGGATTGATAGAAGGGATAATCATATAAAATCTAATACTCCCAAAGCTTGGGAATATGATTCAGATAAGAACAATGTATTGGACAAGCGAGAATATAGAAAATTCATAGAAGAGCAATATGATAATAATCCGAGGAATAAATAATATTTAACTAAACATGGCAACAGAAAATATCTACAGAAGTAAATACGGATTTGATTCTTCAATAGACGCGGCATATGGCTTGAGCGAGAGCTATGGTGAATCATTTCTCGGCTTTGATTACAGAATACCGACAAAAGAATTCGGATTTCCGAGCGATCCACGCACATCAAATCAGCTTCAGGCAGTCTCGCAAAAATTATCAACAGGAGCAAAGACAATAGAAGTCTCTGGGGTTAGCTTGGCAGGCGGCGGCCCAATGAAATTAATGGACACTATTCCCAAGCAGCAATTCCAGGAAATAAACAGATTAAAAAAATTAACAGGCGTTGACTTGACTTTCCACGGCCCTTTAGTTGAAGCAACTGGATTTCAAGGCAGGCAGGGTTGGGCAGAAGAAGACAGAAAGCAGGCAGAAAGGCAGATGATTTCTGCTGTGCGAAGAAGCCATGAATTAGATCCCAAAGGAAATTTAGTTGTAACATTTCATTCAAGTAACGGCTTGCCAGATCCGCAAACAACAATAATAAACGACAAAGGCGAGCAAGAAGTAAAAGACTTCTGGGCAATTGACGAATACAGGGGGCAATTCCAGAATATGGCTCCAAAAATAAGCCATTTCAAAGGCGAGCTAAAGGCAGAAGACCCAAAAAAATTCCTTGACAAGCAAAATGCAGACGCATGGTTTGGCTCATTAGAGACAATTAATTATAACATAAGAAGAGGCGCAGAAGTAATTGACTCAATTAAGCAATCTAAAGAAGGAAAAGATTTATTTGAACTCTATGGCAAATTAGGCACGCCAGAAGCGCAAAAATTGCTTCAAGTTCTGCAAAAAGAAGGAATAAATACAGAAGCTGCAGAAAAGGCAATCAATGAGATAACTTTCGGCGACTTAAATCTTAGGCAGGCGTATCAGTCATTTCAGGACATTTATGATAGGGCATATGACTCTTTGAAAAAATCAGGCACAAAAGAAGATTTGCAAGATTTGCAAAAACTTGACAATTTCAGGAAAGATATACAGCCAAAATTTAATGAAATTTCAAAGCGCGAAAATGTTCCTCTTCTCGCAGAAGAGTTAAAAAAAGGAATTCAGGTGTTAAGGACAATTAACACCCCGCAAATTTTCAAGCCCCTTAGAAAATGGGCAATAGAAGAAGCTGGAAAAACATTTGCAAATGTAGCTATTGATTCTTATAAAAAATACAAGAACAACTCTCCAATAATAAGCATAGAAAATCCTCCTGCAGGCAGTGGTCTAAGCAAGGCAGAAGATTTGCGGGATTTAGTTAAAAAAGCAAGAGAGGAATTTGTAGAAGAAGCAACAAAAAACCTCAAGCTCTCTAAATCAGAAGCAGAGAAGCAGGCAGAAAAATTAATCGGCGTTACATGGGATGTTGGCCATATAAACATGTTGAGAGGCCACGGCTATGAAGAAAAGCATTTAATTGAGCAGACAAAAAAAATAGCTCCCTTTGTAAAGCATGTCCATTTGTCAGATAATTTTGGTCTAGAACACACTGAACTGCCAATGGGAATGGGAAATGTCCCAACAAAAAAAATGCTGGATTTAATTGCTCAATACAATAAAAAAGTAAAGAAAATAGTTGAAACAGGAGATTGGTTCCAGCCCTTTAAAACAACTCCCTTCAGAGAAACTCTGACAGCATTCGGCTCTCCTGTATTTGATGCTGATGCACCTTATTGGAATCAAACAGCATATTCAACAGGCAGTTATTTCTCTGGCCAAGGCCCTATAAATCCTCCAATACATCACTCAATCTGGGGAACAAGTTTCACTAATCTCCCGGTTGAATTAGGCGGGCAAATGGCAGGACGAAGCAGGGTTTCTGGCGCACCGATTGAATAAATATAAATACACCAAAAGATTATAAAAAATGGAATTTAAAAATAGCCTTCAAAAAGATATTATAATTTGGATAGTATTAATATTGTTACAAATTATTGCAATATTCACTTTGTTTAATAAGAACTTTTCCTATACTTCTTATAATTTACTTTATTTTCTTATAGCTATTGCAATTTTCTTAAGTTATTACTATGGCAAAAAGAATTTATTTGGGGGAATAATATCAACTTTTGTTTTCTTAGTTCTTTTCTTAATTACATTTTTCTTGATTGATATAATCTTTAATACTTATAGTCCTCCAGTAGATGTCCCAGATATTTTGGTTCTCTTTGGTTTCTCTTTGTATTCATTGATAGCATCCGTCATATTTTCAATAATATTTTACTTTGTTTTCAAAAGAAAGAATTGGTCTTTAAAATAATATGAAAAAGATAAATTGGGATGAAATTGCTTTTTGGATAATTGCAATATTATTAATTATAACTTTTCTATATTTGTTGATAACAGGGAGGGCTTTTAATTAAAAGATTTAAAAAATCTTTTAGCAAAATAAATAATGAACATAAAAGAAATTCTTTTTTGGGTGTTTCTTATAATATCAGCTATTTTACTAATATGGTATTTACTTGGAAATAGCCCATCAGAATTTTTTGCAATTGTAAGTATTATTTTAATGCTTACCTTTAAGGTTTGGTCGGTAAGCGACAGAAGTATCAAACTTGAGATGAGATTTAACCTATTGGCAAGTAATACGAAAGAGGGTTTTCAGAATATAAAGAACGACATGGATTTAATCAAGAAAAAGTTAAAGATTTAAAAAGACAGAGAATAAAGCATAATTTTATTAATAATACAATTTTGAATAAATAATGGGCGAGAAATATAATTTTTGGTTTTGGATTTTATTGATAATATTTATACTATTATTAATTCTACTTGTAAAGATTTTAATCACCGGCGAGCCAAAATGAGAAAAAGAAAAATTTTTGATGTCATTTTAGATATCATATTGATATTAATAACAATCTTAATTATTTATTGGCTTATCAAGTTAATATTAGGCGGAAGTCCGGATTTAAGTCAGTTTAATTCTGCTTTAATTGTAGCAATAATAGGATTTATTATCAAAACTTATAGAGAAATCGGTGAGATAAAAGTTGGGATAACATATAGTTTTAGCAATGCAAAAAGAGATATCAATTCAATGAAGACAGACGTAAAAATTATCAAAAATAATATTGTCTTAATCAAGAAAAAATTAAAGATTTAATCATGCAATTTCTGTTTAAGTGTTTGAAGTGTCATTTTAATATTATTTTACCCGCGCTGCCTCCGGCAGAAAGACGTACCCCGAGCGACTCACGAGAGCCAGAGGGATCCCTGCTGCAGTAGAGACCAGCCCTACAGGAATTCGCCCCGAACATAGAAAGATTTATAAAGCAATATTAACATGATAATGTTATAGTATTATCATAATAATGTAAAATGGCAAAAAAGGAATTTTTTGATAGAAAAAACGAACTGAAATTTTTGCAAGAGAAGTATGCAGAGCTCTCTCCTTCAAATATGCTGGTTCTTTATGGCAGAAGAAGGGTTGGAAAAACTGAGTTAGTCAAGCAATTTTTAAAAAATATCAAAAATCATTTCTATTTTTATGTAGAAGTAACTCAAAAGAGTGAAATTTTGAATTATCTATCTAAATCTGTAGAAGAACAACTTGGAGAAAAATTAGTCTTTAAAGATTTTTACGAATTTCTAAACTATATTGGCGATAAAGCAGATAAAGAACATTTTGTTTTGGTTATTGATGAATTTCAAAGATTTTTAGATATCGCTCCAGAATATATCAGCAGTTTGCAAAATGCTTGGGATTCAAAATTAAAACACAAAAAAATCTTTGTCTTGCTTCTCGGTTCTTCTATTGGAATGATACAGAAAATTATGAATAGCGAAGCAGGAGCTTTATATGGGAGAGCACAAAAAATTAAGATATCTCCTTTTAGATATTCTGATTTTAGACTTATGTTTAAAGAGATGCCTGAAGAAGACAAAATAATAACCTATTCTGTTTTTGGTGGAACTCCAGATTATTTAGATAAATTTAAGAAGAGCAAAGGGAATATTTATGAAAGAATTTTTGAGTTAGTTCTAAAGAAGGGAGCTGTTCTTTTTGAAGAGCCAAAAAATCTACTTGAATATGAAAACGTAAGAATTCATGCAAAGTATAATGCTATCTTGAGAGCAACTTCCTTTGGTAAAGAAACCATGAAAGAGATCGAAGATTTTACAAATATATCTTCGCAAACTATGCCTGCATATCTTAGAAGACTTGATGAGCTTCTTGATTTAGTTGGCAGAAAAGATCCCGTTTTAGGCAAAGAAAGGCTTGGAAGATATCAAACTAAAGATAATTTCTTTAAATTTTGGTATAAGTTTATTTTGCCTAATCAAACACCCCTTAATTTAGGGAATACAAAGCTAGTTTCCGATTTAATTAATAAAGACCTTAATAGTTATGTTGGCAGAATTTTTGAGGACATCGTCCGAGAACTTTTAGTTCTATATAACACAAAAGAAATAAAAGGATTAAAATTAAACTTTGAAAATATTGGCTCTTGGTGGGATAGGAACAGCAATGAAATAGATGTTGTTGCGTATAATCTCAAAGAAAAGAACTTTTTACTTGGCGAAGTTAAATGGACAAATAAGCAATTAGATATAGATGTTATTGAGGAACTTGAAAGAAAATCAAAATACCTTAACTATGGGGGAACTTACAAGTTCTTATTTGTTTCTAAAAATGGATTTACAGAAAAGGCATTAAAGAAAATGCAGGATATTGG
>CAZNQS010000015.1:0-27391 GCA_964575515.1 Candidatus Woesearchaeota archaeon | reverse complement strand
TGTTGTAGAGAGCAAATGGTCGAAAATATTTTTTGTTAGAAATGAGGTTCTTGGAATAGTTTTTTATCTTGCCATATTAGTAGGAGCTATTTTACTTTTTCAAGGATTAGGCATAATAGGAACATTAAAGATTAAGATAATTCTTGTAATCATGTCTGCAATTGGCCTTTTGTTCTCTGCCTTTCTTGTTTATGTTCAGGCTAAAATAATAAAGAGCTATTGTTTTTATTGCCTTATTTCCTCATTGATTACTTTGCTTATCTTTTTGAATGTTTTATTTTTATAGAACTGAAAAGTTATATTTTCTCATGTATTCTTGTGCCAAGGTTCTATAATCTGGATTATCAATTAGCCCTAAGCAGTGAGTTGTAAAATCTTCTGCCTTTTGCATTCTTGCAACGCGATCTTTTTCTTGAATCAAGCCTTGATAAAGAGATTCCAAGTGTGCTTTAACATCTAATTCAGAATTCATTTTCCGGATTTAAACTCCTTTTCAACCTTATCCAAGTCTTTCTCTATCTTTTTTGCAACATCTTTCAAAAGTTTTTTAGCGTCTTTTCCGTTAGTCATTAAGGTCATAATCGGCTTTTTTGTTGGATGCTCTTTTTTCCATGCAGCTAGTTTAACATCATCTTCATTGTTCAAATATACACGAAGCAATTCACATACTGTAGGATTGTCTGTTTCAAAGGTAATCTCTTCCTTCTTTTCTGTTAGATAATTAATTTCCATTTTATTTCCGACATCCTATGGAATGGGTTATGTAATGGGCTATTTATAAAGATTTCTAAGCTGCTTTTTTCCTTGTTACGTCCATATAGATTCTTTTATCTTTATAAAGAGGTCTTTGGCAAGTAGGGCACATATCAGATAATGCAGAAGGAAATGAATTATAAGGCTTTATTTTATCATCTAGTCTATCTGGTTTATAGATAGCTTGAGCTGAATAAGGATTACTTTCATAACTTCTAGAAGAAATGGGATGTTCATAAGATGAATTATCTAGTGTATACGAAGGAGAACTTACATCAAAGTACACAATTCTATCTTGATTGCCTTCGATATATTTAGGAAGACTATTTTTGCCCATACTTAAAATTAGTAGCACTTATATTTATATTTTTCTAAGAAATAATTTTCTCTGAACTTTGCTCTGCAAGCTCTTCTGTTTCTGGAATTTCATCTTCAATTATTTCAACATGTTTGCCTATAAGGCTGTCTTGAACTCCTGGTTTTTCTTCGGTTTTAAGCTTATCCTCTCCTTTTATTAGCTTTATTCTTAAGTATTGCTCTAACTTGCGGATAACTTCTTCTGGCTCACCAGGAAGATTGCCTTCTTCAATCATTCTAATAACACTTTCTGACTCAGCTATGTCTCTTGCAAGCTGAAATGTAGAAACCTTCATTCTTCTTCGAGCATTTTTAACATACCACTGAAAATTATCAACAAGGTTAAGATATGAATAATCTTGTTTTTTAGGGCGGGGGCTTGCTTTTATAAAATCTGTAATAATGGGGGATTTATCTCTTCTTTTGACACCTGTCAGCCTTTCAAGGCGCTCATCAACTGTAAATGGCCTTTCGCTTTCTTTCAATTGCTCTGCTGTTGGTTTTTTCATTACAGCAATGCCTTCATTTTCAGCGCATTCCCTGCATACATCCTGAATTTGGTTTGCATAAATTCCTCTTAAAATCTCGCCTTCAAATTCGCTTTTGTTACAGATAATGCATCTTTTCATCTTTGAAAGAAAGGAGCAGGCTTTTTATTATTTTCTATGATATACTGCTCTAATTCCTCAACTGTTTCTAGCTCTTCGATCTTTATTTTCTCATCTATTAAAACTGTTGGAAGGGTTGTTATATTGTATTTGTACATCATCAAACTTACAGATGTAAGGTTATTGTCGCCAGCTATAGGGATTAGCATAACATCATGTCCGTATTTGTCTTTAAGGTCTTTAAGAACATTTGCGAAAACAGCTTGCCTCGAGTTTTTTTCTAAGCCTGGATCAATCAAATCGTAAAGATAAATTATTGTATGATAGCTTGCATTGCAACTTTGTTTTATATTTATGCTATTTATCCAGAATAACACCCTTAATAAATCATATTTCTTGTGCTCTTGAATTATGCTATCATCTAGTTTGTTTGCTTTTTTGCTCCTGTCTAATATCTTGGCCTCATCATAAATCCTATCGCCAAAATTTATATTCTCCTCAACAGCCTTTTCGCAATCAAATCCGCTAGTTTGGTATATTTGATTTTGTATCCTTGCATCAAGTAATGCGATTTCTGAGCTTGCGAATAATTGCGCTATTTTACTTGTTCGATAATCTTCAAGCATAAAACCTAAGAATATTCCAATACCGAATATAATACACGCTGCAAGAAATGCCTGCCATAAAACATGTTTATTGCTTTTCATTACAATGTATAAGAAATAAGCATTTTAAAATTATGTATAATTACAATGCAGTAGTCCTCTTTTTTTCTGTCGAAATAAAGAGTTTTGTTCCAACCCGTTCATCCAATTACTATGGGCTCTTGTAAATTTCCACACGATTTTCTTGCTATGAAATCATCTCAAATACCTTTTTATTATGCAAAATTCTGCTTTAGCTCCTATTTCAGGCTTATGGATAACTTTTGGAGTCCACCATGCCCCGTTAAGTCGTCCGAGCATTTTGAAAAAAAATGCGAGAATGCAATATATGAGCCGAAGGTGAAGGAGTCATGATTGCCTATTTTTAAGGGTAGGAACGGAAAAAGCTTTTTGCTTCTTTTTCCTACAAAGAAGAGTTTTGATTTGGATTATTCTTCTTCTCTAAACTTATACTTAAATTTAAGATATACAATCATAAATAGGGTATTTAACAAAACGGAGAATAAATAAAGAAACAGAAGACCCAAATCACCAATACTAAATGTAGATACCAAAAAAGAAATTAAATAGCTTGAAACAATCATTAATAGATAAAAAGGATTAAATGAAAAAGCGAAAAAAATTGAAAGTATGAGTATAAGTGATTGGTTGTAAAGAGGAGTTCGTGCAATAAAATAATTTAAGATTAAGAATAAAATAATCACCTTTCCAAGATAAAATAAAACTTCATTTAAGTATGGTATCTTTTGATTTTTTCCCATGATTGACTTCCTCCTTTGAATGCTAATATTTGTGCTACGAGAACAGAATATAAAACAATTGTGTGATAATAAATAATGAATAATGGAACTGCTAAAACTGCCTTTTTATCATGTGAGTAATGAGCCACTATTGAAAAGAGGATTCCATAGATAAAAAGAGAATAAACAAAAAATGAAATTATAAAGAAAGATAAAGAATAATAATCGCTAGAAATTAAAAATAATGGTATTGCAAACAAAGCCAGAACTTTACTAAACAAAGCATAAAACCCGAACAAAAATAAGAATGTCCATTCCAGAGAAACTGAGAATCTTTTTTTGTGAAAAGAATGTTTAGAGAAGACTTCTAAACCTCCCTGTTGCCAACGAACTCTTTGTTTTATCAAATCAGAAATATTTAAAGGAACTTGGGTATAGCATACAGCATCCGGAGCCATGACAATCTTGTATCCTTTTTCTAAAATCCTAATTGAGCTATCAAAATCTTCTGTTAGAGTGCCTTCCTCGAATTTTTTTATGGCATTTTTTCTGTATGCTGAAAGAGCTCCAGGAGTTACAATAACATTTCCTAATGAACTTTGTGAACTCCTAATAAAGTGAATTCCTAATTCATATTCTATTTTTTGTAGATAACCTAAAAGACTATGTTTTGAAACCGCAACAACATTTCCTGCAACCGCCCCTATATCTTCTGAACTAAAATAACTTATTATTTTTTCGATAGCATGAGAGTTAAGATAAGAATCTGCATCTATTGTAACTAAAAAATCTCCATTTGCTTGTTTTTTTCCATTGTTTAATGCTTCCGCTTTTCCTTGATTTTTTTGGTCAATTATTTTAAAGCCAATATTTCTATGGTCAAGATGATTTTCATACTTCTTTCTAAAAGAATTAACAACCTCTAGAGTTTTATCTGTAGAGCCATCATTAACTACAACAATTTCTAAATTAGGATAAGTTTGATGAATACAAGAAGTTAATGTTTTTTCAATACATATTTCTTCATTATATGCTGGGATTAAAACAGAAACTAAAGGATGTTTATGAAAACGAAGCCTTCTTTTATGAATTATCAGAAGAGAAACACGATAAGCAATATAGATAAAATCAAATAAAATCCAAAAAATAATTAGCTGAAATAAAGTTACCATTTTATTTCTCTTTTATAAGTGAAATAAATTATACTTAATAAACTTTCTATAGCGTTAACTTAAGCCAAATAGTCTCTTAAACCAATTTAATATTTTCTTTATTAATCCTTCACTAATACATTCTCCCGAAACACATACATTGCTTGAACACTCAAAATTATTCTCGCATTTCTGACTGGATTCTAACTGTGCTGTGAACTTATAGTTATCAGAACAGTATTTTGCTTCCTTCCTATAACCAAAAGGATAGCATTTATTATCTAAAAGGCAACCATTACAACTTAATTCTTCTTTATCTTCATTAGTAACATCAATAGGGCCCGTATCTTCTTTTGGCTCTATTCTCTTAAAAAGCTCCTTTATTTTTGTTACAGTAATTGAGGCCGTACTTTCTGAAGGATTTGCTTCATTTTTGTAAATCGAATTTACCTTAATAATTAAGTTCTTTGATATTGGGGCACTTAACGGACCATAAAATAATTTACATTCTTCTCCCTCATGAAGATTACAAAGTTGGGCATTATTAGCACTTATTCTAACTTGTGATTCTGTATCTCCTGATAAAGCCCAAGAAATTTCTTTAACTTCTGCTTCGATATCATTAACTTGTATTATAGTTCCTTCCTTAACAAGATAAGTTCCCTCGCTATCAATCTTAAGATATGGTGCTTTTTCGCCTTTTGAAAATTGTAAATTAATTACATAAGCCGAGGCAGGAGCGCCAGTCACAGTCAATACAATTCCGTCCTTTAAAGTTGTTGAGAAAAAATTTACTGCTCCATTGTCAAAAACCTCTTCAATGCCATCATGTTTAACAACTAATCTTGGTCCAGCATCGCCCCCCCATTCTATATTATAAGTTTTATCTAAAAATGTGCATTCTCCTTTTCCATCTTTAAGAGAGCAATCGGACTTTTGAACTGGCACGGAAGGAACAATCTTAAATTCTTTAGTTAGTGTAATATCGCTATATCCTGCTTTACTTGCAATAATTTTTATCTTATATGTTCCGGATTCGGCAGAACCAAATAATTGTTTAAGGCGAGTAACAATATTCGCAATTTTTATAGTAATAACGCCTGCTCCGCAACCACCGGCCCCTTCTTGTTTTTCTACTCCTTTTGGATTAATAAAAGAAAAAGTGCAATCAGAAAAGTATGGAAGTTCAACATTAACTTCAAAAGTAGTTCCATCCTGAAATTCTTCTTTATTTAAGAGAATTTTTGATTCTTTTGATAAATCTATCGTTTCCTTGCAACAAACTTCTGGCCTATTTCCAACGAGGCTCGGGCAATTAAAACTTTCAATTTCTTCATATCCTACAGAACAGCTCGTATCAAAGCATTTATAGCCTGCATCGGAACATTCGCTTGCAGATACATAAGCAATAGAAGATAAAAATATTAATGCAAAAATAAGAATAAATTTATTTTGAAATTCCATCTTAAGAAGAATAAATTTCCCATCTTTAAAAAACTATCGCAATTTTGGTTCTATTAAGTCTTTGGGATATATTTAAATAATTCTGCTTCTTTCCATTAACTTTCCTTACTTCATGATATACCATAAGTATTTATGTGGGTACATATTTATAAATGTTTGTATTTGTACCCACATAAAGATGGAAGATCCTTAGAGATGAAATATTGTTTTTACTTAAACCCAGTTCGCACCCTTCTGCCACGAGCCTTCAGCACGGCAGGAGCATGACCTTACTTTATAAAATATAGATGTAAGGGGCAAGATTATATATATTTTTGCTATCAGATTTTTATTCAACCACATTGCACAAAAATAGCCAATTTTGTGCAATGATAATGAAAACAAAGTGTAACAAAATATGTATCACTTTTAATCTTAAGTGTAACAAAATATGTATCACTTTAGAAAGGTTTATAAATCTAAGATTATTAAAAAAATCATGAACCGAGAAGAATTATACTCTATATTATTCGATCAACAGAAAGACTTTGAAGAAGAAAAACCAACAATACCTAGAGAAATGGCTAAAAGAGCCATAAAATTAATTTCTTTAGAAATGCCTTTGGTTATAACTGGAATTAGAAGATGTGGAAAATCTTTTCTCTTAAAAATAATAAAAGATGAGCTTAAATTAAAGGAGAAAGATTATTTTTATATTAACTTTAATGACGATAGACTTATAAAATTTGAAATTGAAGATTTTCAGAAGATAATAGATTTTATTCACGAACAAAACTATAAACAGAAATGCTTTCTTTTTATTGATGAAATTCAGGAAGTTTCTGGTTGGGAAAAGTGGATAGATAGAATAAAAAGCAAATATAAAATTTTTATTACAGGTTCAAATTCAAGGCTATTGAGTGGCGAGTTAGCAACGATTCTTACAGGAAGATCGATAAGTCTAAGCTTAACACCAATTAATTTTAAAGAATTTCTTCAAGCAGATAAAGTTAGTATAAAGAATTGGAAACTTGATTTAAAAGAACAAGCAATAATACGTAAAGAATTAAAATCATTTATTGAAACAGGAGGAATACCAAAGAGAGTTGTTACTGGGCAAAATATTGTTATTAAAGAACTTTATGAAGATATATTATACAAGGATATAATAAAAAGATTTGCAAGATTAGACAGACAGATAAAAGAAATTGCTATTTTTTTCTTCTCCAATCCTTCTTCTTTAATAAGCCT
Source organism: Candidatus Woesearchaeota archaeon (assembly GCA_964575515.1). Taxonomy (GTDB): domain Archaea; phylum Nanobdellota; class Nanobdellia; order Pacearchaeales; family GW2011-AR1; genus JAUSIK01. The sequence goes on along the minus strand of CAZNQS010000015.1, from coordinate 20,423 downwards.
TAGAACAATATCTAAAATGTCTAAAATAAAAAATATTGCAACAGTTAAGGCTATTTTAGAAGCTTTTGAGAATTCATTTTTATTCTTTTTTATCAATAAATTTGATTACTCAATAAGAACTCAAATTCAAAATCCTAGAAAGATTTACTGCATAGATAATGGTTTTTTAGTGAATATGGGTTTTCGGCTTTCAGAGGACAAAGGCAAATTACTGGAAAATTTAATAGCGATTGAATTAAAGCGGAGAGAAAAAGAAATATTTTATTACTCTGAGAAATATGAGTGCGATTTTCTGATAAGAGAAGGAAATAAAATAAAGGAAGCTATACAAGTAACGTATGAACTCAACGAGAAGAACAAAGAGAGAGAAATAGCAGGTTTAGTAGATGCCTTAAATAAATTTAAGCTCAAGGAAGGATTGACTATAACTTTTGATCAAGAAGACAAAATTGAAAGTGAAGGAAAAATAATAAAGATTATTCCTGTTTGGAAATGGCTTCTTGGGATTCAAAAAAAGTAATCTAAAGATTTTATCAAAATAGTATTATTTCCGGCAGGAGCATAATTTTTGTCTATTATTAATAACCAAAACCCAAATATCTTAAATAGAAAAAACTAAATACTTAAAATAACAAGTTTTTTTATGATTACCCAAGAGATACTTTTAGGAGAATTAATCAAAAATGGATATTCTATAGAAAACAGTATAAAAATCTGGAATATGGCGAGGAGATGCTTCAGATATATCAATCCTGAAATGGCTAAAGCATTTCTTAAAGTATTTGAACATCCACGATTTAAAGCAACTGTTAATGATATAGAAATTAGGCTACTAAAAGAACATATCCCCAATTTCTCAAGCCATATAAAAGAGAATCAATTTAATCTGATTGATATGAGTTGCATAGATGGTTCTAAAGCAAAAGTAATTATCAACGCTCTTCCAAAAACAATGAAAATTAGATATTGTCCGGTTAGTGTCAGCGAATATCTTGTTAGATTCTCTCTAGAAAATGTAAAGAAAGAGAATTTTCAAAATATTATTGATCATGCTCCGCGAATAATAAATGATTTTGAAAATTTGGATGAGGTAGGAGCAGCCTTAAGAAATAATAAATATCAGAAAAATGTATTCCTGCTCCTCAACTCATTCTTAGCGAGCTTCGAAATTAGTGACTATCTTTTCAGATTAAGTCAATCAATGCTTCCAGGAGATGTACTTATTATAGGTAATGGTATAAGAACAGGCCAGAGATTTGCTAATCTGGAAACATATCAGCATAGTATGTTTAATGATTGGCTAATTCATCTAATGAGACAATTAGGATTCAAAGATAATGAAGTTGAATATAACGCGCGTTTTGCCCATAATAGACTAGAAGGCTATTATAAAATTAAGACTGATAAGAAAATTCCTTATGAAAAAAGAAACATAGAATTCAAAAAAAATGACGAGATTATTGTCGCATTCCTGTACAAACTTTATGAAAATGAATTAAAAGACTTTTGCGATATGTATTTTGATGATGTAAAATTAGTAAAAGACACAGAAAATGAATATGCCCTGGTTTTCTGTAAGAGATAACTCTTCTTCAATCATTTTATAACTCCGCGCATTTCAGGAATATGCAGCACAATGAAATCCCTAATCTCTTTTTTATAGTTTGTATTTAATGAAAGAGCTGTAAATTTTCCTTTTTTATGAATTAAGATCCAACCAATCTTAGATAGTTCTTTTATACATTGATCAAGATTATGGAATCTTTTAAAGTGCTCTGTTCTATCATATTTGTGCCCCCAATTTTCTTTACGAGCAAGCTTACGCATTATTTGCGCTTTTTCTAGATCTAAACTCATTTCTATAATATAATTATAAGGAATTTAAATGTTTCTATTATTGAAATATCTTTTAACTATATAGAAAGATTTATAAATACTTTGATAGTTAGGGGTAGTAAGAGTGACCATGAGAATCAAAGAAAATAAAAGTTTATTTTTGAAACAATTTGGGGACACTCCCCAATTAAGAGTCTTAGATTTTCTTATAGATAATTACATGTTTGATTACCCTATGACTGAAATAGCCAGAGGAAGCAATATTAGTTATAATTCTCTTAAGGTTTTTTTTCCTTACTTAATAAGTTCCAGAATTATTGTAAAAACGAGAAGAATTGGTAAATCTGATTATTATAAGTTAAATTTAGAAAATAGTTTTGTAAGACTTCTTATGAAATTAGATTGGAGTTTGGTTGAAGAGAATATCAGTATATCAAAAAAAGAAACTCAATTAATTGAAGCTTGAACTTGAATTTTTATGATCCCGCCCGGATTTGAACCGGGGACCCCCGCCTCTCTTCGACTTCTCAATGAGAGCATGAATTCCCGTGAATCCAGGTCATATAAGAGCGGTGCTCTAACCGGGCTGAGCTACGGGATCGTAAAATATGAAATTAGGGAGAATTTATAAATATGTTGGAAAAGTAAAATTTAATAATTAGTAATTTTAAAAACCAGAAATTAACATTACAGCTCACATTTGAGAAAGTTTAAATAGCTCTAATTATTAAGTAAATTATAATCTTCCCCATCGTTCAGCAGATAAAACTGTCGAATGATGGGATTAATCTTAAATGGAAAAAGCGACTATTTTTATAGACGGGGGATATTTCAATAAAGACGGGAAAGATATCTATTAATAGTAATCTTTAAGAAACTATTATTTCTTCTTTAAGCATGTTAATCGGCCTTGTAGGAAAGCCCAACTCTGGAAAAAGCACATTCTTCAAAGCAGCAACTATGGCAGATGTCCTAATAGCAAACTATCCATTTGCCACAATAAAGCCAAATAGAGGAATTGCCTACGTTAAAATAAAAGATTTGGCTGCTGAATTCAACAAAAAAAGCAATCCAAGAGAAGGCTATGTCAAGGATAAATGGAGATTTGTCCCATTTGAATTAATGGATGTTGCTGGCTTGGTTGAAGGAGCAAGCACAGGCAAAGGCTTGGGCAACGAATTCTTAAACGACTTGGCAGGAGCAGACGCATTTATTCATATAATTGACTTGTCCGGAGAAACAGACGGCGAGGGAAAGCCATCGCAAAATTATTATCCTGGAAATGACATAAAAATGATAGACAAAGAACTGGATTTATGGTATCATAGCATTTTAATGAAAGTCTGGAAATCGTTCTCAAGAACAATAGAAATGCAAAAAACAAATTTCGCGGAAGCGATAGCAAAGCAATTCTCTGGATTAAAAGTAAAAGTTGATGATGTAAAAGCAATTATGCTAAAATCAAATTTAAATTATGAGAAGCCGGCATCATGGAATGAAAAAGAAATCTTCACATTCGCCCAATTATTAAGAAAAAATACAAAACCTGTGATAATCGCAGCCAATAAAATAGACCGCCCAAATTCCAAGGCAAATCTGGAAAGAATAAAAGAAGAATTTGATTATCAAATCATTCCGTGTTTCGCAGACGGCGAATTGGCATTGAGAGAAGCAGATAAAGCAGGCTTAATAGACTACATCCCAGGAGAGTCTAAATTTGAGATGAAGCCAAAATTGACAGAAAAGCAGAAAGAAGCCCTGAAAAGCATAAAAAAAATCCTTGAAGAATATAAAAGCACAGGCGTTCAAGATATATTAAACAAAATAGTATTTGATATTCTAAACTACATTGCAATATTTCCAGCAGGCTCAAAATTAGAGGACGGCAAGGGAAATGTCCTGCCAGACTGTTATTTAATGAAAAAAGGCTCAACAGCCCTGGATTTTGCGTTTAGACTGCACACAGACATAGGAAAAAACTTCATAAAAGCCATTGACATAAGGACAAAAAGAGCAGTCGGAAAAGACTATTTGTTAAAGAATATGGACGGCTTAGAGATTATAATAAAAAAATGATTATAAAAGTAAAAACAAAACCAAATTCAGACAAAGAGTTATTGGAAAAACTATCTGAAACAGAATACAAAGCAGAACTAAAAGAGCCTGCTGAAGACAATAAGGCAAATATAAGGCTTATTAATCTGCTATCTAAGGAGTTTTTAGTTTCTCATAAGCAGATAAAAATTAAAAATCCAAGATCAAGAATTAAATTGGTTGAAATTCAATAATAGTAAAAATAAAAAGATTTATAAAGGTAAAAATAAGAAAAATAACATGAGTAACATGAGAATAGGTAACTTCATTGGAGTAATGGGTGGAGTTTTAGCGCTTGGTTTTGTTGGTAGTATGTATACTAGTTATATAACTCTGCCTAGACTTGCAGAAAAGAAATTGGAATTAGATAGAGGATATAATCTCCAAGAAGCTGATTTAAATGGAAATGGAATTCCTGAGAAGTTTTATAATATTGATGGGAATATCGCAGTTATAGAATTAGATAATAAGCCTTTATTTTCTTCATTAGATACCAAATTATCAGAAAAGAAAGAATAAAAATAATTCTTCTTCCCCTAAAACAGCAATAATTTTAAACTTCAATTATATTATCCAACTATGCGCTACCAAGACGCTCCAGATTTAAAAAAGAGAACTGAAGAAATAGCCAGAATTTTAAGCATGCATCATATTGACTTAAATAGAATAGAATGCATGAGGAGCTCTGGCTCTTCGTCAAGAAGAACAATAGCAAGATGCCATGCATTGGGAAAATTAATGCAAAAAGCAATGAAAACAAAAGCATTTTATGCAATTGAGTTTCTGGAAAGATTTGATAAAATGAATAAAGCTGAGCAAGATAAAGTAATAATCCATGAATTAATGCATATTCCAAAAAGCTTTGGCGGCGGCTTTAGGCAACACGATTATGTCTGCGAGAGAAATATAGATATTATGTATGAAAAATTCACAAATCTGAAAAAAGATTTTAGCGCAAATAATCTAAAGAATTTTTTAATCTGAAAGATATGCTCTAATATACATATATTTATAAAAATATTTAGGTCATTAATTAAATGCAATTTGCCCAAAGTAAAAGATATATCTGTCCAAAATGCACATTAACTAATGAAGAAAAAGAAATATTAAAAAGAATTCATCCAAACAGCCAGATAATTAGTTGGATATCTTTTAGTGGGGCTCTTAGCAGAATAATAGCAGATTCTTATATTATAGAAACTAAATCCTTCTCGAATAGTAAATGTCAGCCCAATTTTAATTATGGTCATGGGCCAAATGAAAGACACCCATTTATTCAAATAGACTATTTACATAAAGATGGCTTATTAATTAGATATTATGATGAATCGGAACAGAATAAGTTTTCTCTTTTTTACGCTCTTGAAATATACGGAAAAGATAATGACTCGATAGAAAATCTGGCAAGGGAGGCAGGATTATCTAAAAATTTAGAAGCTTTGGTAACATAAAAATTAGCGCAAATACCTCTCCTCCCAATCCCTCATTGCATACTCGTCAATTAAGACTTTAGATTTTCTTTTTTCCATATTTCTATTTCCATCTCTATAAAGCATTCCTAAAATAAAGCCAAAAACCATTCCAGACAAATGAGCAATATTTCCTGTATTATCAATAGGATTTCCAATAAGAAATCCTACTGCTCCTATTAAATCTCCAATCCCCCACAAAATCCCTGCAATAAAAATCGGCATCGGCAATCCAAAAGCCCAAACTACTAACATTGGTCTTATCACAATCAATGCTCCAATTATGCCAAAAATAGCCCCACTCGCCCCTAAAGAACTTGAATAAAAATTAACAGAAACCAAATTTGCCAATATTCCGCTAATAAAAAACACAATTAAAAATCTCATACTCCCAGTTAACCTTTCCAAAATGCTTCCAAATAATGCAAGTGCAAATAAGTTATATACCAAATGCAATAAACTCCCATGTAAGAAAATAGCGGTTAAAAATCTCCAGATTTCAGTAAAAGCAAAAGAATTCAAAACAAACAATTCACTAAATCCAGAAATTAAAATCTGAAATAAAAAAATGATTATCATAAACAAGCACAGCTTTAAGGCATAAAACCTAAATCTTCGTTTCATGTAATAATCAAATAAACAACATTTTTATACTCTTTTCCTTATGTCAAAATATGGCGATTGTAGTTTAATGTAAACATACATTTATATAACTGTGGCTCTTTAATATATTAGATGGAAAAAAGAGTAAAATTTCAAAATGGAATGCAAAAGAAATTCCTTATGGACTCAAAAACTAAATTAAATTTAAGTTGGAAAGAATTAGCTAATAAATTAAATGTTAATTTAAGCAGTTTAAGTAAATCCTATCTTTTTGAATTATGCGACCTTCCATATAGTTTATTTAATAGAACTATTTTAATCCTAAATGAGAAAGAAGAGGATAGCTTAGAAAGATATAAAGCAGTTGTGAAAAAACAAGATTTTATTATCGGAAGAAAAGTTTTAGGAGAACAAAAAAAGATATTTTCAGAAATAAAAATTACTTTCAAGAATAACAATCTTAATTTAGATTGTTCAAAAATAGAATATAGTAGATACGATATATCTAGAAAGATTAAATTTCCAACAAAAATGAGTGAGGATCTTGCTGAAGAGATAGGTATGCATTTGGGAGATGGTTTTTTATCTTCATATAGATATGATTATCGCCTCAAGGGAAATCCTGCGGATGAAAGAGAATATTATAATAATTATATTAAACCATTATATAAAAAATTATACAATTTAGATATCTTTCCTAAAAAATATGAATATTCTTTTGGATTCGAAATAAGATCAAAGGCATTATGGCAATTTAAATCGAAAGTTTTAGGAATAAGAACAGGAGATAAAAATGAAATTTATATTCCGGAATTATTAAAAATCAATAATCTGCCTATATTATGTTCTTTTATTAGGGGTCTTTTTGATACTGATGGATGTCTTTATTTCAGAAGCAATTATGGTTATAAAAAATATTATCCTACTATTACTCTTAATCTAGCTTCACCAAAACTTATAAAAGACGTAGGTGAGATTCTATCAATGCTTGGTTTTCAGCCTAATATTTATTTTTATAAAAAGTATTCTACAATTCGCCTAAATGGAATAAATTCTCTTACAAGATATGAAAAATTAATTGGTTGGAGGAGTGAGAAGAACTTAAAAAGGATTCAGAATTGGAAAGATAGATGGGAACACCAAGGCATGGCGATTGTGGTGTAAAGGCAGCATAGAAGCTTGTGGCGCTTCAGACGTGGGTTCGATTCCCACCTTTCGCTTTTTAAAAATGGAAAACTGGTATGATGAAGAAGAAGATGTACTTGGAATTCATATCCAAGACAAAGAATATTGGAAAAGTGTGGAGTTGCCTAATGGAATAATTATTGATATTTCAAGAGAAGGAGATATTATAGGTATAGAAGTTTAAAGAGCAAGCAAGATTTTCTCTGGAGATATAAAAAAGGTTATAGATGCAGCGAAAAATCAAGTTATAAATAGATAATTAAAGTTTAGTTACATAATCCCACCTTTCGCCCTCTGGGAATCGAACATTTCAAACAATTACAGCAATCCTTAAAAACAAAATTTTTCATCATTGAAAATGACAGGATATCATAAACTAACTGAACCACTAATAATGTATTATTCTCCGACAGGACTTGAGTCTATACTTGAATGTCCTAGAAGAAGATATTTGAACAAGAAGTTTAGAAAAAAACTAACCTGGCCTGATTTGGCAAAGGGCACTCATATGCACAGAAAAATTGAGGAGTTAAGACTGCATCATCTGAGAAAAAGCATGGGAAAAAATAACCGCTATAATTCTGCAGAGGCATTTGCGAATGTAATAGCAAACGACTGGCAGCAAGGTCCAATTAAAGAAGGGAAAATAAGAGGAGATGTTATTTTATGGGACGAAGATGACAAAAGCCAACCTTATAGAATAAAAGAAGAGATAAGAAAAATTGGATTGAGAATTTATCCAATTTTAATAAAAGAGCAAGAAAAAAATCCTCCGTTTATATTTACTAATTTAACGAAAAAAGGAAATATAAATTATAATACATCCTATGAGTTTGAATTCACATATAAAAGTAGGGGCTTCACAGGCGAAATTGACGAAATAAGAAAAGAAGATGATAAGATAGTAATAAGAGACTATAAAACAGGAAAATGGAAATTTGTAGAAGATAAGCAAGAATATGCATTTCAGCCAACAGAATATTTATTTGCAGTATGCCTTTTATCAAAAAAAGATGAAACATTCAGAAAAATACTTGGCATAACAGAGGAGCAAGTTAATTCTTGGATAAAAGAGCCAGAATTATTAAGCGATAATATTATTTTTGAGTATTTTATGACAGACCTTCCAACAGAATGGGACAAAGAGAAAAAAGAATTCGTTGTCGTTGAAGAAAATCCAAATCCCATAATAAGAGTGGAAAGAAACATTAGGCATTATAGAGAATTGTGCTTGGGGATTAATGCGGCGAATGCATGGCAAAGCGATATGAAAGACAGAAATTACATCACGCCTATTAAGGGCACTCATTGCAAAAGATGTTTTTATCAGCAGGAATGCGATGAAATGACAATAGATACAGACGTCCATATAAGACAATCTATATTATCAGATTATATAGGAGTAATTAGAAGACCAAAGAATTACATAAATCCAGATTCTCTCCCAATAAAACTAGAAACAATACAATCTCAATTTGATTTTATGAAAGAAGTTAAAAGAGCGAGAAAGCCGGCTTTGCACAATAACTAGATGACTTTTTGTGCAAGAATTACTTATTGTGCAAAGCCGAGAAAGCCCGATAAACAATAAATTAGATCAAATATGTAATAATTAGTTAGTAGTAAATAGAAAGCTTTAAAAAGAAACAATATTACTCATTTTTATGGCAATTATAAATGGTAAATATAGAGAATACAGGCTAGCTAACTGCTTGGTTGTGGCTCTGCAAAATACGCCAACACAAACAGCAGCAGTTAAGCTAAGAGTAAACTATGGCTCTTCACATGAGAGAGAAGGTGAGGAAGGGCTGGCTCACTTTCTTGAACATTGTATAGTAACTGGCGGCAGTTCAAAATATGACCCACTAATAGCAGACAGCATAAGGGGTTCTTTTGGCTACTCTAATGCTTTTACAAATATAGGAAGGACTAATTATGTGGGCCAAATATTATCTGAAGATTTAGATACTTGGTTGAATTATACATCTGATCATGTATTTAACCCGCGTTTTGACAAGGAAAGAGTTAATGGTGAACGTGAAAGAGTTTTAAGAGAGATTTCTGACAAAAAAAGTAATCCGACATACCTCGCAAGTAAAGAATTTAACGACATTTTTTATCGAGGCCATCCTAAAGGAATATTTAATTTGGGAAAAGAAGAAGTTGTAAGAGATGCAACTCAAGAAGTAATTAAGACATTTCATAGCAGGGGTTATCATCCAAATAACATGGATTTGATAATCGTTGGCGGATTGCCAGCAAACATTGAAGAGCTCGTAAGTTACTACCTTGGAAATATTTCAACAGGACCAAATACAAGAAGAGAGTTTCCAGAAATAAAACCATTATCTGGTAAAACCGTGCTATACAGACCAGCACCTGAAATACTTAATGTAGATAATCCTAATGAGAGTTCTGCGCAAATTACCTTGCATTATTTAGGGCCAATAAGTGGGCATGAAGATGAATCTGCTGTTAGAACAATGAATCAGATACTTGGAGGAGACACGAACTCGCTACTTTTTCAAAATCTTGGGTTAAAAAAGGGTCTTGCATATCATGCAGGTGCTTCATATAATGGAGACTATAATTGTGGAGAATTAGGGATAGATGCTAGTGTTCCAGCAAGACGAATTGATGAAGCTGTAGATGCTATTTTTGAAGAAATCAAAAGAATGAAAACAGAAAAAGTTAGCGACAAATCAGTAGATAGAATTAAAAGAATGGCAAAATACAATCTCGCTAAGACATTTGAATCTAATGAAGGCCATATAGGCGCTATTGAATTAAAGTTGGACGAAGGATTAACTCCAGAATCTTTTAGTGAAGGATATGATAGAGTCACTGCAGATAGTGTAATAGGGGTTGCTAATAAATACCTCCCAGATAGAGAAAAAGGGAACTATGTTCTTTATATAAGAGACCCGCTAAAGAGATGAAATATTAAGATTGACTTTTGTATCTTATAGCCAAAGAAGAAAGCCCGAACATTTATAAATATTCTAACATTTCAAGAATTATGAGATTGGAAACATCGACTGTAAAAGGATTTCAGGATTATCTGCCCCCAGAATCCCTGAAAAGAGAAGCAATAGTAAAAATTGTAGAAAAATACTACAAGCTATATGGCTTCCTTCCAGTTGAAACTCCAATAATAGAATTTGACGAGCTTATGCGTCCTGAATCTTTAAATCAAGATGAAGACGAGGCTGTAGCGGAGCGATTTAAATTACAAGACAGAGGAGGTAGAAATCTCGGATTAAGATATGAATTTACTTTTCAGTTGGCGAGAATTTTAAAAGAAAATCAGAATATTAAAATGCCTTTTAAAAGATATCAAATCGGCCCTGTTTTTAGGGACGAGCCGATAAGGCAGGGAAGAACAAGGCAATTTGTGCAATGCGATGCTGACATTATAGGCGATCCTTCGGCTGCAGCAGACGCAGAATGCATTGCATTAGCGTCAGACATATTAAAAGAACTGAAAATAAATAATTTTGAAATACAAATCAACAACAGAAAACTCTTAAACGCGATAATTGAAAGCGTAGAGATAAAAGAGCAGAAACAAGTTTTAAGAGAGCTGGACAAAATAGAAAAATTGGGCGCAGACATTGTAAAGGCAAATCTAAGAAGATATGCAAGCGCAAATCAAATAATAACGCTGTTTAAATTGCTGGAAAAGGACATAGAGTTCTTCAAGGATAACGCCTTTGACGGCATCAACGAGTTGGAAGAATTAGTTAAAAAATCCAAGGCTTATGGAGTTAAAATAAAATTAAATCTTGCCATGGCAAGGGGCTTTTCATACTACACTGGAAATGTATTTGAATTTGTCATTCCCTCAAAGAAAACATCAATAGTCGGAGGGGGAAGATACGACAAAACAGTCGGAAAATTCATAAATAGAGATATTCCAGCAGTTGGAATTTCTTTCAGCATTGAAGCATTAATGGGATTATGCGAAGAAGAAATAGCTAAATTAGAAATAGAAACTACGCCACAAACTTTAATCATTTCCTTCAATCAAGAAGAAGAAGCAATCAAATTAGCAAAGAAACTAAGAAAAAATAATATCTCCTGCTCAATAACAGAAGGTCAGCCAAGCAAGGCCCTTGATTTCGCAAATGCCCAAAAAATTCCTTACGTTATATTTCTCGGCGAAGCAGAAATGGAAAAGGAAAAATATAAATTGAAAGACATGTCAACAGGAGAGGAAAAATTGCTCTCGGAGAAGCAAATTCTTATAAAGTTCAAAAAATAATTATTTATTTTTTAGATATATCTCAAGTTCTTTACAAACATCATTAAACACAGAATCCCAATCGCCAGATTTAGACTGCCTAAACAATTTCATGCTTGGATACCAAGGACTATCATTTCTATCAAGCAACCAACGCCAATCTGGCATAAATGTCAATAAAGTCCATATAGGTTTCCCCATTGCTCCGGCTAAATGCGCTACTGAAGTATCAACAGAAATAATCAAATCTAAATTTTCAATAATAGCGGCAGTATCTGCAAAATCATCTATCTCATCTGCGATATTAATTACGCCGACATCGTTTAATTGCTTAGATGCTTCCCCTTTTTGCAGGGAATATAACTGCATTTCCGAAATCCTCTCCAAAATCTTAAACTTCTCAAATTTTGTTGACCTATTTTTATCATTTTCTTGTTCAGGATTCCCTGCCCAGACTATTCCAATTTTAAATTTATCATTATTAAATTTTGTTTTAAATTTTTTAGCAAGCTCTGGATTGGCTTTCAAATAAGGAATTTTATTCGGAATGCTCTCCAAGTCAGTATTAAATATTCCCAGTAAACTCATAAGATAAGTATATGTATCAAATTTGACATTAGGAATTGCATCTTTTTCTTTTTCTACAATCTCATCAATTCCGGGAAAGCCCTCAAATAATCTCCTCTGCTCTTTTTTACATTCATAAATAACATAACCTCCTCTCTCCTTAACCAAAGGCATATATCTTATAAATTGAATACTATCTCCGAAACCCTGTTCCGAAAGAATTAAAATTCTTCTGCCTTTTAGAGAAGAGCCATCCCATCGTGGCTTATCGAAAACCCTGGAATCAGTTGGACTTTTCTTTTTAAATCTATATTCGTACTCCTTCCAGCCCTCTTCAAATCTCCCTAGAATAAGCAAAATAAGCGCCCTGTTCCAATGTGCATCAAAGAAATTCCTATCAAGCTCTACTGCTTTATCATAATATTCAAGCGCTTTTGTAATATTGCCCTTATCAGCATAATTAACACCCAGGTTATAATAAGCAAGATGAGCATTTGTATGATTAGAATCTATCTCTAATGCTTTTCCAAAATTCTTTGCTGATTCTTCATCTTTTCCCAAAGCGTCATAAGCCATTCCTAAATTACTGTAATAAATAGCACTATTTGAATTTAATTGAATAGCCCTGGTAATGTACTTAATAGCATCTCCATGTTTGCCTACTTGATGTGCAATCACCCCTAATAAATGCAGAGCATCAGCATGATTTGGTTCTCTATCTAAAATTTTCCTATAAAGAATTTCAGCTTCTTGTAATTTGCTCTCCTTATGATATTTTACCGCTAAATCTAAAGATTCTTTTATAGGCAATTCTATCATTACTCAACTTGCGCCTCCTCGCCCCCCTTCATCGCTTCCTCAACCTCTTTCCTCGCAGCTTCTAAAATGTCGGCGTGCTTTTTGTCATGCACGCTTTTCAGCCATATCCAAATCTCGTCAAAATGACTCTCCTGCTCCAATAAAATCCTGTGCTGATTGTCCAAATATAATAAAGGCAGAAAATGAAAAATCTTATCCTTTCCTTCTTTATCGCAAAAACTTGAGAAAGCTATTTTTTCATCTTTATTCTTGGAAAAATAATCCTTTAATCTTTTGTATAAAATTATTATTTGCTCCTTAAAGTCCATGCTTTTTCTTGGGATTGCCCCAATTGTATCAAATTCCCTCTGCCTGTCAACGACAATCCTCTTGATTCTCCTTGTTTCTGTCTTAATAGCTTTCCCCAAGGCGCTCATCAATTCATGCAAACTGACTTTTCTTACTCTTGGCAGGGGAGTCCTTGGAATCAGTTCAGGAATCTCTTCTTCCAATTCAATCCTCTCCTGCACATAATTCTTTTCCTCTTTCTTGCCGAATAATATGTCGTCCAAGCCAGGAATATAATGATTCAATAAAATCTCTGATTTAATCCTCAATAGCAAAGAGGCAGCCAATAAAACCTTGCTGGACATGAAAAAATTCGCCTCTTCAAGCTTTTTAATCTTCTCCAAATATCTGTTAGTCAATAAGCAGATATCAACATCCCAAGGATCCAACTGCTCTGTATTAATCAAATCATAAATTATAGACTGCCAGCTCAATTTGTCGCTAAAAAGCAAGCCATGAATCTGCTCCTGCCCGATTCTCTGGACTGGATTTTTATGTTTAACGCCCTCAATCTCCTGCTCCATAAAATCTACAACAGCAATCTATTTATATGCTTTTAGTTAAGAAGTTCGTATAATACAAGGTAATATACAAAATACCATGTAAAAGATACAAAAAGTCAGTGTGCTTATTAAGAAGTTACAACAAAACGAAAGATTTAAATACTTCAACATATACTAAATAATATCACCTCTTTTTGCCCGGGAGAGGACGTTCAATCTATCTATTTAATAAGATTGGGCCTCCTCTTCTAGGGTTTTCATTCCAAAAATGTCAAGAAAGAGATTATATTCCTAGGAAAAGGGTAAAAATCCAGTCTAAAATCTGGCACTATTATCCTTTTATATTTTATTTCTTCAAGTTCTTGATTACTTCATAATCCTTATCTTTTAATTCCCTATAAATTTTAGAACAATAATCTATTTAAATCTCATCATAGTCTATAAATTATGACTAATTTATTAATGAGGAAAGACGGTAAATTTCTTGAAGCATTAGTAAATGGGCAAGGTGATTTAATTCCAACTAGAGAAATTGATCCAGAAGAATTATCCCATTTTGGCACAGAAAGATATTTTAGAATATTCTCCAATAAAAACATATTTGAAGATGCAATTGAACTAAAAAAAGAATATTATACTGGTGCATTACAAAATGCAATATTATTGGGAGCGCACTATGCATATGTTACATCCCCTTCACCAGAGCAAGGCAGAATACCAGAAGAAGTTGTTTTTAATGGTATATTAACTCTTTATGTTTTCAATCACAATGAATTAGATGTTTAATCATTTCACAACCCAAACATGTTTAATATTGCAAAACTCCCTGATGCCCTCTTTGCTGTAAATCCTGCCAATTCCTGATTGCTTGCATCCGCCCCACGGACATCCTGCCTTTGACATTCCATGTCTGTTGATTTCAATAGTTCCTGCTTCAATTTTTCTTGCAACTTCTTCTCCATTTTTTAAGTCACTTGTCCATATACTTGCTGTTAAACCATATATAGAATCATTTGCCAGTCTTACTGCCTCTTCAAGCTCTTTAAATTTCATAATTGGAGTGATAGGCCCAAAAGTCTCTTCCTGCATAATTTTCATGTCATGATTTACATCAATCATAACTCCTGGAATCATAAAATAACCTTTATCACTAATTCTTTTACCCCCATAAATTAATTTAGCACCTTTATCAAGAGCATCATTTATATGAGAAATTACTTTCTCCATTTGAAACTTAACTGCAAAAGGCCCTATATCTGTTTTTTCATCAAGAGGATTACCAACAACAATCTTTTTAGTTTCTTCTATACATTTTTCAACAAATTTGTCATAGATATTTTCGTGACAATAAACTCGCTCGACACCAAAACACACTTGCCCTGTATACATTACAGAACTTTTCACTATTTCGTAAGCGGCTTTTTCTATATCTGCGTCTTCTAAAATAATTGCCGGATCTTTTCCCCCAAGCTCAAGAACAAGTTTATGCAATTTGTCAGCAGAACTCTTTATTACTTCCTTCCCAGCTCGAATGCTTCCTGTTAATGCAACCATATCAATATCACTTTCAACAATCTTCTTACCAGTCTCTTTTCCCCCTATTACAACTTGAAAAGCATTTTTGGGCAAACCAATCTTTTTCAATTCATTAAATAAAGAATTTAATTTTAATCCACTAAAGCCGGTATATTCAGATGGCTTCCATATAACATTATTTCCACATAATAAGGGAGGGATGAGCATTGCAAGAGGAACAAAAATAGGGGCATTCCATGGAGACATAACAGCAATAACTCCAAGCGGATCAAATCTAGCAATATTTTTTTCTTTATTATCCTCAAATAGAATTTCGTTATTGATAATATCCGGAATCATCTTACAATAATCCAAAATTCTCTTTTTTGCGATATCAATCTCGTGCCTGCCTGCCTTCAATGGCTTTCCCATTTCATTCGCCATAACATGAGCAATACTTTCTTTATTTTTTTCAAGCAAATCAATCAATTTGGAAATAATCTTAACTCTTTCTTTAATATTTATATTAGCCCATGTTTTATCATTTTTAGAATTATCAACTATCTTTTGAATTTCAACTTCAGAAGTCTCTTCTAACTCGCCATAAACTTCTTCTGTTGCAGGATTGATAGAGATGACTCTTGGCATGATTACAACAGGAAGAAGAGATATATAATAATTCTTGTTTGTATAATAAGAAGTTAATATTATAAATTAACAAGGTTTCTATTTTTAATGAATATTATTTTTGAAATAGTTGATAAAACTGGAAGAAAAATAAGATTGACAAAAGAGCAGTGGAAGCATATTACCTCTCCAAGTTCTCCACATGCATATATGACAAATTATCTAGAAGAAGTCAAGGAAACTTTAATTAAACCTGACAAAATTATTGAAAGTATTTATGACGAATATAAAATAAATTTTTACAAATATTATAAAAATATAGGGAAATACCTAAAAGTTATAGTTAAATATTTAAATGGAGATGGATATGTAATTACATCATATTTTGTTAAGATTTTAAGATGAAAGGCAAGATGCAAATTTATTACGATGAAGAATCAGATTATTTAGAAATTTTCATAGCCAATTCCAGCCCAACCTATGGAGAAGAGATTGGAGAGGATATTACTTTATTTAAGAAAGAGGAAACTAATGAGGCAGTTGGCATAGGCATTCTTAATTTTAAGAAAAGAACAAAATCTCTTAGAGACATTAAACTTAATTTACCTTTTGAAGTTAATTTTTCTTCAATTTAGAACACGCAAGAAACTATTAAATTTTTAGCGAGGATTAAATCTTGTTTTGCCATGGTTTTATTCTATTAACTTTTTTTCAAGCCCACTCTCTATTCGTGCTTTTTCCTGCAGTTCCCTTCTCTCGTAACGATACCATTCATATAATCCAGAAGCAAGATTAGTTGAAAGACGCGCGAAAAATAGAACTAACGCAGTTTTCTGAAGTTCTTTATTTTGAATATACGGGCTAAAAGCTACTCCAATTTCTGTCATAAGTGCACCAAGCATTCCCAATAAAGAAAGAGAAGCATAATCTATATGCTTTCTACAGCTTGTTGGTGAAAAATAAGTTGAGGCAATAAATTTAAGTGATTCTCTTGCGCCTACACCAATCTTTCTCCCAATTTCCTTAAAAACAGCTCCAGGACCAATCTTATTATAAACTAATCTATCAAAATTTCCCAATTTTGCAGCTCTACCATAAATTGCAAGCGCCCTATCTGTATCTCCATATTGCCTTGCTAAAGAAGCTGCGCTGACATAATTTCCTTGCTTTTCAAAATAATCTATAGCTTGATTAATATATTTAGGATCTTGAGTTAGATTATCTTCAACTGCCTTAAGTATTAATTCTCTTCTATTTTCTTCTGAAGGCACTTTTTCTAAGATTTCATCTAAATTAAAATCTGATTGTGTTGGCTGATGTATGAGTTGCTTTTCAAATTCTTCCATGAAAAATTATGATTAATAGCTATATATAAACTTTTCTATTATATAACTACTATAAAGAGGCAAGAGATTTAAATACTACACAACATCTTAGAAATCGTAACACAACATGGCAAAATTAATTAATATGACGAAGAGTGGAGGCCTAAAACATGCCACATATGGACAGGTTTGTCCTCTTGAGAAAGAGATTAGTTTAATCGGAAGCAATCAGAATTGTGATGTAGTTCTTCAGCTATATGGGCTTGTTTCAAGACAACATGCATTTATTATTCGTGAAAAGGAATCTTTTTATGTTGGGGACATAAGTAGAAGAGGGACTTATCTGCATGCGAGAAAACTAATTTTTGGGTATTATGCTAAAGTACAATTACGAAATGTATTAGAAACGTCTTGCGTAAGAGACGCTATAGAGAAAGATAAAGATTTCAGATTTAAAAGAGTAGAATCTATAGTTGACAGAACATTTGATGATTTAGAAGCAAGACGCAATTATTTTCTCGGACAATTTTTAAAAGAAAGGGGCTCTGTGGAAAGATTAATAGAAAAAACTGAGCTATTAAATTTATGTAATAGAGATATTATAGAAATTTATCCGGGATTTATGCTAAAATTTAAGAAATAAGAACAAAGTTCTTGAGGTATTCAGCCCTTTCTCCTCGCCTCAATAATATTTCTCGTCCAGGAAGCTAAAATGCAGAATCCTATCATAAAAATTCCAAAGAATAAGAAGACAAATTTAAACGGAAGAAAAATAAGAAGCAAAGAAGACAGAAACTTGGCAACTAAATGATTCAAGTCTATGCCTGTATTAAAAGGAGCAAAAAATCTATATGCCTCCTCGTTGGTTGAAATATCGAAGAAATAAGCCTCTGTCGTTGATTCAAGCATTGAAATGCCTATATTTGCAATAAAAAGAAAGACGAATATTAAATAAATGTTATTCAAGAAAAAGCAAATCAAAGCTGAAATACCGAGAATTGCATATCCTGCGATAAATATCTTCTTGTGTCCTATCTTGCTCGCAAGTTTGGCAAACGGATAAGCGAAGAGAACAGCGGGCAGAAGCATTGCCATGAAAAACATGCTCAATCCGAATATTCCAAATCCTTGTCTCGTTATGTACAATGGCATGAAGAGATAAATTAAAACCCACCAAAAGTTGCCTCCTCCCCCCAACAAATAAGCAACAACTCTGTCCTTGCTTTTGAAAAAATCAATAAAATTCTTCAGCACATTCTCGTCAACATGTTTTGTCTTCCTGTGATCTTTTATCTTGAATCTAACAAATAATATTAGAGATATAATCAGGATAAATGCGGCGGAAAAAAACACTCCTTTAAAATTAAACCTTGAAGCAATATATCCTGCAACAGGCGGTCCTGCAAGCCAGCCCATATTATAAACCGTGTAAAGAATTCCCTCATTCCTAGTCAGTTCCTTCCTCTTGGATTTGTCCCTTACAATAATTCCCCAGCTTGATATTCTTAAATTTATGGCGAGCGTCAATAATAAAGCGAGAAAAAATATCGCCTTGATGTCGTCAATAAAACTAAACAGAAAATAAGATATTATTGAAATTGCCAAAGCAAAAATATAAAGTTTTTCTTTATCTTTCTTTTCAATCGTAGGTATAAATAAAAAAAATGAGATGAAAGAAATCAAGGTTAAAGCAGAGGAAAAAAATCCGACTAAAGTAAAGCTGTTTAAATAACTGTCAAGATAAACCGCCCATATTGTGTCGATAAGCGCGGCGGCAAAAGTTGTCAATATTGCTATCAGTGCCAGTTTCTTTATGCTAAGGTTAAAACGCAAAAGATTCCCCTTTTTTATAAGATATCCCATATCAATGGGAAGAATGAAAATATTTAAACCTATTTCATTAATTTAATCTGCTCCCGTTCCATGGAACAACCCCCTCATAAAGTTCTTTAATTCTTTTTCCGCCAAAACGCTCGACATAATCGCCTTTTACGCGCTTTAATATATATAAAGTTCTTATTAATGCTACATCCTTATCTTGTACATTATTATAAGATTTAAATAAATCATCTCTTTTATAAATAACTAATCGCTTCTTAAGAAAAACATGATAGCCGCTCTCAAATGTTCTATATTTTAATTGCTGATAATCTTCCACTCTTGAATTATCAATAACTCTCCATAAACTTCTATCATTTTTATCTTGCTTAAGGATAACCCAATCTCCTGCATCTTTGCTCTCCAATGCAAGAAAAAAATCTTCCCATCTAGAGTCTTTTCCATTAATAAGAAATAATCTCTCAATGATCATTTTTAATTAAAGTGATATTATTTTTAAAGATTTTTATTCTAACTTTTTATAACTTTTTTCATACCATCGCCAAGTCCAATACTACTTATTCGTATATGCATTACGCATATTATTACAAATAGAAAGTCTTATTAACTAGAATCTTTTAAATATTTTATGGAAAAGAAATTTGAATTTGTAATAAAAGTTAATGGAAAAGAAGTCTGGCGTGGAATGAATCCTAAAGAAAAATATTGGGAGATTAAAAAAGCTAATCCGGGAAAAAAAGTTTCTATTGTATGGGAGACTAAAGAACAAATACTAGTTGCAATTATGATATGAAGTTTTCTTATATGGAAAAAGAAAGCAAGATACTAGGAAAAATTCTAAGGCCTTTGATAGAAATAGAAATATTTTCACAGGTAAGAAATGATTGGGAAGTCATAGAAGAAGTTCTTGTTGATACAGGAGCTGATTTAACTGTCATTCCAAGATTTATCGGAGAAAGCATAATTAGTGATATCACCTCAGGTGAATATACCGAAATCAAGGGAATTGTTCCAACCTCTCTTTTAATAGCATTCATTCATAAATTAAAAATAAAAACAGCAGGAAAAGAATTTGAGACAAAAGTGGCAATAGCAGATAGCAATGATGTCCCTCCAATATTAGGAAGATACGCAGCTTTAGACTTATTTAACATCGAATTCAGAAAAGGAAAAGAAATGATATTTTGTGACTAATTTAATTTTATCACTTCACAACCCAAACACGAACCATTAAGAAGAACAACTTTATCTTTGAGTTCCATATACTATTTAGAATAATAATGTATATAAATCTCATTCTTTTTTTTAGATAATGGGAATCTCCCAGAAAAAGGGTTTAAATACTATTGTTCCAGCAAAAAATTATGGCAAAATTAATTGACAAAACATCCAAAAGTCTTTTTGCTCAAGGATATAATAGAATTGAACCAATACATTTGGACTTTGAGAAAGGGTATACTGTCATAGGAGT
>CAZNQS010000014.1:0-27680 GCA_964575515.1 Candidatus Woesearchaeota archaeon | reverse complement strand
AGGTATGAATGGAAGATTATTCCTCAGTTCTTAGAGGAATAATTTACACATAGCCGTTTTAAGATTTGTTTGGCAAATCTTAAACCTTTGTAATAAGAAGTATTACTCAGGTTTTGGAAATTTTTATATAGATGATTTATTTTATTTTTTGATGAGAAGAAGCGAGATAATGCTTATTGGGATGATAATAATTTTTATTTTAATATCCAGGCTTATATTTTTGGATTTAAGGGTTTTGCATCATGACGAGGGCGTGAATTATTTTTTTGCTAATGAGATTTTAGAAACAGGGCGTTTTATTTACGAGCCCTTGAATTATCATGGACCATTTTATTTTTTTGCTTTGGCTTTGTCATTCTTGATTTTTGGAATTAGCGAATTTTCCCTAAGATTTCCTGCTGCTGTTTTTGGGATTTTGATTGCTGTACTGCCCTTATTTTTGCTAAAGGGCAGGGAGAAATATTTTATTTCTTTATTTTTGCTATTTTCGCCTAGTTTGATGTATTATTCTAGATATTCCATACATGAGGGTGCATTTGTTTTATTTTCTTTTTTAGCTGTTTATTTTTTCAGCTTGATTTTGCATAGAAGAGATTTGAAATATCTGCCTGTTTTTAGTATTGCTTTGGCTTTTATGTTTGTTACCAAGGAGACTTCTATAATCATGTTATTTATACTATTTATTATAGTGATTGTTAATTTTAGGAGAATTAGGGAGATTAATTTTAAGGAGAATTACAAGGGTATTTTAATTTCTGTTTTATTATTTTTGTTTATTTATATATTATTCTTTAGTAGCTTTTTTTTGAATTTTAATGGATTAAGGGATTCTATTCGGGCTTTTTTTCCATGGATTGACAGAGGGCTTAATGAGATTGGACATGACAAACCATTTTTTTATTATTCATTGCTTTTATTAGAATACGAATTACCTATTTTTTTATTTTTCTTAATAGGGCTTGTTTATTTTTTTAGATTTTATAGGAGAGATATTTTTGTTTTGAATTTTTTTATATGGGGCATTTTGAGTTTTATTATTTATAGTTTAATTCCATATAAGACTCCTTGGCTTTTGATTAATATTATTGTGCCCATGTGTTTTGTTGCTGGTTTTATGTTTGATAATTTGAATAGGAGATGGAAATTTTTGTTGTTTGGGATTAGTGTTATTTATTTATTCAGCGCTGCTTTTTATCTTAATTTTGTTGAGCCTTGGCAGTCTGATAACAAGCTTGCTTATGTGCATACTGATAAGGATGTTTTGAATTTGGTTGATAGGATTGATGATGGAGATGGCCCTATTTTAATTGTGTCTAAGGAATATTGGCCATTGCCTTTTTATTTACATGGAAGGAACGTTAGTTATACAGAAGGGAAATTTGAGGGTTATGGAAATTATTCCGGGTATGATTTTTTTGTTTTTGATTCGAGAGAGTTTAATGAAGATGATTTGCCTTCTGGATTTGATTTTGAAAATTATAGATTGAGAAGTGGTGTTGAGTTGATATTGCGGAGAAAGATATAAATATTAATCTTTTTTGTTTATATTATGAAAAAAGGGATAGAGA
The DNA here is from genome assembly GCA_964575515.1 of Candidatus Woesearchaeota archaeon. Classification (GTDB taxonomy): domain Archaea; phylum Nanobdellota; class Nanobdellia; order Pacearchaeales; family GW2011-AR1; genus JAUSIK01. The sequence goes on along the minus strand of CAZNQS010000014.1, from coordinate 26,112 downwards.
TTAATGGGAAGAAGAATATTTTAAACAGATCTTTGATAGTAGTTATTATTGTTGTATTATTAATTACGGCAGTTTATGTTATTGCTATTGATTTTGGAAGATCATTATTTAGTCCTAGTTGTTCATTGACAGAATACGTGTCTAGTGATTATGATAAGGATGGCTTTCATGCTTTGTGCAATGCTGATGGAAGTGGCAATGATAACTGCCCGACTATTTATAATCCCGGCCAGAATGATATAGATGGAGATAGAGTCGGGGATGCTTGCGATAATTGCAAAGCAATAGACAGCGATAAAGATGGGTTGTGCAACGACGTAGACCCAAATCCTTATATTGCCAAGGATTGGAAGGCAGTTCCAACAGCTTCGCCTTCTCCAAGTCCAACATTTACGGTTTCGCCTAGTCCTTCGCCAACAAGGAAATATTAAAAAAGATAGAAACTTAAATTATTGAGGATTATTAGAAGCATTGAAATGGAGAGTATTTTATGAAATTAAATAAAAATATCAAAAAAAATAAAAAAGAAAGAGAAAAAGTATTTAAAGTCCAATAAGTTTAAAAAATAAAGGAGAGGTAAAAATGGCAAAAAGAGGGAAAAATAAGACAGGTTTTTGGATTATTATAGGTATTATTATCTTAGTTATTATTCTTGTCATTGGGCTACGCCTATATTTAGTAGGTATAGCTTTAGAACCCTCTTCTTCTGAACCCTTGCTCTCTCCTAGTCCAGCATCAGTAAAAGACTCGGATGGAGGAGGTTATGCAGCGGCATTAACCGCTGGTTGTGTTGATCTTTACGAAGATGGAAGTTGCGGTAAAAAGATAGGTGTTGTGAGAGATGAATGCGTACCGGATATTTTTGGTCGAACCCCCCGGGAAGTGTATGAAGGGTATGCTACAAAGACTTCGTTCATTTTCTTTACGAGCACATGCTCCCCTGGGCAATGTTGCTCATCAGTCAATGAAAAGAAAATATATTGTAAGGATCCATGCAAGGAGGTTTGTTACAACGAGTTGGGAAGAGTTTATGATGGTCGTTGTGCAAAAGCAGATGGGTACTGTATAGCCGATGCTAACGTTTGCAAAGATGGAAGTGGAAAGGGCGTTAGTTCTGCACACTGTGAATGCGAGGGTTGGACAAGAAAATCACCCTCGTCCTCTCCTAGCCCAAGTCCTTGATCATTTTTTAGATTTTATCAAAGATAACTACAAATAAATCTATACAATGGACAATTACCTCAATAATAGGAATTTTGCTTTTTCTACTATCGTTTTTAAGAATAATTCAAAAATTAATCCTTTAACTTCTTCTCCACTACTGGAATTAAGATTTTTACTATATTATTTATAACTTCTTCGTAATTAATAAGAAATTCTTTACTTATTTTTCTACCATAATAAACTATGCCTATTCTAAATTTTCTTAATGTATCAATCAATTTTATTTTATTATCATCTAAAATTTTATAATTAGAAGAGAAATATTCTATTAGCTTCACATGGCTTAATGTTTTATATCCATCACTATACATGATGGCAGTTAATAATTCTTTTATGATCTCATAGTATTCTTCAATAATCTTATATGCTTTATCTTTTGGTATTAGTCTAATTAGATCTAGTCTTTCTTTTGCCATTTCAAACAAATCTTTTGCTCGATCTTTGTCTTTACTTATCTTAAAAATATCTTCGTCCATTAAAATCCCCCATATAATACTATTCCTCCCCATATCTTTTTTCTTAATTTCATATCAAGTTTTTCCATATCATCAATAATAAAAAAATGAATTTTTCTTTTCAATTTTTTCTCAAATTCATTTACATTTATTTCTTTTACTGTTTTTGTAAAAATAAGAAGATCTATGTCGCTGTTCTCAACATCTTCTCCAAGAGAATAAGATCCATAAAGTACAATAAGCTTTGGATAATAAGATGAAATAAGAAAATCTACAAACTCTTTTAAGCTATAGAGATTATATACTCTTTTATAAAAAATAAAATCATTATTTTCACGATCGGCAATAAAGCCATCAAAAGGCTTGGCTTCTTTTATTTTTATTATATCATCTTTTAATAATTCTTTTATATAAATTCTTACAGAGGTTGGAGCAAGTTTTATTTTTTTACTTATCTCTTTAATGAAATGTATTGTTATAGGTTCTTTAAAAAATACTTCTAAAACACGCAATAACTGTAAGTTGTATATTTGTACCATATGGTATATTATTATACCAATTGGTATTTAAATGTTTCTATCTCTGATATCACCGCGTCACAATTTCAATAGCATCTAAATGTTTTATAACATAGTCTTTTCCAACCGGCTTCTCTGTCTTGAGGTATAGATAGATAATCAATACTGAGCCTTATATCTTCCTCGTTTTTCTACTTTTTTTAGTCTTTCTATGACTTTTAGATAATTCTTTGAGGTTTTGTAGCCTTCCAGGATTGCATTGAAGCATTGTTTTGCTATACCAAAATGCTTTGCTTCTAATGCTTCTTTTATCAAATGCAAATCAACTGCTTTATCTTCTATTCTATGAGAACTGAAACCCAAGCCAAAGTCTATAAAATAGAGCTGATTATTTTTATTTGATAGAATCATATTTGAGGTTGTCAAATCGCCGTGAATGATATTATTATCATGCAATATTGCTATTTGCTTTCCTATTTGATTAGATATTTGGAGATAATTTAGCGAGTTTAGATGTTCAGAGAGCTTTTTGCCCTCAATGAACTCCATGTCAATTTCTTTTGTTTTTTCATTTATTCTTAGAATTTTTGGGATTGGGACTAGTTTAGATGCTTTTTCCAGGAGTTTTGCTTCTTTTTTTGTCCTTTGTTTTCTAATTTTTTCATCTAATTCCGGAAGGCGGTAGGATTTTTTTACTCTTCTTTTTTTAATTATGTCTTTGTCTAGAATGATTTGCGCTTCTGCGCCTTGCTGGATTATTTTTTCCATGTTTTAGAATTTAATTTGATAACTTGAGATATTAAATTAAAATTTAATTCTGTGGGCGAACTTTTTCGCTAATTTCATCATTGTTTTTTTATCTAATTTGCCTTCCTGCATTGATGATTGGGATTTTAGCATTTCTTTTAGCATTTTATATTGCTTGAGTAGCATTCTTATATCTGATGTAGATGTACCAGAGCCTTTTGCTATTCTTTGAATTCTTGACGTCTGCTTTTCTAGGATTTCTGGATTTTCTATTTCTTCCTGCCTCATGGAATTGATTGCGTGCTTCCAATGCTTGGCTTTTTCCTGTTGTAATTCGAGCTGTTCTTGTGGAATTTTCTCTTTTGCGCTGCCTAATCCGGGAATAAAAGAGAGTATTTTATCCATTGAACCGAGTGATTCTATTGATTCTAATTGTGACTGCAAGTCTCTTAGAGTAAATTTGCCTTCTTCCAAGGATTTTTGTGTTTTTTCAATTTGCTTTTTGTCAACTATAGAATGGACTTTTTCCATAAGAGCTTTTAAGTCGCCCATTCCTAAAAGTCTTGATAAGAAGGATTCAGGATCAAAGGTTTCTAGGTCAGATAGTTTTTCTCCAGTCCCTATGAATACTACAGGGGCCTTGATTTCTGCGCAGGCTGTTAGAGCGCCGCCTGCTTTTGCTGTAGAGTCCATTCTTGTTATTATTATGCCTGTTATGTCTATTGCTTCTTTGAATTTTTGAGCTTGGGTTTTTGCAGCTTGCCCAATGTCAGCAGGCATTACTAAGAAGATTTCTGTTGGTTTGATGAGATTGTTTAATGACTTTATTTCTTTAATTAATTCTTTATCTAGGGCGTCTCTGCCTGCGGTGTCAACAAGGATTAAATCATATTTTTTAATTTCTGCTTGGAATTGCTTATATATTTTTTGCGGATTTTTTTCTTTTGGATTAATGAATATTGGGATGTTTATTTTATTTCCCAGTTGTTGGAGTTGTTCTGAGGCTGCAGGACGGTAAACATCTAAACCGAGAGCACAAACTTTATTGCCGCGTTTTGCATAATATGATGCTAGCTTAATAGCCGATGTAGTCTTTCCCGATCCGTACAATCCGATGAGCATGAATGTATTTTGCTTTTGAAGCTTTATTTCTCTTTTTTGTCCTAAAATTGCAAGGAGTTCGTCATGAAGGAGTTTTATGATATGCTCTTTTTTTTCTATACCCTTCACTCTTTCATCCAGAGCTGCTTTTTTTATTTTTTGAGTTAATTGTAAAACTAATTGCACGTTAACGTCTGCTTCTATCAGCGCTCTTTGTAAATCTTTTATTATAGAATCTAGTAATTTTTTGTCTAAAAATATAGCGTTAGCTATCTTGTCTGTTGTTTTTTTCAATATAGTTGAGAGTTTTTCCAACATAATTTTTTGAGGAGAATAAGGGTTAATAAAGTTGTGGTTTGATGTACATTGTTGCATAAGCGGGAGTTATCTTGACTAAAAAAATTATTTCTTCTTTGGTTTATTCCATCTGGCAGTTTTGCATTTTGGACAGATAAGAGGTCTTTCATCTCCTCTTTTCATCCAAGTGTGTCCGCATTTTTCACACTTATAGACTTCTTCATCTCCAATCGCAGAGGTCATCATCGGCTGATTGGGTAAAGAGAAGTAGGACACAACCGGTACAAGAATAGACAGAACTATAAAAAATACCCCATATGCATACACGAGCTTCCAACCGAGAGGAAGCCATTTTTTGGTTGTTCCATAGTTTGTGATGCGTTGTTCATATTTTATTTAGCAGCATTGAACCTTGCCTTGTTTTCAGCCATCCACTTCTGCTGATGCTTTTTCTGATCCTCTTTAGTCATCTTGCCAGTGTTTTTCATTACGTCAGCATGAGCCTTCATCCAATGAGGCATAAGTGCTTTCATCCATTCTTCGAATGTTTCACCTTGAGCTTCATGTTCGCATAAATCGCATTTAAGGGTTTTCATTTTTATTCATCTCCTATATTACTATCTTAATTAGTGTTTTTAATACTTTCTGTGTTTTTATCAACGTTAAAGCTCCCTTTAACGCAACAATGCAGGTTTGATGAGATTGAGGGTCGGATTGCAAATAATGGAAGTTTGAGGAAGAGACAATAATTAAGTAGGGGTTAATAGTTATTAATAAGATTTAATATTTTTTAATAATTATAAATAATATTCAATAATTATGATTAATCTTTAATAGTATTAAATAGGATTATTTAGTTGATTGTTATTTTTATATTTAGAACTTTGAGATTTTGTAATAGCGAAAGATTTATTAAGTTTATTTAATATTATTTAATTGGTTTATTGGCTTAAAAAAGATGGTATTGAAGACATTTAATTTGAATGAGGAGATATATAAGAAATTTTCCGAGCATTGCAAAAAACATGGGATAAGCATGAGCAAGAGGATAGAGAATTTTATTCGCGCTGAATTAGACAGGCTGAAGATTGGGATTAATTTAATTGAGAAGGCTGAAAGAGTTGAGAAGGGCGAGGTTGGCAAGAAGGTGAATGAATTGAAAAGCGCAGAGCATTCTTTTAAGAAATATTGCTGAATTTACATATATTTTTAAATAATCAATGCTTTTATCAGACATGAAAAAGTGGTGGATTGTCGGGATAATACTAGTAATTATAATTGTTTTGGCTTTTGTTTTTGTTGATGATTATGGTTTTCTTTTAGGAGAGAGGAAATCTGGGGGCGATAATGGTCTTCAGTTATATCCTGCTTCAGAGGATTTTGGCGGATTTTGCGGTTCAGCGACTAGAGGAGATTGCGTCAGTGATAATGATTGTGTTGCAGGAGGTTGTTCTGGACAGATTTGCCAGGGCATAAGTGAAGAATCCATATTCACAACGTGCGAATGGAATGAATGTTATAATGCTGCAGCTTATCAAGTTTTTTGTGGGTGTGTTAGTAACAAATGCGAATGGAGGGAATAGTTTAATTTGGAGATAATGATAATAAATAAGAGCCTTGTTCTGCTTGGCATTTTATCTACAGTTATTTTTATTTTAATCCCAGTATTTGTTGCTGGGCAAGAGAACGATACTAGTGAGAAATCAGAGAAAGCTGTTGACGGAGAAGAGCAAGAAATAGTTGGTGAAGAGATTAAAAAAGAGGTTGCTGGTGAAGAAGAAGTTGAAGGCAGGACTGAAGACAGCGGAGTAGAAGAGAAGAAAATTGATAAAGAAGCCAACGAAGCTGTCAAGGAAGAAGGCGTAGAAGGTGAAAAGGAAGTTAGGGAGGAATTCATGAATTATATAATTGAGTTTAATAATCCGCCGCTATTAGAGAATTTTGGTGCAAGAAGTTTGCCGAAAAAAGATGTTTCTGGCAATGTTATTCAAGGATTTGTAGTTGAGCGGGACATTTTGAGTGAGTATGAAGTAAAGCTGGAGGAAGAGCATTTTTTGGCATTGGATGATATACAAAATAAATTAAATGCGCCAGAACAGCCTCCTATATTTGGCATGGTTAATGCAATTTTTGTCGCGGTTAAAGAGGCTATTTATCAGATATTTGGAATATTTTTGACGAAGGACGAGACAATAAAACGATTATCTCCTATTACAGCTACTGAAGAGAACGATACTAATGAAGAATTGGAGGAAACAGCCGATAGTGAAGAACAAGAAGAAACAGATGAAGACAGCGGAGCGGGAGAGGAATTAATGGAAGATGAAGAAACTGAATTAAATGAAACAGTTTCTGACGATAGTGATGAGATGGAGATAATTGCTAATGAGACAGAGTTAGAAATTAATGAAACAGCACAGGAGAAGAATGAAACAGAAGCTATTGAAGTTGAGGCAAATAAGACTGAAGAGCAGGTAAATGAAACCCAAGTAAATGAAACAATTATCGAGCAACTACCTCTTAATGAAACTCTGCCTGAAATTAATGAGACAAATAAGTCTATTTCTCGAGAGAGTAAGAGAGTGATAAGGCCTTCTTTGGAGTTTTACAATGTCTTTAATGGAATTGTTTTGAGTATTACTAAAAGCGATGTGGAGAAAATTAAGAAGTCTCGCTTTGTTAAAGAGGTTTATCTTGATGAAGAGGTTGAGATTACTCTTAGAGAGTCTGTTCCTTTGATAAATGCAGATGATGTTTGGAGTATGAAGGATAATAGTGGAAATAATTTAACTGGGAAAGGAGTTAAAATTGCTATTATAGATACTGGAGTTGATTATACTCATCCTGATCTTGGAGGGTGTTTTGGAACAGATTGCAAGGTAATTGGAGGATATGATTTTATTAATAATGACAGTGATCCTATGGATGACCAATATCATGGGACTCATGTTGCATCTACTACTGCTAGCAAGGGCATTTTGAATGGCGTTGCGCCAGATGCAAAAATTCTTGCATATAAAGTTTTAAACAAGTATGGAAGTGGTACGTGGAGTGGCGTTATTGCAGGAATTGAGAGAGCTGTTGACCCAAACAAAGACGGAGATTTTTCTGACCATGCAGATATTATAAGCATGAGCTTGGGAGGAGCGGGAGGCAATCCTGATGACGCTCCTTCAAAAGCTGTTGATAATGCAGTTGACGCAGGAGTTGTTGCAGTTATAGCAGCAGGAAATTCAGGGCCTAATCCTCAAACTATACTTACGCCTGGGAAAGCGAGAAAGGCAATAACTGTTGGAGCCACAAGCAAGAGTGATGTTCTTGCGTCATTTAGTTCAAGAGGGCCTGTTGTTTGGTCTGGAGGAAACATAACAAAACCAGATATTACTGCGCCAGGAGTTTACATTTATGCTGCTATTCCTGGAGGTGGCTATATGTATCTTTCTGGAACAAGCATGGCGACACCTCATGTTGCAGGAGCAGCTGCATTGTTGCTACAACAAAATCCTTCTTTAACGCCGGCACAAGTGAAAAGCATATTGAAAAATAACACTGTTTTTCTATCATATACAGAGAATGAAGCAGGAAGTGGAAGGTTAGATGCTTTAAGTTCAGTATCTCTCTGCACTACTGGAGGAACAAGAATATGCAGTTCAAATGTGGGAGAGTGTCTTGCGGGAATTGAAACATGCGTGGATGGGCGTTGGAACAAAGTGTGTGTCGGAGGAATTATGCCTGCAATAGAGATATGTGATGGAAAAGATAATGATTGTGATAATGCCATTGATGATGATGCATTGCCTGTTCAGTTATGTGAATTGCAGCAAGGAGTATGTTATTATTCTCGCAAGTCCTGTGGGGGAAGCGCTGGTTGGCTTGAATGCAGTGCTTCTAATTATGGATTTTTTTATGATGGGGTTAAAGAATTGCGTTGCACAGATGGAAGAGATAATGATTGCGATGGAAAAAAAGATTTTTTAGATGAAGATTGTGTTTGTAAATTGAATAAGGCTTATTGGGGCAGCACAAAAGTTTTAGAAGGAGATTATGTGACTATGAACGTTGAAGCAGACAGTTCTTGCTTTAATTTATTTATTAAGTACAACATTAAGAACGATGAAGGTTATAACAATGCATATGTTGAAGGGGCATATATCTATAATGGAAAAGGCATCATACCATGGCGCGCGATATACAATGAAAGCTTCGCAAAAAATCAATACTATTTTGTTTCTACTTTAGACTCTAACGCCAATGTCAGCGTAAATAGCAAAAACTTTTCTAATGGAATTCTGACTGTTTCAAAAATTCCTGATAGTGATGGAGATGGAATTAATGATAGATTAGATTTATGTCCTAGCACTCCTTCTTATATAATAGCATATGTAAATAAATATGGATGTCCAGAGCCGATAGCTAGCAAGTTTGACATAAGGCCAGACTTTTATAATGAGAATATTTTTAATTTAAGCAAATTTGAGATTGGAGATAGCAAGATTGGTAAGATAGGATATATTAATAAAAATATAAGTTTGCTGAGAAAAGTAGGAGACTATTACGAGAGAGTAGATTTAAATTCTTACATAAAACTTAGCAGGAATAAAGTGGAGCTGGATAGTAAAGAGTTACCAATGTTGAATGAGCCCGCCACTATCACAATGTATAATGTCAGTGTATCTAATCCTGTAATAACGAGAAATGGAGAAATTTGCACAGAATGCAAGATAGTCTCCCACAATAAAGAAACAGGAACTGTTGTTTTCAGCGTGCCGCATTTCACAGTTTATGAGTTAGTTGAGAGAGAGGAATCCAGCAGCAGTGGGGGATCTTCTGGCGGCGGAGGTTCGGGCGGAGGCGGAGGTTCGGGCGGCGGAGGCAGTAGCGGGGGTGGAAGCAGTAGTGGCGGAGGCTCTGGTGGGGGATCTTCTGGCGGCGGATTTGTTGCAAAAAAACCTATAACAAATGAGAAATTTATTGGAGAGAATTGGAGCAATACTATTTTAGAGGACAGCAAAGATTTAAGAGAAGCAGGGGTAAATAAGAGTTTGTTTTGGAAGGAAAGAATCAAGATTAAAATTGATGGTGCTGGCTATTATATTGGCATTAGAGAGGTTAATGAAAGCGGAGCAAGAGTTGAAATAAATAAAGAGAGAGCTGATTTTGCACTTGTTGAAGAATTTATTTTGTTTAATATGACAGAAAAATTTGAGCTTAATAAAGATAATTATTATGATATTTTAATTGAAGTAGATAAAGGGGGTGAAGAGAGTAAAGTTGCTTTGAGTATTGAATCAGTCAGAGAGGAGGTAGTTAAAGAGGTAGGCGTTAAGAAAGAATCAAAGGAAGATGGATTTTTTGCCCGTTTATGGAAATCTATTTTCGGATGATTTTTATTCTAATCCAAGATTTTTAAGAATTTCTTTTTTTGTAAATGGCTGCAGGTCTTGATAGTTTTGGCCTGTGCCTAAGAAATAAATTGGCTTTTTTGTGACATATGAGACTGAGAGAATTGCTCCTGCTTTTTCATCTACATCCGCCTTTGTGAGTATAATGCCGTCTATATTTATTGATTCGTTGAATGTTTTCGCCTGCTCTGTTGCGTCGTTGCCTGTTATAGACTCGCCTATGAAAAGCTTTATGTCTGGCTGGGAAACTCTGACTATTTTTTCCATCTCTTTAATGAGATTGGCTTTTGTGTACATTCTTCCTGCAGTGTCTATCAAAACTACTTTAATTCTATGGGCTTCTGCGTATTTTTTTGCGTCAAATGCCACTGCCGCTGGATCTGAGCCGTATTTGTGCGCTATTATTGGAACTTTCAGATTTTCAGCGTGAGTTTTTAATTGTTCTATTGAAGCCGCTCTAAACGTGTCTGCTGCAGCAAGAACGCAGGAGATTTTGTTTTGCTTTAATAAATGAGCGAATTTTGCAATTGTTGTAGTTTTTCCAGAACCGTTTATTCCCACGAAGATTATTGTAAATATTGGCTGAAATTCTAGTTTTCTGTTGATTTGTTCTAGCAGATTTTGGGGTTCTATTAAAATATTATTTATCGCTTCTTTTAAGGATTTGATTATCGTATCTTTAATCTCTGATTTTTTTATTTCTATGCCAACTAAATCTTTTGCCAATTCCTCTTTTATTTTATCAACGACTTCAAGAGCGACATTGTTTTCCAGGAGAATCATTTCTAATTCTTGAAATAGCTCGTCAAACTGCTCTTTTGTCAGAGTTGATGTAGAGAGTTTTGATATTAATTTTCCGAAGAAGCCCTGCTCTTTTTCTTTTGGTTGTTCTAATTGTTCTTCTTGAATTGTTTCTTTATATTCTTCTTTTTCTTGTTTTTTTACTTTTATTTTTTTTACCTTTTTTTTCTTTTCAGGCTTTTCTTCCTCGTCTCGCTCTGGCTTTTTTTTAAACCACGAAGTGAATTTTTCCCTTAGTGTTTTGAACATATTTATTGGAATAAGACAGGATTTATAAATAATAGGTTTTATTTTAATAGGAGTTTTAATTAATGCTATTTTTTACAGAATTGGAATTACTCCATTATTTGGAACTCTTTTAGAATCATCACCATTTTATAGAATAATATTGTATTTTATTATTTTTTCAATTTATTGGTTTATTATAGGAACAATCATTGGCTGATTTATAGGTAAAATTAGACGAAAATAAATTATTCTGCGATTTTTAAGACTCTTGGCTCAAAAGTAAAATAATCGCAATTAGGGCATTGGTAACTTATTGCCTTTGTTTTAGCATCTTCCACATCAACTTTTACTTTTCTTAATTTTGATTTACAGTTTGGGCATATCATTTTTGTGTTTAATTGATTTTTATTTTATAATCAAAAACTTTATCATAGGGGATTGTCCATGAACATGCAGATTTTATTGAAGCGTTTTCCATAATTTTCCTGAATAGCCTTATTGAATTGCCATGGGCTGAAATTGCCACATTTGTTTTTTGCTTTTTCATTAATTTTATTAGATATTTTATAAATGACGAGATGCGTTTTTCCACATCTGCAAAGCTTTCGCCCTTTGGAGGCCTTGCATAGAAATCCCTATGGATTTTATTAAAAGCTTTTATTCCGTGCTTTTCTATGAAATCTTTATGTAATGTGCCGTTTAATTGCCCATAATTTCTTTCTATTATTCTATCGTCTTTTTTAATGAGCCTGCATTCAGGATGATATTTTAATATTTTTTTTAGGGTTTGCCTTGAGCGCTTTAATCTTGTTTGAAACGCTATCTGAAATTTTTTATTCTTTAATTTTTTTGCTATGATATTTGCCTGTTTTATGCCTTTTTTTGTCAAAGGAGGATTGTGAAAACCCGTGAATTTTTTATCCCTATTATATGTTGTTTCGCCATGCCTGAAAAGATAGATATGCAAAATTTCTGTCATATATTATAAATAGAATTATTGTTTTTATATGTATTTATTGATTTACAGGGTATTTTTTTATTATGACAAGATTGCTGATGCAGGAATGCAATCTTGAGCACGTCAAGAATCAAAGATTCTTGAGCGCATCCAAGAATTCAGTCGTAAGAATTCTTGGTGTCCAAAAAACTAACTCAAAGTTTTTTTGATTTGTTATTTTTGAAAAGATATTTTTATATAGTTTTAAGCCTTATTGATTCTGCATGGAAATTAAGAATATAGAGGACATTGAGTTTTGTGACGATATTAATGGAAGGGTTCAAAAATTATACGAAAATGAGAATTTTAGCTTGAGATATGCCGTGGCAGGCTTGTTTAAAAAGCACAAGCATGAAAAGACTGACGAGGTTTATTATGTTCTTAGGGGGGAGGGATTTGTTGAGGTTGATGGCGATAAGGAGAACATTAAGGCAGGAGATATTGTACCAATACCTAAGGGAAAATTTCATTATTTTGAAAGTAATAAGAGACTTGGGCCTTTCGAGATGTTGATTGCCAGCTACCCAAAATGCAACAGTTCGGATGTTTATTTATTGTAATTTAATTATAACTAATTTTATAAGCATGAATAAATAAGGAATTTTATGTTGAGTTATAACGAAATATATGAGCTATTAAGGAAGGAGAAATATTCCGAGACTTTGCAACCTATTGACAAGAATTTTTTATCTGATTTTATTAATTATTTAGGTGAATTGAGAGGGAAAGTTAATGCAGACAATGATTCATTTTATGAGGGTATTAGCGATACTAAAAAGCAATTGGAGAATTCCATTTCACTTTTCAAGGGACTGATATTGAGAAGAAAAAAGAAATTATTGAATTTGGTTTTTGTAGCAGCAGAGACAGGGATTATGAAACGAGATTATGAGAACATGTTTGATTTTGAGAGAAAGATGTTTGATAATCTTGCCAGGGCATTTGAAGAAGGCGACAAAGAGCTTTCTGAAATCATGAATAATCGCTTGGAAAAAAGCGAAGATGGACATAAAATGGTTATTTTTAATGAAGACATTGAGCAATTTGTTGATATGAATGGCAAGATTGTCGGACCATTTGGAAAAGGGGAATTAGTTAATTTGGATCAAAATGTTTGCGAGGTTTTAGTTGCAGGAAAAAAGGCAATGTATGTTGATGAAAGTTAGTATTTCATAAACATAAGATTACTCTATTTTTGGATAATTCTTGGAAATTTGATTATTAAGCCTCCAGAGGGATTTGAACCCCCGACCCTCAGTTTACAAAACTGATGCTCTAAACCACTGAGCTATAGAGGCTTAATGTTATGAAATTGGATAGTGTTATAAAGATTTTGCTTTGCAGAGGATATGGCGACCGAAAGGTTTAAATAATGTTATGTAATATTACGTAATATGGAATTAATAAGCAGGATTAGTAAAGGAAGCAAGATGGATCAGATTTACATTCCTAAAAATAGGGCGGGTTTTGAAATAGGAAGTTATGTTACAATAAGGTCTCTTAATAATAAAAACGCTGAAAGAATTGAGCGTAATAAACTTTATTTTTATCATGTTAAATCTCTTGAGCCTATAAAGTTAGATATAATAAATAATGTTATAAAAGTTGTTGATGCGAATATTAGTAAATATGAAAATATTATAATTACTGGGTCTTTTTTAGACGAAGGATTTGATTTTAGGGATTTGGATATAATAATTGTAAGTGATGAAAAGATAGAGAGTAAGAATATAGAACCGATTCTTGAAAAAGAGATTAGATTAAAATTAGATATTATTGTTATCGATAATAATGCCCTAATGACTGGATTATCAAATGACCCCCTATATCAAATGATGTTGAGTAAATGTGTTACTAAAAATAGATTTGTTTATAGGATTAAGAAAAAAATGGATTATAGGATCTTAGATTTGCATTTATTAGAAAGTAAATCATTGATAAATAATTTTAATATTTTAAATGGTAGAGAGAAATATTATCTTATTAGGAATATGATTGCCATTTATCTTTTTTTAAAAGGAAAAAAGATAAATCAGATTAATGTTGATAACGAGATTAGGAAAATTTTTCATTTGGAAGATATATTGGAGATAAAAAATAATATGTTAAACAAAGCAAAATTTCTTAATAGATATAAGAGGCTATATAATCATATATTTAATGAAATTATAGGGCATGTTAAAGATGGTTCAAAATAGAAATAAATTAATTGATTTGTTTGTGGGAAATATCTCGAATTCTATAATACATAAGATTTTAGAGAGGGCTGTAGGCGGAGAAGATATTGCGGATAGATATAGGAAAGAAAAAATTACTAGTTTTGAAATAGCGAAGAGATATAGAGAGAAAATTAATCCTAAGAATAAATCTTTTTCTAGAAAGAATGTTGATTATATTAGGAACAAGGTTGTTAGAAGAGTGAAATCTGAATTGTTATTGAGGATAGAGAAAGGATATAAGAATATTGATATTAGTATAGTTGAGCAAGAAATTAATAATGTTCTGAAAGAGATGATCATTATTTAGTTTTGAATTTGGTTTTTCATAAAGATTAAATAGGGTTTGAGATTGATTTTATGGTTGGGCCTTATAGTTCAGTGGCAAAACATATCCTTGACGTGGATGAGTCCCCAGTTCGATTCTGGGTAGGGCCATTTATATCTTTAATTTTCTTTTTATTAAATTTAGATCTTGTTTTAATTCATTTATGTTTTCTTTTACTTTGTTAAAAGAGTTTTCAATATTTTTTTCGAATCTAGGAAATGTCCCATTGACGAACTGATCGAATTTGCCAGAGGTATAATAAAGATGAACAATTAACCCAACCAATACTAAAATTATTCCTATGATAAATTGTTCCGTTGTCGGACTTCCACCAAACATTATCTGTATGAACCAATATATTACCAAGATTGTTGCCAAGACAATAAATATCTTTATAATTAGGTCTATGTAGTCTATCTTTCTCCTCATTTTGGTGTTCCTGTGAACAGGATTTTTATTACTAATATAGTTACTATTATTAGGAGTAATATCGAAATCCAGAATGGCAGGGTGTATTTCATCCTTATTTTTGTTTTTTGATATATATAAGAATTGTGTTTAAAGCCTAATTTAGTAATGAGTATTATATGAGACCATATTTAAATAGCATTATTATTTGATATTTATATGAAATCCATTGACAAGGAATTTGATAAAAATATTTCTTATATGAAAACATTAAAGAAATTAATTCCATTTTTTATTACTATCATAGTTATTATATGGGTAGTTTATTTTATTTATAGCCCGAAGGATTTTAATTTTAAATCGAATATTAGCGCAATTATTTTCTTTATTTTCATGGTTTTGTTAATGGTTTTTACAGGATGGATATGGTATAAAATGGATGTTTATTTTATGAATAAAAAGATTAAGATTATGGAAAAAATGCATAAAGATCTTAAAGAAGGAAGAAAACCTTCTAAGTTAAGGATAGTATTTAGTATTATTTTTCTTATTTTGGCTCTTCCTGTTTTAGGGAGTTTTTTATTGTGGTTAGGCATTAAACAAAATTCACCCAAGGCTATTTTACTTGGCGCTGGGCTATGGGCGATAATTGTTTATGCTATATTTGTAGGTATTAAGCATCACTATACTAAGTAAGTTATTAACTAACTAAGTTAGTAAATAAGAAAGATTTTTATATTGCTTTTTGCTTTATTTTGCTGTTAAAAAGAGGATTAAAGAGAATTGTGAAAAAATATTTGCTTCTTATTGAGGACCATCGGCTTTGGGAGGAATTCAAGAGAATTATAAAAAGAGATATTAATAGCGAGATTCTGGAATTGATAAAAGAGAAAATTAAATGGATTAAGGGAGGGAGAAAATGAGTTTGAGAAGAGGGCAGATGACAATTTTTATCATTATTGCGATAGTTATTGTTGCAGGAATAATTGTTTATTTTTTAGCGAGGGGCGAATTAGGCGCTTTTGGGGTTTCGTCTGAATTACAGCCTGTATTTGATTATTACGAAGAATGTTTAAGGCAAGAAACGAGGAGCGCAATTGAACTGGCTGAAAGCCAGGGAGGTTTTGTTGAGGTATTGGATTATGCTCCTGGGAGCGAATATGCTCCATTTTCCTCACAATTGAATTTTCTAGGATTCCCTATTCCTTATTGGTATTATGTTTCTGGAAATGGATTGATTAAGGAGCAAATTCCTTTAATGAGCGATATCGAGGGGGGAATTTCAGAATATGTTGGGGAGAGATTAAATGAATGTGATTTTGATAATTTTTATGCACAGGGATTCTCTATTGATATAGAAAGACCTAATAATCTAATAATTAATGTAGAGGACGAGAACGTGAATGTCATAGTTGATTCTAATTTGGTTGTTTCTAAAGGAGAGGAGAGCGCGAGAAAGAATGTACACGAGGTTAATGTGGAAAGCAAATTGGGAAAGTTTTATAATATAGCGAGAAAAATTTACGAAAAGGAAAAAGAGAGAGCAGTGTTTGACAATTACGGAGCAGATGTTTTGAGATTATACGCTCCTGTTGATGGTGTGGAGATAAGTTGCTCTGGGAAAATATGGAAGACAGGAGATGTTATTAATGAGTTGAAATCAGGATTAGAGGCAAATATAGACAAGATTAAATTTAAGGGAGATTATTACAATTTGAATGATAAGAAGGATGAGTATTATATCGTTGATTTGGGAGAGAATATTGACGAGAATGTAAATTTAATTTATTTGAGAAACATGCCTACAAAGATTGAGATTTTTGGGGAAGGGGTAGATGAAAATTTAATGATAGCATCTCCTATTGGAATTCAAGAGGGGCTTGGGGTTTTAGGTTTTTGTTATGCCCCTTATCATTTTGTTTATGATTTGAGCTTTCCTGTTTTAGTGCAGATTTATAATAATGAAGAAATTTTCCAGTTTCCGATTGTGGCTGTTATTGACAATAATGTTGTTAGAGAGGCAATTTTCTCTGAATTAGGAGAAGAGCCCGAGAGTTTTGATTTATGCGAGTTTAGCGCACAGGATGTTGAGATTAATTTGTATGATAATAATTTGAATAGAGTTGATGGGATTTTAGATTATCAGTGTTTTGATCAGAAATGTAGATTGGGGGAGACAGAGGAGGGAAGATTTGTAGGAAAGGCTCCTTCATGCTTGAATGGATATTTGTTGGTTAGTGGAGAGGGATTTGTGGAAAAGAAAGAATTATTTTCAAGCAATAAAGAGAGGGATATTGATATTATTTTGGATAGAGAATATGAGGTTGAAATTGAATTGGAGATTGGGGGAAGGGCAGTTAATGACGAGAGAGCCATACTTTCTTTTGTTAGAGAGGAAGAGAGCGCCAGTACTGCTTTGCCTGATGTTTCTAAGATAAAGTTGTCAGAGGGAAGTTATGATGTTAAGGTATATGTTTATGGGAGTTCTGGCATAACAATTCCAGCGAGTAAAAGGACGCAATGCCAGGAAGTTCCTCGAGCTGGAATTTTAGGATTTTTTGGCTCTACGAAAGAAGAATGTTTTGATATTGTTATTCCAGAGACGAAGATAGAATATGCTTTAAGAGGAGGAGGAAGTGGGAATGTTTATATTACTGAATCTCAATTAGCAGATGGGAAAATAAAAGTTAGCGTTGATGCTTTGCCTGCTCCAAGAAGTTTAGAAGAATTGCAATATAATTATGCCTCATTTGAGAGTTTGGGAGTTGATGTAGAATGAGAGCGAGATTTGCTTTATTATTTATTTTGAGTTTAATGATGTTTGGATTATTTATTAATTTTTCTGATGCGCAGGTTTCCAGTTTTGCTAGCTCTATTGCGCATCAGCCAAGGGCGAGTTTTCAGGCTGTTTATGGGCCTGAGGACAGGCTGACTACTTATTGGCCAATTTTAGGAGATAAGGATACATGTTTGGCAAGACAGGATTTGTTATTGCAGGTTTCTCCTGGAGGATGTCAGCCGGCAGTTGTGAGAAGCGATTTACTCGCAGAGCAGAATGTTCCTGTTTTCTGCCAGATAGATGCGCTGCAGATAAATCCTTTGATTGATATTGAGCAGATAAGAAGCATAAGCTTTAGCGGCAAGTATCCTAAAGACGTTATAGGGGCTGGATTTCATCCTGCAAAGGCTGCATTAAGGAGCAGAGATAAATTATTAGGAAGTCCTTTGATAAATAACATAGGATATGTTGTTGTTGTGCTGAAGAGAAATCCTGTTGAAAAGGACTTGCCTAATTTTGTAAATGTGACTTTAAGTGCGAGAATTGATTATGAGGCAGATAGTGCATTTGGTGTTGGAAGAGTAGAGTTTGTGTTAGAGCCTGTGAGTGATTACGACTGGGATAAAACTGAAGTGAGATTTAAAAATAGTTTTTGGAATGGGAGGTATTCTGTCAGATTAGAGCAGGCTGATCCTAATTTTGCTGTTGTTTCTTTATATAGCGGACAAAAGGGTTTGCTTGGAGGAATTGGAAAGATAGCAACAGTAAGGGTTGAAAGGGGGAAGATTTCTAGTCCTATTTATGTTCCTGGGGCTTATTGCAGGGCTGGATTAGAGGTGGCTTATGATGGGTTTGTTTCAGCAGAGAATATGGCTACAATTGTGATTAGCGATGATAAAGGCACAGATAGTTTAGATGTTTATGAGGGCTCAAGATTTTTGAATGATAAATGCAGTGTTAATAAAATACTGATTGACGAGACAAATAATACGGGAATTGTTTCTTTGAGATGTTTGGATGGGAAGAGGCATGATTTGGAGTTGAGGAGTAATTTTAGCAATGCTACGGGAGGAAGATTACAAGACAAGGATTTAGGGGATTTGAGTAATAATTTCAATGAGGCTATTGCTTCATTGGAGAGAGTGGCTGATGAGTATTCTGCTGAAAGAGAAAGGAATGTAGAGGGAAGTGAGAATTATGGAGAGAGGGCTTTGGTTAGGGCTATTGAATTATCTCTTTTTGCTGGAAAAGAGCGGACTCGAGTGAGATTAATGACAAAATTTGTTGAGAGCTATCCTGATTCTGGCTTTGCCTTGAATTATAGAAACGAGCTGAATAGAATGAGCGAGGTTGATTTTTCTGATTCAACTGATGTTATAAATGTTGACAATAAATTCTGGAATGTTAGACTTGTGCAGCTTAAGAAACCTAAGCGGGAGTCTATTGTTGAATTGAGCTTGACAGGAGCTCAAGCAGAGACAGCTAAGATTAATTTAAAGGAATTAAAGAATTTTTCAGGAGGAATTGGAACAGTTGAGAGCGTAAGAATAGATAATATTGTTAATGAGGAAGAGGTTATGATTAGCGCTAATTGCAGAGTCAGCGAGGAAGGCGGAAAGTTCAGCATAAAGGGAAGCAGTTTTAGATTAAAATTGTTTGATGATGCTATAAAGATATGCGATAAGTCTTTTGCAAAGCTGAAGGATGTAACTCTTGAGAGAAATGCCAAGATAAGATTGGTGCCAAGATCGCAGGGAACAAGGACAGAGACTAATTTGACTGTTAATATTGGAATAGAGAAGAGAGCTATTAAATTATCGCCAGAGAAGACAGAAGAGTTAATAGAGAATTTAAATGAGAGTATTAGGAAGTGGGAGAATATTAATGATAAGTTAGGCAAGGTTGTTGAGGGATTGAAGGGGGCGTGCTTTGCGACTTCTGCTGTTTTGACTGTCACGAATTTCTTGACAGGAATTGGGGGAGAGGCTTTGGCAAGACAGAAGGTAATGGTTGGATGGACGAGGCAGTGTTCAGATTTAGTTAGCAAGGGGGATTATCCTACTATTAATGCGTGCTATTTAGCCAAGTCGAATGAGATTAAGAATGATGTTAAGGCGGCTAATGAAGCGATTAATGGAATTAATAATAGAATAGATGGCATAGAAAAAGATTTTGTGCAGAAAGGCACTGGCTTGTTTGGAGGAGATAGCGTTGATAGGAGTAAGGCCGCAGTTGCTTATTGCAATCAATTAAAAACTAACTATGGAGAGAGGGATGTTAATACGAGAACAGGAATTATGAAATTTAAGGAACTGCTTGGAGATTGCGAGAAAGGATATAACGAGCAGGGACTTTATGGATATAATGAGCTTAGGGAGATGGAATATAATTTGTTAATGAATGAGAAAGGGGCATCTGAACATATTAAGAAGAATTCTGGCGTTTTGTTAGAGAGCAGTTATGCACAAATTTTGAATAATAAAGAGAGATTTGCTGATGTTCAGAAGGCGCAGGAGGCGCGGGCATTGGGTTTGCCTGCTCCTATTGTTGCGACGAGCAGTGTACAGAAAAATGTTGTCGGGCAGGTTGTTAGTGTTAGCGGAATTAGTGATACAATTATAAAGCCTCTTATTCCATCAACTAATACACATTTAGCAGGCGTTAATGTTTATGATAGCAGAGGAACGAGTATTAATAATGTTAAGAGAGAGGGTTTTGTCGGAGGGAATTATTATTTAGGATTGGCAAAGGATTCACAAGAAGGAGGTTATGTTGTGCAGGATGTTTATTACAAAACAGAGCATGGTTATGAGAAGCTTACTGAGGAAGAGGAATCAGAGTTTGTAGGGATTTATGGGATTGGGCGAATTACTTCTGCTGAGACAGTTAGTTATGTGAATCCTTACAAAAATCCTGAAGTGAGGTATTATGAGACAGAGCCTTACAAGGGAATGCCTGCAATTGTGCCGTTTGACGTTCAGTCTGGATGGTATGCTGCAACAAGACAGACATTACCTACATTTGGGGGCATAGGCGCATTTGATGCAAGCGGAAGAGTAACTAGTTTTTATTTATGCAATGTAGGGCCTAATGGGAATGAACAGTTTTTTGAGGGATATGGGGATGATATTTGCCAATTGATTAATTTGAATACAGGGCAGCCGCTTGGATTTTTCCCTGGATTGAGCGAGCAAGAGGCGAGGAGAAGGGTTGGAGAGGCTGTTTTAGCTATTCAGGATGCTGCCAATCAGTTTGGAAAGAAGAGGGTTTCTATTAGAGGGAAGGAATTTTTTGTTGGAAGGCCTGCTGCTAACATTCCTTCAACGCAGTGCCAGAATTTCATGTCTCCTGAAGAATGCCATTTATTATTCAACGTCTGCGATCCTGTAATTTGTCCTTCATCGAGATGCGATTTTGGAGGGAAATATCCTGTTGCAGATGTTGTGCAGACAGGGATTATAGGCTCTACTTTATTATGTTTGCCGAATGTGAGGGAGAAAATTATTGTTCCAGTTTGCTTAACTGGAATACACGCAGGGATTGATAGTTTTGTTTCAATTTTGAAAAATCATAGAGATTGCTTGCAGGAAAATTTAGCTACTGGAAGAAGTGTAGGAATATGTGATCAGATTTATTCTATTTATTTATGCGAGTTTTTCTGGAAACAAGCTGCGCCGGTTGCAAAAGTTATTTTGCCTAAGATTATTGAAACTGCTTATGGGCAGGGAACAAGAGGGGGAGGAGAATATCTGACAGTCAGCGCGGCTTGGGAGAATACGCAGAATTCAATTAATTATTTCACTCAAAGCTATGCTGTTAATTCAATTAATGCGTTTAGAGTGCGCTCAATAGAAGAGGTTGGCACTCCGATTTGCAAGGCTTTTATTTCTGTAAAAGCCCCAACTTCTTTCAAGACATTGGTTGAGCCAGATAGTCCGCCTCAATTTCATGCATGGTTTTCGTCAGCAAGATATACTGATGCTACTGTGCCTGCAACCTCGCAGTATAAGGTATTTTATCATATTTTTGCAGGGAAAGATCAGGGAGTGCAGTATTCTGTTTATTTAAAGAATCCGCCGGAGAGTTCTTACTTTACTTTGCCTGCTGTTGTGCATGTTGCGTCAGGATTTGTTGGAAGAGGGCAGTATGCTTCTGAATCAAGGGACTTTACAGCTCCAGAGGGATATAAAGAATTATGCGTTAGAGTGAATGACATTGAAGAATGCGGTTTTAAACAAGTGAGCACGAGTTTTGCTTTGAATTATTTAAGGGATTCTTATGTTAGCGAGGAGTTGAAGGAAAAGGAGATTAAATCAGAGAGAGAGTGTGTCAGCGGCGGCACTAATTTAGGGGCGGCTATACTGAATCCTAATTTGCAAGCTGGCGCAGAAGAGTCTTTATTGCCTTCCGCTTATGAGAGGGGAATTGTTAGGATTTGCTCTAGCCAGAATCCTGGAAGCCAGACTGAGCCGACAAGATTTGTTGAAATTGGATATTGCGATGATCAGAAGATTAAATGCTGGCTTGACAAGCAGAGTGTTACGAATGCGATAACTGACAATAATGTTGGATTAAGAAATGCGACTTTGAGCGAGATTGAAACGAGACAGAGGGCTGATTTGGCGCAGAAAGGCGTTATTGTAGGGGATGATGTTGCTGTTACTGAAATTAAGGAATTGAAGAATGTGGTTGATAGTTTGAGAGGCAAAGAAAGTGTTAGCGGGAGAGAGCTTAATGAGACAGTTATTAGATTAGATGAATTATTTAAGAGAGTTGTGCTGAATCATCATAAGGCAAATGTGCTTTATTTGATTGGGGATTTGAGGGCTGTTTATGTTGAGAAAGAGATTATTAAGATTAAATTATTAGCAGCGATTTCAAGCGCGGCTGAGAAGATTGTTGGCGAAAGCAGGGAAGAAGATAAGAAGTCTGAATTTTTATTGTCAGCAAAATATGATAAAGATGCGAATATTAATGTTATCGAGAAAATAGGGAGTGAGAAGAAGAATGTGTTGAGAATTAGTAAGGGGATATTATATCCTAAAGATTCTAATTTATTGATTGGAATAATTAGGCAGACTAGTGAAGGAAATTATATCGTACAGATAAAGAATGGGAGTAGTTATGAGAATTTTGCTAAATATATGAATGATAATGGTGTAAAATCTGATTCAGATATTAAATTTTATTATAAATTTAATAACGCTATAATTGAAGATAATAAAATTAAATTTAGTGCAGAGGTTTAAGAAGATAAGATTCTTTTTATTTCATCTCTTTTATCTAAATTTGTACGATAGGCTGTTTCTACTTTTCCTTCATTATGGACAGTTATTCTTTCAACATAACCTGCGTTAATATATTCGTTCAATAAAAAAGGCAATTCCTCAATTTGTTATTTATCAGAGTAGTTAATAAAATTTGATGAAATTAGAAATTAAAGAATAAGGAGCTTAGAAGCTCCTTAGCTTATACTCTACTTTGACTGATGCGCTTACTTCAATGTCTGTTGGAGCGAGGTTTATTGCTGCCTGCTTTGCCTCTGCTATAGAGCCTCCTGCTGAATCTGCCCTGTAGTAAATTATTGGGCCGTAATTGAATTCTTCTCCTTGAACGGATATTAATTTTCCAATATTTTTTCCTAAACCCTTTGCTGTTGCTGATGCCTTTTTTTTCGCGTCTTTGCTTGCTTCTTCCAATGCCTTTGCCTTATATTCATTCTGCTTCTCTTCTGAAAGCTCAAAGTTTATGTACGAGACTAGAGCTCCTGCGCTAATAGAGGCGTCAACAATATTTGCAACCAAATCAAAGTCATTAGTTTCGATTATTATATCCTGCCTTGCAATGTATCCTTTCAGCTCATTTTTTCCTTCTTGCCAGTCATATTCTGGATAGATATTAAAATTGAGTGTTTTGATATTTTTTTTCTCTATTCCTGCCCTTAGCAGCTGTAATATTACTTCATCTAGGATTTTATCATGCATTTCTTTTGCTGTCTGGGCTGTTTTGTTTTTAGCTTCTATGTAAACATTCACACTAACTTTATCAGGGCTTACTTTTAAAGCAGAGCTGCCTTGCGCAGAAACTGTCGCGCCAGAGCTGGAGTTGTATAAAAATCCTATAATTAGGATTATTGCAATTGCTATTACTGCTATTATTGACTTATTTTCCATTTTATTTACCTCCTTTCATTTTTATTGAATTCCATATAAGGAATATTAGCATTGCTGTTAATGCGCCGAGGAGGAACCATGCCCATGCATTTGTTGAGCTGATTAAATTTGGTAATTGGGATATTTGCGGCTCTGCGATTCTTGATGCTTCTTCCGCAACTATTTTTGTGCCCTCTGATGCAATTGCTCCTGCTCCTTCTGATGCAATTGCAGGTATGTCTTTTGTTATTGCTTTTTGCATAGTTTGAGGGCTTTCTATTCCTACAAAGAATTTTATTCCTAAAGCTATTATTGAAGTTATTAATAAAGAAGGGATTATCCCTTTTATAATTGATTTTGGAGAGATTATAATTTTTTTATTGGAAATTACATATTTGTAGATTTTTTTTCCTTTTTGGCTCCAGTAAAATCCCTTTGTTTTTTCTATTAAACCTACTTGTTCTAGTTTGTTGATATTATATTCTATCGTGTTAATCGGAATATTAAGATTTTTTGAGAGTTCTGTTTCGCTTAATTCTTGTTCTGCTAATAAACTTAAAATTTTCTTTGATGTTTTGTTTGAGATTACATCTGCGATTTTATCTGTTCTTGGATCATCGAGGTCAATCATTATTGATTTTTTTGCCATAATTTATTTTATGCAAATTAGTATATAAATGAAGCGAAGGGTTCAATGGGATTTGAA
The DNA here is from genome assembly GCA_964575515.1 of Candidatus Woesearchaeota archaeon. Lineage (GTDB taxonomy): Archaea > Nanobdellota > Nanobdellia > Pacearchaeales > GW2011-AR1 > JAUSIK01. The sequence goes on along the minus strand of CAZNQS010000014.1, from coordinate 1,753 downwards.
GTCTATGAAAAAATAATCTTTTTATTTCATATATTTCATTACTTGTTCTCTATACTTTAATACGGTATCTTTATCTACATTCTGAAATAATGGTACATCCATCAAACTTTTGAAACCACCTTCTTTAAAATTTCCTTTAGTGTATTTACCAAAATTTGCACCTGTTACTGTTATTTTTCCTTTAGGAAGATTTTTATATTGTTCAATTCCAATATATTCACCTGTTAAAAGAATGATATAACAATCTTCAAATGGATAGTCTGATTCTTTTGTATATTCGCCATTTTTACGATATTTTACTTCTATAAAGTATGCATTATTTTCCTTATCTACAATAATAAAATCTGGAGCTTTTCTTATTAGGTTTTTAACATCGCCTTTTATAGTATGATATTTTTTTGCAATTGTTGGACAAGTATTTTCATATCCATAAGATATAACTTCAAAACCAAGATCTTCAAACATACATCTAACAATTGCTTCTGCAAGTTTTCCTTTAATCGTCTCTTCTTGTACCATTAAATTAATGTAATAAATAGGTATTATAAATATTATCGTAATTGTTTTATAAAATATTTATTGTAGGCATAAAATGCAGGGAGAAGGATTCGAACCTTCGTAGGCACTAAGCCACTTGGTCCTAAGCCAAGTCCGTTTGACCGCTCCGGCATCCCTGCATAAAATTAGTAAATAGAGGATGGTTTTAAATGTTTTGAGTTGAATGATAAAAAAGTATAATTAGACTTGCTAAGCCGCTTTTTTTATTTTTTCTACAGGGCTGACTTTTGATTTTATTTTCTCTTCTAATTTTAGCTTTTCTATAAGCTCTTTGTAACGGTTTCTTATTGTAACTTCTGTGATGCCTGCGACATCTGCCACTTCTCTTTGAGTGCGTTTCTCGTCATTTAGGAGAGATGCTACATATAATGCGGCAGCAGCAATGCCTGCAGGGCCTCTGCCTGATGTTAATTCAACTATGTCTGCTTTTTTCAATATTTTTAGAGCATCATTCTGGGTTTTTGGGGTTAGATGTAGGATTGAGGCAAATCTTGAGATGTAATCTTTTGGAGAGCTTGGAGTTACTTTGATTTTTAATTTTCTTACAATAAAGCGATATGTTCTTCCTATTTCTTTTCTTTCTACATCAGAGGCGCCTGCAATTTCGTCTAAGGTCCTAGGGATGTTATAGGAACGGCATGCTGCGTAAATGCAAGCGGCAATCACTGATTCCATTGACCTACCTCTTACCAAACCTCTTTGCAATACGTAATTGTAAATTCTTGATGCCTCGTCTCTTATTACAGATGGGAGGCTTAAGAAAGAAGCGACCCTTCTTAATTCAGCCATTGCCAACCTAAGATTTCTTTCTATTGAAGTAGAGACTCTTTCCTGCCATTTTTTCAGCCTTAAGAATTTTCTTGTCTGGCCTGCTTCCAACTTGTAGATATCTGATATCTCCCCTATGTTTGTCGTCAGACCTTTGTCATATTTCTGCATTGAGATTGGCGCGCCGCCTCTTCCCTTTTTTTCTGATTTGTCAAACTGGCCGCCAGCATCCTGGCCGGTGTCAACCATTTTTTCTTCTATAATTAGGCCACATTCATTGCAGACGATTTCTCCCTTTTGCTCATCGTAAGTGAGGTTTACACTTTCGCATTCTGGGCAACGCTTTACGTAGTTCATTTTAGAATTCTTATTGAAAAGGTTTAAAAAATTTACTATTTCTTTGGTATTTAAAGGTTTCTCTATATAA
>CAZNQS010000013.1:0-28286 GCA_964575515.1 Candidatus Woesearchaeota archaeon | reverse complement strand
AGATAAGATAAAAAAAGAAACAGATAAGATAAAAAAAGAAATCGGAAAATTAAGCGGAAAAATAGAGTTGCATTTCTTTGAAGAAAGGGATATGAAAGCTAACGACCCATTAATAAAAGACATTTTAAAAAACGGTAAGGTGATTCTTTAATGATGTGAATTTTAGCATTTACCAACTGCTTACCTGAATTGCATTCCTTAGTCATTTCTTCTGAATATGAAACTGCCATGAGATTTGGCTTTTTCAAGGCTTAAAGATTGCAATTTTATTTTGTTTTTCTTCCATTTTTATTTATAGCATTAAAAATTATATGTAACATGGTATACTAAAGTTATGTTACTAAGTTACATATGTTGAGTGAGGAGGATTAAAGGTGTGGTTGGATAAGAGGCGTACATTGTTGCGTTGTTAGGACTCTTTAAAGTCGAAGCATAGGTCTTATCATATAAAAAATATATTGACATTTAGGGCTTTGCTCTACTCCAAAGGTATTCAAAATATTTCCTATAACTTTCTGCAACCGATTTATTTTCTATTAATATAACAAATACTTTTTGATCAAAAACATTAATTGATACTTTATCTCCAAATATCATTGTTGAACAAGGTGTTAACTCTTCGATATATTTTATTGCAAAATTTGGAAGTTTTGTAAATAAATACCCTCTCAACTTTTCGCTTGTTATGATGCGACCTTTTATCTTTGATAATGTTACCTTTCTTGCAATATGTGGCATTTCATATCTTAGTATATTATAGCTTTTTCCCGTCCCGCCATATACTAATATTTCTTTTACTCTTGATTCTAGAAGTATTCGAATTACTGTTCTTAAGCCCGCCTTACCTTCCAATAAACTTACAGCAGATGGTTTTGACTCTATCTTCTCTAAAGATTCTAATTCTGGAATAATTGATTTAACCATTTGTTCTTTCTTTTGTATTCTATTCAACAGGTTTTTTGGAGAGGTTGCTTGAAAATACGTTTTCTTATCTTTTATGATATGGCTAGCTAAACCCTTATTTACTAAATTTCTTAAGACATTATACGTATGTGTTCTATCCATGTTTAGTAATTTAGCTAAATCTCCACCACCAATAGGACTATTTTTTAGCAGTGTAATGTATACTACAGATTCCTTGCTACTTAATCCTGCTTCCTCCAATTTCTTGGCTAACTCTAGCATACTCATCCAAAAATTACTCTATTTATAAATGTTGTTGTTTTCAGTTACAACAAAGATATTTATACTGTTACTATTACTACAATCAGTCAAAGGTAACAAAATGACAGAATTTCCCTATAGAATAGAAAGCAAACAACTAATATTACTTGTAAACAAGTTGTTACAAAACACTAAGGACTGGAAATGTGATGATAATTGCTTTTCCATATCCCTTTCTGGTGGTGTAACAGTAAAGGTGCTGTATGACGAAACAAAAGATAATATCTTGGGTGGAACGTCATGGTCTGGCCATCAAATTAACTTATACAGAAATGAAAAGCCATACATGACATCTGGATGGGTATTTCAGTACCCAATTTGCGACTTGTATGATGCGCTTAAAAGAGCACATGAACATCACCGGAAAGAAGAGGAAAGACAAAAAGAACTTGAAAACAGTCGTGCCAATCTAGAATTGAGCGATTATATCTCTAAGATTAGACAAAATGATTTAGAGGTAAAAACATGAGCGATGATACCCTTAGTGAAAGAGTAATGCTCGCACTTATTGAAGCGGACGAAGTAATTTATAGAACTAGTGACGTAAATTATTTTATAGAACGGTCACAAGAAGCTTATGAAAAAGTTGATGCTGTTTTTGCAAACGGGGCTAAATATAAAGATTGGGAATTATATGAAGCTCGAAGAAATGCAAAATTAGCTCAAAGAAAAGCAAAAGAAACAAGTAAGCTAACAGATTTGGTTCTTGGCTATAAAAAATTAGCTCAAATCTGTAGTACCCAAGCTACAAAAATTCAAAAAGAAGAATTAGACCATCCACTATTTAAGTCCTCAATACCCTATTATGAAAAAGGTAGAGATGCTTTGTTAACTGATGCAAAGAGTATAATAATTTTCTCGTCCAAAATATAAATGTGCAAGATGAGATAAAGAACTTAGAAAAAAAGAAATAAATTTTTTACTCAACCAAGTCCCGTAGATGCAACAATGCAGATAAAATCAAAAGGTTTATTAATGTTAACAATCTATATAAATTGTGAACATTGGAGAATAAGATGTACGAAAATGTTGGAACAAGAATACCTGAAGATTTGGTTAAGGATATAGAATATCTTTCCCGCGAAGAGCATACTGATAAGTCTAAGGTAATTCGTGAATTATTAGTTGTTGCTGTAAAGAAAAGACTTTTGGAGCTGGCATTGAAGAAGTATTTAGAGGGGAAAATTTCTTTGGGAAGAGCTGCGGAATTGGCACAATTGCCTTTAATTGATTTTATGAAGACAATTGCAGAGAGAAAGATTCCCATACATTATTCTATTGATTCTTTAGAAGAGGATTTTAAGAAAGCTGCAAAGAAAAGATGATTGTTTCAAATTCTACACCAATTATTAATTTTGGCAGACAGGGAAAGCTTGATATTTTAAGAAAATGTTTTGATAAAGTTGTTATTCCTAAGAGTGTTTACGACGAAATTATGCAGAAAAAAGAAAGCCCAGAGGCTATTATTTTGGATAAATCTATCAATGAAAAATGGATTATTGTTGAAGATATTGCTATTAATCCTCTATTAAATACAATGAGTTTAGGCAAGGGAGAAAAAGAAGCTATTTCTTTAGCATTGCAAAAGAAATGTGAGTTGCTCATTGATGACGACTATGCGAAAGCATATGCCAAGGTTCTTAATGTAGAATCTCATGGCAGTTTTTATGTCTTATATTTTGCTTGTTTTAAAAAGATTATTGATAAAGAGGAAGCAAAAAATATCTTTGAGGGCATGATACGCGAGGGTTTTTATGTTTCTATAGAGCTTTATTCTAGGTTTTTGGAATTATTAGGGAAATGAGTTAGGGCTTGTTGTTGAGTGAATTAATAATTTAGGACCTCAATATCTTCAATTCTTTTGAAGTGTTTTGTATTTCCTGTCAGAATTTTATTGCATTTTTGTTTTTTTATGCTAGCAGCAATAAAACAATCTGATTCTTCAATTTCTTGCCCATTTTTTCTTAATTGCACAAGTATTTTTGCAGCTTCTTCACCGCAATCTTCATCAAATGGAAATACTTCAAGTGAAGAAAAAAATTCTTTTGCACTTTGTAGTTCTTTTTCATTTATTATCTTTTTATCATAAATACCAAAAAGTATTTGAAAGCGATTTATTTCAGTTGTAATAAGTTCTTCTTTATATTTTTGCACTGCCTTGACTGCATTTGGTTTGTTTCTTAGGAAATCAATAAGACAATCAGAATCTATGCAAATCATTTTTCTTTATGCCCAAAACGCTCAATTAATTTTTTAGTCGAAACTTTAGATATATTTTTAATGTTTTTTTTCATTTCTTCTGCTTCTTCGTCTGACATTTCCCAAGCTCCTGCAAATTCCATTATATCTTTTTTCTTTGTAATCAGTCTTCTAACTTCATCTGAAAAACTTTCTTCTCTTCTTTTATTAAGGAGAAGAAGTTTGTACGCATCTTCCATAATAGTAATTGTTTTTGTTGCCATGTTTATGTGTATGTTTACACGTATTTAAACTTTTTGGTTTTCTGGGATTAGAAGGATTAAGGCTGTTGTGGAAAGTGGCTAGGAAATGTGAAAAGGACGAAAAGTTTATATACAACCTATAGTTAGTATATAACATGGAAAAAACAACGATACAAATTAGTGAGAAGACTCTTGAGAGATTAAAGGCTCTAAAAAGATACGAAAGGGAATCTTATGACGAGCTTGTTAATAATTTAATTAATGAAACCGAAGAGGAATTAACTGAAGAAGAGATTGAAGAGATAGAATTAGCACTTAGAGAAATAAGGGAAAAGGGAATAAAAAAGACCACTTATAGAATAGAAGATGTCGCCAAAGAAATGGGTGTAGAATTAGATAATGTATGATATCAGAATATTCAGAAAAGCAAGAGAATATTTGGACAAATTATCTTATGAAGAAAAGAAATTTATTTTAAATGAAATATACAAATTAAAAAATAACCCTTATTCAAATCCTCAATTAAAGCCATTAAAAGGGTATAAAGGTTTCTGGAAATTATACATGAAACAAAATAGGGCTATAATAAAAATCTTGATTATAAAGAAGCAGATTTTAGTTCTTTTGATTGGACATAGAAGAGATATTTATGATAAATTTTTCAAGGGTTATATGAGAAGTTAAGGCGGTAGTTGATCAATTCCCCCGCACCACTCACATCTGTCTTCGGGGCAGGTTACTTTATTAAAGAATTAAGGCTGTGAGGATAAGTAAGGAAAAAATTAAATATACTCTATTATCAATTATCTTATGGAAAAGGTTGATATCGGAAACGTAATCATATGGATTATTGTTTTTATTTTAATTGTTTTGGGGGTTTATGTTCTGATAAGATGATTAAGCTAAGTGATATATTATTCTGGATTGTTATTGCTTTGATTATTGGTCTTGCATTATGGCTTATGCTTGGCTCGCCAACAACAGAAGCCGGATTAGTATCACTTGCATTATTTGTTGCCGCCTCTGAAATCTTATTGTGGAAAGCTATTTTTAAGGTAGATAAAAATACTTCTCTAGGATTTTTAAAAGTAAAGAAAGATCTGGATATGATGCAATACAAATTGATTAATAATATCAATGAATTAAAAGAGTTATTAAAAAGGAATAAGGCGGTTGTTGAGTGAAAGAAGATTTATACTTGTTTAAATTTTGTTTTTTTATATAGCCCCAATAATTCTCTTTTTAATCTTTCTTTTTCAATATCGTCATGTAGCTCAATACGTTGTGTTGTTATGCTTCCTGAATGAGGAAATGTAATTCTTATGAGTCTTGAACCAGGACCTCTTCCCTCAATTTTTACTTCTCTGATGCTACTTTTTTCATCAAAGTTTCTTTTCATGTAATCATATAAATCTTTAGCAAAAGACCTCATGTTATCTATTCCTCCCTGATATGCAGAAGGACCTTCATAATTCATAACAAATTCAATCATTTTTTTATTTAATATATTTTCTTTAAATATTTTATCATAATGAGAAACATATTTTCCGATAGTTAGATGGATTTGGGCAGTTAGACAAGAAGGAAGAGCCCTATTGCTATTGAGAGTAATAGTGCATAAATTCCAAACCATTTCAGGTTTTTTCTTGATGTTAAGATGTGCTTATACATTAAATGAAGGAATAGAAGTCCTATTATGAAAGAGACTAAAGTCGCCCAGATTAACTCTGGGGGCAAGGTTTGATTGCCTATTGTTATTATATTTGCCCCGAATATTATAGGTATTGACATCAGAAATGAGAATTTGAGGGCTGTTTTCTCATTCAGGCCTGAGAGGATTCCTGCTGAAATTGTTGTGCCTGAGCGTGATATGCCTGGAAAGATAGAGAGAATTTGTGAGAACCCTATTATAAGGGCGTTTTTTATATTTAATTTATTATTTCGTATTTTAAAGTTAAGGCTTGCTATTATTAAGACTAAGCCTGTTATACCAAAGCCCAATGCGACTATTGACAAGTTTGTATATATGGATTCAAATATATCTTTAAAGAGCAGGCCTATTATTGCCGCTGGAATTGTCGCTATAATTAGTAGAATTCCGAGTTTGCCATCTTCTGTATGGAATTTAAATTTTAGCAAATCCTGGAAAATATCTGTAATCTCCTTGCCGAAATAAACAAATACAGACATTAATGTTCCAAAATGAAGCGCAACATTAAAAGTTAAGTCTGAATGATAATTAAGAATTTTTTCTGCTATGATAAGATGCCCGGAGCTTGAGACAGGAAGCCATTCTGTTATGCCTTGGATGATTGCAAGCATTATTGCAGATAATAATTCTAACATCAAAAAATAATTTTTAAGGCATTAATAAAGTTAATTGATTTGGAAATATGTTTTCAATAAGTGTTATTCCTCGTACCTATATTCCCAACATAGGTTTATTTTTCCTCTTTTTTTTACAAGGTTGCTTTCTAATTCCTCTATGCCTCCTCTTTTTAAGAGGTCGTATGACATGTCAAATAGCTCTCCACACCTATTGCATACTGTTGGTATTGACATTCTTTGTTTTTCCATATTTTTTTAGAGCAAGACTTATTTATATATAAAAAGGTTATTTGTTATATATTTTATATTATAGAATTTTTATATAGAGTACAAAACCCTAACAAACCAATACCTTTGGGTGTGGGTAGAATACAAGGGTTTAGTGATAAACTGATTAACTAGAAAGAGACATAATTACTATAGATAGCGTGTAGGGTATATTGATTTTTACTTCTTATCCCAATTCTAATTCAAGAAATAGTTCGTCCAGGGAGTCTGTTTTTTCCTGCTCGTTTGACGAGAGTGCGCTTAATATTTGCTGTTTACATTCCCAGCAGAGCGATTCAGCAAGCTTCTTGCCTAGTTTTTCCCGTATCTCTTCATTGTCTATTCTTTCATTTGCTTCTATAAATTCATAATATAGATCAAATATTGTTCCGCATTTTTTGCATTGAGTTGGAAACACATATTGACTTTGATTTTTCATACTATGGTAAGATGTTTGAGATTTAAATAGTTGAGCGATTATTTTTAAGTAATAAAGTTGTGTTGCTATTCTCTTGAGGGAATCTATTCTATGCCCAAGATGTCCGCGGTTTCTTTTGGTTCAACTTCTCTTCATTCAGCAGCAAGTTGCATTCCTTAATCCCTTTGTTCTGAATATGTTTAAAAAAATGATGTACAGATTAGTCATTATGTATTTTTGTTTTTCTTTATTTTAATTTCATCACACGTTTCTGCATCTATTCACTCTACATAAATACCAGGCTTTCCTGGTTTTGCTTTTGATGCTTTATTTTGAGGGTCGTACTTGTCTTTATCATTAACTGCAAATACTTTAACTTCCTTATTAAGTTTCTTTGAGATATATTCTGAATTATATGTCTTTATTTCATTTGGAATAGCGTAAATATATATTGTCTTTGTTTCCTTGTTTTGCTTTTCTTTTACTATGTTAAGAATATTCTTTATGTCTCCCATCATTTTTTCTTGGGCTTTTTCCTGCTGTTCCAGCTTTTCATTTATCTTTTTTTCGTCTGCCTTTGGCCATTTTTCTAAGGATATAAATGACTTATTCTTTAGATTATGCCAGAGCTCTTCGCTGACATGGGGACAGAATATTGAGAGGAGCTTGAGAAATGATTCCAAGTCTTTCCTGCTTATTTTATGCTCTTCTTCAATTTCTTCAAATAAGATTCTTAGTTTTATTATTGCAAGATTATATCTAAGGCTTTCTATTTCTTCTGATATTTCTTTTATTGCCTTGTTCATTTTGTGCTGCAATCTTTGAGAGGAGCTTGACGGCTTTATTGAGCTGATAAAATTGAATATTCTGTTCAGGAATCTCCAGCTGCTTTCTATGCCTTCGTCGCTCCAGTTTATGTCTTTTTCAGGAGAGGCAACTGAAACTAAAAAGAGGCGGGTTGCATCTGCTCCGTATTTACCCGCAACTTCTTCAGGGATGATAACATTTCCGTAGGACTTGCTCATTTTTCTTCCATCTTTGCCGTATACAAAACCTTGAGCAAATAATTTAACTGCAGGCTCGTCTAATTTTAACAGAGATAAATCTTTAAGGAATTTTGTGTAGAATCTGAAATAGATATCGTGCATTGTGGCATGCTCTTTTCCTCCTATGTAAATATCAATAGGCATCCAATAATCTGCTTTTTTTGTGTCAAAGATTGCATTTGCGTTTTTTGAGTCGCAGTATCTCAGGAAATACCAAGATGAATTGACAAATGTGTCCATTGTGTCAGTTTCCCTTTTTGCCTTTGATTTGCATTTAGGGCAAGTCGTGTTTAGAAACTCGCTATTTGTTTCCAGAGGATTGCCTTTGCCGAATTCTACTTTTTCAGGCAATTTTACAGGAAGAGATTTTTCTGGGACAGGGACAATGCCGCATTTTTCGCAGTAGATAATTGGAATTGGGGTGCCCCAGTATCTCTGCCTTGAGATAAGCCAGTCTCTTAGCTTGTAATTTATCTGCCTTTTTCCCAGCTTATTCTTTTCAATGTATTCTGATATTTTATCTTTTCCCTCTTCATTAGATAAACCTGTGAATTGAGCTGAATTTATTAACTTGCCTGCGCCTAAGTAAGCTTCTGATAGCTCTTTCTGCGTTTCAGGCTTGATTACCTGCTTTATATGAAGGGCGTATTTTTTTGCGAATTCAAAGTCTCTTTGATCATGAGCAGGGACAGCCATAACCATGCCCGAGCCGTAATCTGCCAATACAAAGTTCCCTGCATATATTGGAACTTCCTCTTTTGTCAAAGGGTTTATTGCGTATGAGCCTGTGAAAACGCCCTCTTTTTCCAATTTCTCTATGTCTTCTTCTGATGTGGATTTTATTTTTCCTAAAAATGTCCTGACTTCTTTTTCGTGTTTTTTTGTAACTAGGTCAAAAAGATGCGGGTGTTGCGACGAGATTACCATGAATGTCACTCCGAATATTGTGTCAGGGCGCGTGGTAAAGACAGGCCAGTTTTTTCCGTTGATTTCAAAATTAATCTCTAAACCTTGAGATTTACCAATCCAGTTTTTTTGCAATATTTTAATTAATTCTGGATAGTTTGGGAGTTTGTCTAAATGAGAGAGCAGTTCTTCTGCGTATTTTGTTATTTTGAGAAACCATTGATTCAGATTTTTTATTTCTACGCTTGTGTCTTCATGGCGCCAGCATTTTCCGTTGTGGACCTGCTCGTTTGCAAGGACGGTGTTGCATTTTGGACACCAATTTACAGGCGCTTTTTTCCTGTATGCAAGTCCTTTTTCATACATTTTAAGGAAAATCCATTGATCCCATTTGTAATAATCCGGCTTATGGCATTGAATTTCCCTATTCCAATCGTAGCTGAAGCCGAATTGTCGCATTAGTTTTCTAAAATTTTTGATTGCATTTTCCGTGAATATTTTTGGATTGGAATTTGCCTTTATAGCAGCATTTTCCGCAGGTAGTCCGAAGGAGTCAAACCCTATTGGGTGTAGGACATTAAATCCGTGCATTCGCTTGAATCTCGCATAGATATCGCCTATTGTATAAATGAAGGCATGGCCCATATGCAACCCAGAGCCAGAAGGATAGGGATATTGCTCCAAGCAATAGTATTTTTTCTTTTTAGGATTTTCTTTCACTTGGAAAATCTTCTTTTCCTTCCAAAGCTTCTGCCATTTTTTTTCTATCTTAGAGAAATCTATTTTTTTCATAATTGGAATTGTAGAGGGAGAAATATAAAGGTTTCTAAAAGTTTAATTGTATTATAGTAATTCTTAAATACAGGGAAATCGATTAGTTTATATGACTGACTTTGGGGAATTAGGCAGAAGAAAATTTATTGAGCAAAGCGGATTAGAAGATGAGGATTTTGAAATTATAGGAAAAATTCATAGTTTAGCTAGTGATTCGCTAGTGTCAAGAGTTGAAAATCTTCCCAGTAGGTTTGATGATATGTATTTTTATAACATATATTTACGCAAGCCTATGGAGAAGAGACATATATTAGGTTTTTTGGGTGATAATAAATTAAAGGCTGAATACACTGCGAGTAATATTTTTAAGGTCAGGGGCAGTAATAAAAATTATTATCTTGATTTTAGTCCAGACTCTCTTCCATGAAAGATTTTGGCTATTGGGATTTATAAATTTTCTTAGAAACCGTCTTCTAAATTTTTAAGGAGGCCGTGCTTTTTCAATTGATACTCAGCGTTTTTATTATATTGGAATATTATGTCACCTTTATTATCGTCGTCTGGCCAGGGTGTTATTATAACCAAATCGCCTTCACGGAGCCATAATTTTCTTTTTAGCCTGCCTGGAACGCGGCAATTTCTTGATTTTCCGTCGGTGCACTTGATTTCCATTCTGTTTCCTCCCAGGCGCTGCATGACTCTTCCAAGAAACTCATTTTTTCTTGGAAGCCTTATTCTTGCCTGTGCTTCCTGATCCTGCGACTCTTGTTTTGTAGAATCTTCTTTTAATTCTTCAAAGTCGCCAAAGTCATCTGCCATTATTTAGTTTTGATTCCTTGATTTTTAAAACTATCCTTGCCTGAATTTTAATATGTTTTTTCTATGAAAAGATTTAAATTTGCCATATTTAATACTTTTTAATGCCTTATAAAACTGCAGAAGAATTTTTGATGAATGTAAAGTCAAAGCGGGCGAATGGGAGAAGATATTATACAATTACGCAGGTTGCAGAGGGTTTAGGATTAGATTGGAACATAGTCGTTAGAGCTACTAAATCTCGAGATTTGGAGAAAGAGCTTGGCTTTAGATTTATTGAAAACACTTTTAACGCTGGCAAATATTTTCCTGCAGAAGCAATTCCCCAATTGTATAAATTTAGAAGAAAAGTTTTTAAGGATGAAGAAGATAATTAATGTTGTATTAGGTTTAAATATCTGTTTTTGTATTCAATTTTATGCGCAAGAGAAATACAAAAGAAGCTTTTTGCTGGATTATAGACCTTTTAAAAAAACATAAGATTCCTTTTCAGATAAGCGGCGGATTGGCAGCAAGAGTTTACGGAGCCAGTCGCAAACTTGCTGATATTGATATAGACCTCTCTGAGAAATATTTTAGGATATTAATTCCTGATATAAGTGATTATATCAAAGCATGTCCTAATAGATATAAAGATAAAATTGGGATCTTTATTCAATGACTTTAAAATATAAGGGACAGGAAATAGATTTGTGCGGGAGAGATAATATGAAGATTTTTGATTATCACAAAAAGAAATGGATTAAATTAAGAAGAAATTTTTTACAACGAACAATGAAATATCTTTATGGGTTTAAAGTCCCTGTCGAATCTAAGAACGAACTTCTTGCTTATAAGAAAAAGTTATGGAGAAAGGTTGATAGGATAGATATTGGTCAGATTGAGAATAATTAGGCAACTTTAAATAATTAATTTTATTAATGCTTTGATGATTAAAGCCCAATTTAGTGGAGAGAGAATATTTTCAAATAGTAGCGAGGCTTTTAGTTTATACGAGAAGTCAAGATTTGGAGAGAAAATAGATGGAAGAGTAGAATACATGCTTGTTGAGGCATTGTACTTAGTATCTATTAATAGGATGCAGGTTTTTTCTGGAGATAGAGAGATAGGATTTGAGGAGCTGATGAGAAAGATGAAAAGGATTGATAAAAAGAGCGAGGTAAAGCTTGCTGTTTTTAAGGACTTGAGAAAGAGAGGATATATTCTAAAAACTGCCCTGAAATTTGGAGCAGAATTCAGGGTTTATGATAGGGGCATAAGGCCAGGGGAAGATCATGCTAAATGGATTTTATATAGTGTCAGGGAGAACGAGGCATTGAAATGGCATGATTTTATTGCCAAGAACAGAATTGCTCATTCAACCAAGAAGAAATTATTATTAGGGGTTGTCGATGAGGAGGGAGATGTAAGTTATTACGAGGTTGATTGGGCGAGACTATAATTCTTTTCTGATTTTGATGGCTTCTTGGATATTGTCTCTTGGGACATGGAAGAAAGAAAATTTATTTTCTGCGTTTTTAATTTCAACTCTGATACTATCAAGAAAAATTCCTCTTGGATAGTCTATTGAGACTAGTTTGACAAGACCCCCCATATCTTGTGGGGTAAAATATTCTTTTTTTACAATACATGAGGCAATTTCGCCGTCTCTTTCATTATATTTCTCGCGATAGAGTTGGAAGTAGACTTGGATTGTATTTGGTAATTTTCCTTGTTTGTATCTATAACAGAAAAGATATGTCATAAAATTATATCGGAGAATGATATATAAATTGTTCTTAAAAGATAAACGAGGACAATAAGATTTATAAAAATGATGATTTTTTAGAGAGCATGTTAAATTCGAATGTACAGCAGAATAAGGAGAGGATATTATCTTTGCTTAAGACTGTGGGACCCTCGCTGCCTGTCAATATTGCTAGGGCAATCGGGGTTGAGCCATTATTTGCCGGGGCTTTTCTTTCTGAACTTTACGGGGAAAAGAAGATTAAGATGAGCAATATGAAAGTAGGGAGCTCCCCGCTGTATTATCTGGAAGGGCAAGAGAATTTACTAGAGAAATTTATTGAGCATTTGAATATAAGAGAAAGAGAGGCTTTTTCTCTTTTGCAGAAGGAGAGAGTCCTTGACGATAATGCACAAACTCCTGTGATAAGGGTTGCTTTAAGGGCTGTCAAGGATTTTGCCATACCAATTAGAGCGAGAGTGGACGGCGAGACAAGACTTTTCTGGAAATATTTTCTTTCACCCGATTCTGAAATTAAAGGAATGATAGAGGAAAAGATTAGTGGCAGACCCAGGATTATGGAAGAGGCTGAAAAACTGGAAAAGCCTGCAGAGATTGTGAAAGAGATAAAAGCAGAGAGTTTTGCTGATGTTGAAAAGCCTAAGAAGTTGAAAAAGAGAGCTGTAAAAAAAGACATTGAGGAGAATATTTTTTCCGCGAAAATAAAAGAATATCTTTCTGCGAAGGATGTGGAGATAATGGATGTTATTTCTGACAAGAAAAAAGAGTTTTTGGCGAGGGTAAGGATAGACGCGGTTTTTGGAAAGCAGGAATTCCTTTTAATTGCCAGGGATAAAAAACTGATAAAAGAAAAGGATTTTGAGACTGGCCTGCAAATGGCGCAGGCTGAAAAAATGCCTGCATTTTTTGTTTCTGGAGGAGAGCCGAACAAGAAGGCGCAGGACTATTTGAGAGAATGGAGAAATTTGATTAAATTTGAGAAACTTAGAAGATAATGATATAGATTCTAATTGAGATAATTTTATAAATGCACGATTTTAGGGTAAATTATGGGAAGAATAAAATCAATCATGGTGAAGAGAGCTGCAAAACAGCTGCTTGAGGGAGAGCATGGCTTTAAGTCTGACTTTGAATATAACAAAAAGCTTTTAAATAATACAATGCCTTCTAAGCCCATACGGAATAAAATTGCCGGCTATATGGCCAGATTGTTAAAGACTAAGACTATTTAGACAACATGGAAGATACATCCGATATGAGAGGAATTAGAGAAGATAATAATATTGATTCTAACGACGGCAACGTAGTTTTTATTGGAAGCAAGCCGCTGGTGAATTATATAAAAAGCATCATAATGCAGTTTAACAAGAGAAATATGTTAGAGGTTGTCATAAAATCAAGGGGTAAATTTATTTCCAAGGCAGTTGATGCTGCAGAGGTTTCTAAAAGAGTGCTTGAGAAAAAGGGCGTTAAAGTGAAAAATATTGCGATATCCGGCGATTCTTTTGAAAAAGAAGGAAAGAGAACGAATATTTCTACAATGGATATTGTTTTGGGTATTTGATTATTTTTTCAGAACCTTATCAAGCTTTTTTTCTATGCCCTTAAGATGCTCTTCTATTTCATAGAGCTGTTTTCTTCTTATTCTGTTGTTGATTAAGATTATTATTTCGAAAATTAGCCAGAGAATTACTACTATGCCGACTGCCTGTATCCATTTTCCTATACTGCCCAATTGTGTTATTAAATCTGCAATTGTGTCAGGAGCGAGATTTATTATTTCTTCTGCCATGTTTTAATTAGGATTAGAAAGTTTTTAAAGTATTTGTGTTAGATAGTCTTGGCTGTGTAGTTCAATGGTAGAACGCGAGTCTCATAAGCTCGAGGTCGGGGGTTCAATTCCCCTCACAGCCATTTTAAGCTATTGGGCGAAGAGCATCGCCTTCTTTTCTTGGAATTATGTGAATATGGGCGTGCATGACGACTTGGCCTGCTGGAGATAGATTATTCATAATTATGTTGAAACCATCACCTTGTTTTTTTTCAAGAATATTTAGGGCCACTTTTTTTATTAATTCCAGCATTTCTTTTGCCAGAGTGTTAGGAATGTCAAGAATTGTTACATAATGCCTCTTTGGGATTATTAAAGCGTGCCCTTCTGTTTTTGGATTTGCGTCCAGGATAGCGATGAAATTGTTTGTTTCTGCTAGAAAACTTGCGGAGACTTCTTTTTTCACGATTTTACAGAATATGCAGTTTTGGATTTTCATTCATTATTAAGAAAATAAGCTATTATAAAAACTTTCTTTTAGCAGTTGGCGATTTACTGCCTCTTTTTTAATTTTTGGAAAGAACCATTGCATAAATGATCTTTTTTCCTTTACTCCTATCAGCGCCCTGCTTAAATTGTTTATTTCCCTTGACAGGTTTGATTTTTTATTGAATAAAGGCGCGGGAATGCGGACAAAGGCAGAGCGATAGGCGTTCTTGTCGTAATGAATTTTTGCAACGACTGGGATTTCTAAAGCTTCTTCTATATCTTTTAATGTGAATTCATAATCAGGGTCGTGAATCTTATTTATAACTATGCCGGAAATTGTTTTGCCGCATTGCTGCGCGAATTTTGCCGCTTTTATGGAGCATGATAAAGTTGAATAATCCGGAGTTGTCACAATAAATAGATTATCCGAAGCAAAGATTGTTGACAATATTTCTATGTTCAAACTTGGAGAAGAATCTATGATTATGAAATCGTAATCTTCTTTTATTTCTCTTATCTCTTTTTTCAGCTTTAACGGATTGAAATCATAATCTGCTATGTAACTGCCAGGAATTACGTCGACATTAAATCTTGAGTGGATTGCATCTCTTATTCTTGTTTTTTTTGCCAGCACTTCGTGGATTGTGTATGCGGGCTCTACGATGTCCATGTGAAGGCCAAGATTCGGGGCAGAGAAATTTGCGTCTATTAGCAGGACTTTTTTGTCAAAATTGTTTGCTAAATCAGAAGCGAGAGAGGCAGATATTGTTGTCTTGCCAACTCCCCCTTTTATTGATATAATGCCTATTGTTTTTGACATGCTTTAATATTTCACCTCTTTAAGAATCAGGAAGATAGGGTTTATATTATTTTCTCTTGGGTAGGCTATGTGTAAAAATCAGTGTTGTTCTTTATAGAAATTGAAGATATTAATGATGTTATCTATGTTTCCTAAGTACAGTATTACTTTTTGTTTAACTTTCCCTCTTCCCAATAAAAACATTAGTGCTTCTATGCTTCCCGCCCCTCTTGTAAATTCCATATCTTCTTTTGGCTTTCTTATCCCCTTTTGTCTTCCTGAAACTCGGCTCTGCATATTCCATGCTCAAGCAAAGAAAATTAAGTTTAAATTATTATCTAAATAATGCTGCTATGGACAGGCGCTGCAACTATATTGTGTTGCCTTGGCGGCTAATTCAGTATCAGCCTCCCTTATTTGCGAAGAACCACAATTAAGATTTAAAGGAGTATTTTGTCCTGCTATCCTGACTTTCCTACAATCACAAAAACTTGCTTTAGAATCAGAAGCAACAGCAACCTTGCAAGCCGCAACCATCGCGCTCAAATCACTTCCTTGGAAAATCCCAATCTTGCTGAACAAATTCTCCCATCCAATAGAAAATCCCAAAACCAATAAAACCAAGAGAATAATTCCTAAAGCAATCAATATTGTAGTCCCGATAGACAATTCCTGCCCTCTTTTATTATACATATATAAACAAATCATCTCCCTTTTATAAATCTTTTGAATAATTCAAAATATTCCCATTAAAATCAAATTCAATCATCAAGCTCAAATTCCTGCTAAAGCTATTAGCCCCTCCATCAGCCTTCAAATTCAAATCTTTTATCTCAAATAAATATTTATTTCCATCGTGTTTAAAAATAAAATCCCCTCTCTTAATTTTATCAAAATAATCCTCTGTTCCAACAATTCCTAAATTCCTCTTTTCAGCAAATTCCTGGAATCTGCTCTTCAATCCAAAATCAGTCATTATCAATCCCCCGCTTAAAATAACATCCTTAACAATAAGCTCGCTCTCTTTAATAATATAATTCTCATAAAAAGCGATAGAAGATAAAATATTGCTCATACCTTCCGAGCTATCTGCAAATCTATCATTAAAGCTAATAAATGTAAATAAAGATACTCCAACTAAAACTAAAGCAATTAAAGGAAAAAGCAATCCTGCTAATTGTCCTCTTCTACTTCTCATTTAAGCACCCTCCATAATAATAAAGAACATTATATTCCTTTTCAAGCTCACTTGTCTTGACATAAAAATTCAATGACGAAAGATGACCCTTTCTCTGATATTCGCCCATCTCAAGCACATTATAGCTTATCTCACCTTTCCCATCCTTGAATTTATAATAAATATCTTCTTCATTTCCTCCTACTCTTGTATTTTCAGGAAGAATATTCCCTCCTCCTTGAAAAAGCATCAAACAGTATTCCCTATCTCCAGCTAACTCTCTCTCCAATTCTGATTTAATCGCCTCTTTAACAATAGACATATAATTGCTCTTTCTCCCAGCTTTCTCCTCTTTTTTAGATTCTAAATCAGCTCTTATCAATCCATTAACAAAACTCATCCTATCGCCATTAACATTAATCTCTTTAAACAAAACATCGCCAAGCTCGACATCAATAGAAGAAGGAACATCAGGCTTTTTAATTCCAACAGCAAATCCAGTTAAAACTAAATAAATAGCCATAAGAAAAACTAAAATTATCAAAACAACATTAGCGCTTATAATCTTTCCCAACTGCCCTCTTTTATTGCTATTAAAATTCATCCAAACTCCCTCCTGCTGCTCTGCTTACTTCCAACAATAATCTCAAATCTCTCGCCATTTTTGCTAAAGCTCTTGCTCACGCATCCAGGGGCATTGCTTTTTTTCTTGTAAGCAATCTCACAAGCCACAAAATTGCTCCCTGACTGAAATAAAATATTCTCATTTTTATTCTCTTCAATGCAATCTCCAGAATTTCTGCAAATTTTAATAATGCTAGTTTTATTAACAATCTCTCTATTTAATCCGCATTTCTCAAAAAATTCATTATAAAAATCCATGTTAATCTCATTCTCCATAATGCAACTAGTTATTTTATAATTCAATAAATCAGCCTCTGCATTACGAAAATCATATCCCTTACCATAAAAAAGATAAGTTCCAAAAGCAATGCTCGCCCCTATAATTAAAATAAAAAGCAAAAACTCAAATATTCCAAAAACCTGCGCTCCCAATGCTCCTTTCCTATCTGCTCTCATCATCAACACCCCTATTATCAGCAATATCAAAACATAAAACATTTCCTGGAACGCCTAATCTTAAATCAATATTAACGACATCAATCTCATTAAAATAATTAAGGCAGGTTTTTCTTCCCCTGCTCAATTTCACGCAAACCTCGTTTGCAACATTATCAATCCTAAATATCTCGCTAAAACTCGCGACATTATTCTTCTTCGCTATCTCTGTTGCCTTATGCACATCCATGCAAATCTTGTCTCCTTGTTCAGAAAAATCAATTTCTTTGGTAATTTCTTTTACATAGTAATCCTCCCAAACTCCAGCGCCTTCCTGCTGCTGAAAAATAAAATACAGCATCGCAGAGAAAAATATAGCTAACAAAATCAAAAAAACAACATTATCTAAGAAAAAATCCTCGCCTCCCTCCCCTCTTCTATTCACTTTCCACATGCTCCCACAGCCCTTGTAAATTCATCCTTCACCTCGTTAATCTTCAGAATAGCCAGGCTTTTTTCGTCTTTATAAATTAAAATCTCTGCAAGATTGCTCTCGTAAAATTGAGGGCAGGCATCGTCCAGCAAAGAATTCTTATAAACCCCATCTCTATACCATTTCCTGTCCTCTTTATATCTGGGATTAAAGATATCCTTGACAACATCTTCTTCTTTAATAGTATTTCCAACAGAATCAATTACATCCTTTCCAATTACCTTCTTAAATTCAAAAACCCCTATTTTTGCAAAATCAAAATTTCTGCAAAATCCATTTTCCTGGCAGGAATTTTTCAAATCACTCCTATCGCCCTTGCAAATGCAAACGCAACTCTCAAAAAGACATTTGTCTATCTTCCCTGCATCATTCTTCCCCCATCCAACTAAAAACCAATCCTTGACGCCCCGCAGTTGAAATCTTCCAACTTCGTTGTTATTCAAATTATTTATTTTCCCTTCAATAATATTAAGAAGATTCTTTGCATTCTCGCTCTCCTGATTAACTGAAACCGCATATAATTTATATGCTCCAAAAATAATTATCCCTATTCCAATAGCAGCAATTATTAATCCCAAAAGATTGTTCATTAAAATCCCTCTTTTACTTTTCATTTTAACCTCTGGTTACTTTCAAATTTTTTTGAAAGGATAGCGGAGCTCTGCTCTGCTATAAACCTTGCTTTGCTAAAAGACCTCAAGATTTTCTTAATATAAAATCTTGATGGCCTCAAGGAACTTGTTCCTTGAAGTTTCCTAAATCTTTCTTTCATTTTACAAATTTCCTTCAACCTGCGGACACAGCAAATTAAAATCGCGGGCATTGTAATTAATTCCCTGTATCATTGAGCATCCCTCAACATTTTCTCTATTGCTGACAAATTTTCCGCAATAGCTTGGCACAGCTAACTGCCCTTGTACGGCATTCCACATTCCGTATCCTCCAATCAATGTAACTGGAGAAATAAAAGTCAAGCCAGCAAAAGTCATAGTTTTCAAAACATCGCTGACTTTAGGAGGCTTAAACTGTGCAAATACAATCGCTAATTCCCTATTCTCCCTACTCTCGCTTAAAACAATCTCTCTGCCATCAGCACCCTTGGCTTTATTCTCCTTGATAAATTCCTTAAAAGCATTTTCCTTTGCAGGATCTGCACTAGCATAACTAACAGCCCCTCCTCCAGTAAATGCAGAAATATAATTCACTCCGAGTTCAGGAATAACATTCTCTCTCATATATTTATTAATATCAACCTTTTCTAATACTTCCTTGCTAACGCTTTCATCCACAGCAATCCTGGAGCAAATAACGCAAGTTGGCTTAGCCTCATCCCATCCTGACTGCGTCCAAAAACTCCCGAATAAATCTAATTTTCCCTCTCCCATGAGCTTCCAGCAATCAAGCATCGCGTCAGCACTTGTCTTTGCAATTTTCTTGGCAATTTCATTTTCATCTCCAGAAACCTCAATTTTCTTAATCTCCTCCCCGGCAAAATTCTTATTGCAATCCCCATTTTTACTCAAACAAATTTTCTTAGTTGTGCATTTCAAGGGAACAGCGCTCTGCACATTTGCAGGAGAGGTCGCTCTCGACAATACGCTTAATTTGCAAAGCTCATCCTCAGTATAAGAAGTAAAATCAAATTCACTAAAAAAAAACAAGATAATAATAAATCCCACTACAGCAAGTAAAATCCCTATAATAATAGAAACTTCTACAGCCCCTCTTTTATATATCATAACAATCAAAAGAAACCTCTATTTATAACAATTACGCCGTCAAGAATTTAATAAGCTAAGCAGTCAGCTTCTTAATCAAAAACCCGACAGCTACCAGAGCTAAAATCAAGAAAACAATCCATAATAAAATATTTGTAATGCTTTTTCCAACCAATCCTTTTTTCCTCATCTTAACCATTCTCGCATTTCTTATCAATATCAACGCCCTTGCTCAGATCAACAACAATATATCTCTTATCTCTTAACTCGCTGCAAAAATGATTAACAATCCCTATATCATCCTCTGAATAGCTAATCCTAATAGGTTTGTCAAAAACACTCTCTCTCCAATTCATCATCCCATTAAATATTCTATTTAATAAATCCTCTTTAACATTAATTTTTGAAAGCTGTTTAATATCGCTATAAAGTATGCTAAATGTATCATCCAAACCCAAAACAAAACTAATAGGGCTTCCCCTGCTAAGCTCCTTATTCATCAATTGAAATTCCACATCTCCACTCTTGCATTTCTCACAGCCAATGCTTCCAAATCTCGCAAAACTAAGCTCTAAATCTCTCCTATACCCAATAGAAACTCCATCTGGCACATAAATCTTATAGCTCTTCAAATTAAGACTACTTCCCAAAACCCTGCTCCAATCTTGCAAATTCTTATCAATCAAAATAATATTGTTATTATAACTATTAACTAAATCTAAAATCCCAATTAAGGAAAACCTTTGCTCTATCTCAATTAAGTTATTTTCTCTTTTGCTCTCATAATAAAATCTCTCAAAATCCCTTTTCACATCGCCATATTTAACTCTCTTATCGCCTAAAAAAACCTCTCCCTCAAAATCCCTCCAATATGCCTTGTCATAATATTGTACTTTCTCATCAATAATATCATACCTCAAAATCTCTATCCCGCTAACCCTCTCAACTGTTCTATTAAATCCCGGAAGAAAATCAAAAAAAGGAATTGCCTTTCCGCTAAAAAAAGAATAAGCTCCAAATCCAACTACAAATAAAACAAAAATAGCCACAATTCCCCCAATCAAGTACGAAATCCTAATATCTCCTTTTGTATTCATCTTCCAAACCTAAATAAACTCTTTAGATAATCAATAATCCCCTGCCCCTTCCCGCTTAATGTAAAATAAAGCACAAATATCAAAGCCAAAACAACCAATCCAATTATCCAAGGAATAAGCTCATCCCAAACTAACTCTCCTCTTTTATCAATCATAAAAAAATTAATATGCTTATATTATTAAATCTAATGTCTTTAAAGAGAATCTGAATAACTAGATTTATATCCTTTACTCATAAGATATTCTCCCATTTTCCAAGTTGTTATATTTGCCTACCAATAAGCCTCTGTTATTGTCACTTTCCCTTCTTTATATAATTCAATCTCCATCCTAATTTTATTTATATTTTATTATTAAAATTCTCTATTATTACATATTCAAACCACACAATTTATAACACCCGTCTTCCTTATATTTTATTATCTATAAATCATATAAAAAGAGAAGATGCCGTCCACAAAAGAAATCCTTGAAAAATATAGCAGAAAGCTGGAATCTCAAATAGCAAGTTATGAAGATGATTCTATAGAGTATACTAAATTCAGGCAGGAGATGATTCCAGAATTATCAAGATACGAACGCTGGGCAAAATCTCTCGGAAATATAATAAAAATAAAAATTGCGCAAAAAGACAGGCAGAAAATACAATCTCACTTAAATGCGGCAAGATTAAATGTAACTGCAGAAGAAGCCCTAACGCTCTCGTTGTTGTCAATGCTCGGCATCTTTTTTGCAGCAATCCTGATAACAGTTTCAATCTACCTAATCAACGGCTCAATTCAGCTTCTCCTGGGATTCTTAGGCGTAATAATATCCTTCTTTGTCTTTTATTACACATATACAATGCCAAAAAGATTAGCCAATATCTGGCGCCTCCAAGCTTCTTCTCAAATGGTGCCGGCGATTCTTTATACTGTAGTCTACATGAAGCACACATCAAATCTGGAAAGGGCAATATATTTTGCTTCAGAGCATCTCGAAGGCCCTCTCGCATTAGACTTCAAAAAAATATTCTACGATATAGAAATAGGAAAATTCTCAACAATAAAACAATCCCTCGATACTTATTTGGAAACCTGGAGCGATTATGCCCCTGAATTCATAGAATCCTTTCATTTGATAGAATCCTCTCTCTTTGAGCCCTCTGAAAATAGAAGAGTCATAATCCTTGAAAAAGCGCTTCAAGTCATCCTTGACGGCGTTTACGAAAAAATGCTCAGGTATTCAAGAGAAATCCGCTCGCCATTGACAAATGTCTATATGCTTGGAATAATCCTTCCAACTCTTGGACTCGCTCTTCTCCCTCTTGCGTCCACTTTATTGCAGGGTGTATTAAAATGGTATCATGTATTTGTAATATTCAATATTCTAATCCCGTTTCTTGTTTTCTATCTAACTTCAGAAACACTGCTAAAGCGTCCTGGCGGATACGGCGAATCTAAAATCCTTGAATTAAATCCAAATTATCCTAAATTCAAATCCAAAAAGCCCTGGCTGTCTGCATTCATTATCGCATTTCCCATCCTCATCCTAGGCACGCTCCCATTCATCTTCCAAATAAATGCAATAACCTCTCTCCTAAATATAAAAAGTGATTACTTCTTCGCGGAATTAGGCCTACCATTTTTAAAAGAAACAAAGCTCTTTGATTTTATAATTCTTGAAGGCGAGCTAATAGGCCCGTTCAGCCCGTTTTCAGTGCTATTTAGCCTTTTCATCCCTCTTTCAATAGCGTTATTTTTCTCAATAGCATACAAGCAGAAAACAAAATCCTTAATAAAAGAAAGAGAAGACACAAAAATATTAGAAGAAGAATTCACCAATTCAATCTTCCAATTAGGCAATCGCTTGGGTGATGGCATTCCTGCAGAAATAGCATTCGGCGAAGTCGCGCAGTCAATAAAAAGCCAGAAAACACATGATTTCTTTTCTCTAGTCAATCAAAACATTCAGCAGGCAGGCATGTCATTAGAAAGAGCAGTCTTTGATAAAAAAATAGGCGCGATAATTTTCTTTCCCTCTCAATTAATCGCAACCTCAATGAAAATATTAATTGAATCTGTCAAAAAAGGCCTCCAGGTCGCAGCTAATTCATTAATGGCAATCTCTGAATACGTGAAAAACATCAATAAAATAAATCAGCGTTTAAAAGATCTTCTCGCAGAAATCATCTCTGACATGAAATCAAACATGACATTCCTCGCCCCTCTTTTAGCAGGCATAGTCGTAGGTTTAGCTTCAATGATAACCTCTATCTTAAGCAGACTGCAAAACCTTCAGCAGGAATTAGGAGCTGGCGCAACCTCACTGGCAAATATCGGAGGCATAGCAGATATTTTTCCCATAACTGCAATGATACCCCCTTACTTCATTCAAGCAAGCATAGGCTTATACATAATTGAAGTGGTCTTCATATTGACATCTGCTTTAGTAGTGTTAGAATCAGGTAGAGATGTGTTAAAAGAAAAGTATGAATTAGCAAGGAACCTAAAGCGCGCCGTTACTCTCTATTTAGCAACTTCGTTGATTTCAATCCTCGCCCTGACGCTTTTAGCTTCAATAGCTCTTAGTGGCTTAACGAGTTAGCCTCATAACTAAAAAGTTACTAAGAAGGAAAGATTTAAATATAACTAATGTATAATTAAAATATAACATGGCAATCCAAGTAGAAGTAAAGAAATGGGGAAATTCAATGGGAGTGATTCTCCCAAAAGTCTTAGTTGAAAAAGAAAATCTAGAGGAAGATGACAAAATAATAATAGAAATTGTAAAAAAGGCAGATTTATCCGCGATATTCGGCTCAATTAAAAAAAGGAAAATGTCTGGCCAAGAATTCAAGGACATGATAAGAAAAGGATGGGAGAGATAGAAGCCTATTTTTTTGATACTTACGCCTTCCACGAAATTATTAATGGCAATCCCTTATATAAAAAATATGAGAAAGAAATAGTAATAATCACTACAAAATTAAATTTAATGGAATTGCATTATGGTATTCTTTTACTATATGGAAAAGAAAAGGCAGATGAATATTATGAAAATTTCTTGAAATTTGTAGTTGAAATAGAAGATGATATAATTAAAAAAGCAAACTATTTTAGAGCAGAATATAAAAAAAGAAAGTTATCATATGTAGATTGTATAGGATATATAATAGCAAAATCAAGAAATATAAAATTTCTCACAGGAGATATGCAATTTGAAGATTTGGAAAACGTCCAATTTGTGAAGTAAAGTATTAATTATATAATAGTAATAAAGAGAAAAGTTTAAATACCAAAGAATATCCACTAAAATTATGGGAATAGAAACCGTAATTAGGCCTAAAAACTGGGACGAATTCGAAGCAGTCCTTGATAAGCTTCAGGATGCTAAAAGAGAGTATTTACTACTTGGATTTGCATGTATAGAAGTTACAAAAGATGATGTTAATTATCTTCGTTCGAAGGGTTGTGTTATTAACGAAGTCGACTATGAAAAACTTCTAAATAATAAGAAAGAAATGGACAAGTATTTAGCTTATGTAGACCAACGTTTTGAAAGAGACATTAATCGTTATTGTAAAGAGCTAAAAAAGGGCAGTAAAGCGAAAAAATAATAATCAAAATTTTTCAGCATTCTTATAAAACCATTCCTTCCATCTCGGAAAAACAATCTCGCTCAAAGGCAGCCCATATTCTTCTCTTACCTCGTCGCTTATTCTATGAAAAACCTCATTTGCCACAGAGTTAAATCTCGCCTCTAACAATTCTGGCTTATTCAATCTATCACTAGCATCTACAATCTCCTGCTTTATCTTTCCCCTCAAAATTATATTGTCATAAACAGCATCCCAATTCCCTGCCCAGCCTTTAACATTCGAAGCAATTGCCTTAATAATCTCTGACTCCCCATTTATCAATTCTTCTGTCGGCTCTAACTCATCCTTATCAACATTATATTTCAGCAATTCCACAAAGCCCTTCTCCAAAGCAGGGTCATTATTCCAGTGCTTCCGAACTTCTGTCACGCCAATCACTCTCCTAATAGAATGCAGCCCATCAGCAGTCTTGATAGGATTTGCAATAACTATAATATCGCTCGCCTTAAAACTTGTAGGAGGAACTTGCAAG
Organism: Candidatus Woesearchaeota archaeon; assembly: GCA_964575515.1. Classification (GTDB taxonomy): domain Archaea; phylum Nanobdellota; class Nanobdellia; order Pacearchaeales; family GW2011-AR1; genus JAUSIK01. The sequence continues at coordinate 3,604 of CAZNQS010000013.1, read as the reverse complement.
TCATTTACAACCCTATCAAACACTCCATAAGCAGAGTCTCCATGAATTGTTCCTGCAACAACATTCGCTAATGCTCCAATGCGCATCGCCTCATAAAGTGCCTTGGCCTCCTGACTTCGAACCTCTCCAACAATCAACGCACTATCTCCAAGTCTTAAACTAGTCCTTATTCCTTCTGAAGCCTCTACTTCACTAGTCCCTTTAACCAAAGCGCTCCTTACCTTCATTCTTAAAATATCATACCCTATCTTGCGCATCGCGTCTACGGCAAGCTCAGCTGTATCCTCCACAACAACAACCCTGAACTTTGGCATAATCTCTAACATTAAAGCTCCCAAAACCGATGTTTTTCCGCTAGATCGCGTTCCTGCAATCAAAATAGTTCGTGCTCCATCAACCAAAAAGCTCAATAATCCTGCTGCAAAGGAATTAATCATTTTATTCTTCACAAAAAGAGGCAATGTCCAAGGCTCATCTCTATGCCTCCTAAAAGCATAAGCCAGCCCAGATGGTGACAAAGGCTTCGTAATTGCAGCAACTCTCGCTCTAACATTCCTAAAAACTAAATCGCTGTCTAAAACAGGATTCGCCTCGTCTAAAGGCCTTCCGCTCTGCAATCTTAATTTTGCAGCCCATGAATCTGCATCCTCATAGCTCGGAATAATATTTGTAACGCACTCATCATAATTAGAATGTCTCACAAAAACAGGATTCAGCGCAATCGGCGCATTCAGCACAATATCCTGCAATCTATCATCCTGCAGCAAAATTTCAATAAGCCCAAATCCAATTGTATGCCTTACTAAAATCCTCGCCAATTGATTAATTTCTCTGTTGCTCAGCCCTATTCCTCTGCTTCTCCCTAAATCCTGCAACAAATCTCTGGAAATGTTAAAAAAAACCTCTCTTGTTCTCTCTGGATCTGTAAATTCCTCTGCCTTGGGCCTGTGCTCTGTCAAAACATTGCGAGCTAAATTCAATAGTATATGATGCTCTTCATTCAAGCTGTATTCAGGCGGCATTATGTGATAAAAATACTTTGAATCATTCTCCCTCTTTAATATAGTGACTGTCATAACCTCGTCTTCGCTCTTAATTTCATATTGGTTTACTAAAACCGCTCCCTTTGGCAATTGGGCAATTAATCGGGTAAATGTAAAATTAGGCAGAATATCCGGCCTGAACAGTTCCCTATAAATCTCCCTCTCTCCAAAGCTATAATCATCAAGCTTGTCGCTCACTGACTGAATTAGTTTTGTGCTCTCCAAAGAGCTCTGAAATCTTTCCAATAATCTGACATAAGTTATCAGGGCAGATTTATTTGTAGCATCTCCCCTGCTAAACTGCTCCCTCAATACCTTTATTCTATTTTTCAATTCAACATAGCATCCAATAGGATCCTGCCTCAGCAACATTAGTAAATAGCTCAAATCCCCATGGACTTCAGAAACATTTCCAAAAAGCTGCAGGTGAGAGGGCGACAATATCTCCTCATGCTTTACTAAAAAATTATACAATCTCGCTACCTCTGCCAATAGGCTTATTTGCTCAAACGGATAATTATAATTTCTCTGCTGCACAAAAACAACTCTTGAGCTGTTTGGATTTTCAGCAAGAGCGTCAATAGTCCGAGCCATAATGTCTGCATTGTCCGCAATTGAAGGCACAAGCCCTGCCTGCATGTAATTCACATACAAAACGTCCTCTCCTCCCTGCCTTTCAATCTCTCTCGCATATAAAGGCGCCCCCTCTTTGAATATCATGATTTTCAAAGAACGCCCTATATTAAATATATTTCTAACCCTAAAAATTCATCCATTTTTCTCTATCAGAATATATAGTACATTAATGATATCTTAAAACCATTCTTAATCATTTTATCAAACATATTAGTATCATAAAGTCTTTGAGTTTTACCACACACTAAAGTGTGTGGTTTGTGTGAGACTTTATAGATGCTCAAGATTGCATTCATCCATGTGCTAAAGCACATGGTTTTCTGCATCAGCAATCTTGACATAATATTAGAATAGCAACTCAAAATATATAAACCCAATAACACTTTAATAATTATGCCCGAAATATCTGACTATCAGCAACAATTCTCAAGAGATACTATATCAATAAGAGATTTAGAGGAAAAACTCCGCCTTCTAAGAGACCGCATTATTTTGATAGGCCAAACTCATATAGATGAAAGGGAAAAAACACTCAATGAAATCCAGGAATTAAAAAAAACAATTCTTCAATTAAAGGAAGAAAGCCTGAGAATCCGCGAGCTTCTCGAAAGAATAACAGAACAACTCTCTAACACGGCAAGAAAAGAAGAGCTATCCATACTCCAAAGGCAGTTTGATCTTTTCAGAAAATAAAACCAAACAATGAGCACAACAGACGAAATAAAAAGAATGAGGCAGGAAGGCATTCCTGATCAGGAAATTATGCAGTCATTAAGGCAAAAGGGAATCTCTCAAAAAGAAATAGAAAACGCATTGACTCAGGCACAAATCAAGGAAGCCATAACAGCAAATTCACAATCTCCATATCAGGAAAATTCAGGCATGGCAGGCTATCAGCAATCATTTCCCATAGCCTCGGAACAAGAAAACCAACAGCAAGAAATTCCCTCTCCGTCACAATATCAAGAGCAATATCCTCAACAGTATGAACAGCCTCAAGGATATGATTATAGCTATCAACCGCAATACGCGCAAACACAAATTAGCTCTGATACAATAAACGAAATAGCAGAGCAGGTTATGTCAGAAAAGCTCTTGAAAATAAGAAGCCAAATTGAAAAATTAGCAGATTTAAAAACAATAGCAGAAACTAAAATCTTTGGCATAGACGAGCGCCTGAAAAGAATAGAAAAAATCATTGACAATCTCCAGCTTTCAATCTTGCAAAAAATAGGCCAGTATGCATCAGGCGTCTCTGACTTAAAAAAAGAACTTGTAGAAACTCAAAAATCTTTCAGCTCACTCTCAAGAAAGCACCATCACGCCCAGCACGAACATTCCGAGCACAAGCATGCTCACACACATCACGAGCACAAATAATAATTAACTATTAACATATTCTACTGTTCTATCATTTTGTTGTGCAAATTCATCTAAATGCTTTCTCACAATTGAATCATACCTCTTATCATAAATTCCAATACAAACTGGTGCATCGATACTAAAACCTACGCTTACCTGAACTGTATCTTCTCCACACCCTCTGGGGAATAAGGGTTTGTTCACTGGAAAGGTAATCATCCCAAGAAAATCTTGTGCAAAGTTTCTAAATTTCCCATGGTCTCTCTGAAAATAAAACACATCCGCAGGAGGGCAATCACCATATCTAGTAAGACCTCCCACAACCCCATCAAATTCAAAATATCCCAAAACATATTTATCTCCAAATTGTTTTCCCACATCTTCTATAGCTCTCGTTAAAGCATCGCTAAGTTTACCGTTAAATTCTTTTCTCGTTTGTTGCGTATCTGCTAAAATTTTTAACATTTTCATTAATTAATTGATTTTAGTTGTTAAATATGCCTCATGGGCTTTTCTTATAAATTTACCGCCTTCTTTTATCCACATTTTATTTACTGCTTCTT
>CAZNQS010000012.1:0-28856 GCA_964575515.1 Candidatus Woesearchaeota archaeon | reverse complement strand
TAAACTCTTCACTTGAAGAAGACGAGATTATTGTTAAAAAATATTTCAATATAGGAATTGCAGTTGCAACAGAAGAAGGATTGCTTGTGCCTGTTGTTAAAGGAGCTGATAAAAAAGATATTTTTCAGATTGCGCAGGAAATTGAAGAACTTGCAGATAAATCAAGAAAGCGAAACATTGATCTTGCTGACTTAAAAGGCAGCACATTTACAATAACAAATATAGGCTCTGTTGGCGGGAAGTTTTTCACGCCAATTGTGAATTATCCAGAATCTTCAATACTTGGACTTGGAAGAATGGAGGATAAAGTATTTTATGAAAATAATAAAGTTGTTGTTAAAAAAGTTCTTCCTGTTTCATTTTCATTTGACCATAGAATTGCAGACGGCGCTCAAGCCGCGGGTTTTGTGAATTTGATAAAAAGTTTGCTTGAGAATCCTAAAAAGTTAAAGGTATAAATTTTTATATAAATCTTTAAAAAACCATAATTCTTAATCAACTAATGCGTCCTTTAGAGGCAATAAGTCCAATTGATGGCAGATATAGAAGATTTACAGAACCATTAGCAAATTTTAGTGAAAAGGGATTAATAAAATATAGATTAACAGTTGAAGGTGAGTATTTGATAGCATTATCAGACCATTCTCAAATCGGAGTTCGAGAATTTTCTCATGATGAAATTAGTTTAATAAGAAATCTTTATAATATTTCTACAGAAGAAGCAGAAGTTGTGAAAGCAATTGAAGTAAAAGGGCACGGAAGTACTAAGCCAACAAATCATGATGTAAAGGCAGTTGAATATTATATGAAAGAAAAGTTAAGAGGAACTTCATTAGAAGATTGTTTGGAATGGGTACATTTTGCATTAACCTCAGAAGATACTAATAATCTTGCTTATGCCTTAATGTTAAGTGATGGAGTAAGTGGTGTGATAATTCCAGCCGCAGAAGAGTTACGTGAAACTTTAGATACATTAGCCATTAGGTATAGGGATACTCCAATGTTGGCAAGAACACATGGACAACCTGCATCACCAACTACATTTGGCAAAGAATTCAAGATTTTTGCATCTCGATTAGAATGGCAATTAGGCCAACTTGAAAATTATGAGATTTTAGTTAAGCTTAATGGAGCAACTGGAGATTATAATGCACATAAAATTGCTTATCCAGAAGTCAATTGGATAGACTTTACAAGAAATTTTATTGAAGGATTTAATAAGAGAAGAGAAATAAAATTAGAACCTAATTTTATTACAGCACAGATAGAGCCTCATGATACATATGCAGAGCTATTCGACAATATACGTAGATTAAATACAATTCTTATTGATTTTGATCAAGATATGTGGAGATACATAAGTGATGAATGGATTGTGCAAAAACCAGTGGAAGGAGAAGTAGGATCATCTACAATGCCTCATAAAATAAATCCAATTGATTTCGAAAATAGTGAAGGCAATCTAGGACTAGCTAATGCGCTATTTGAATTCTTTTCACGAAAATTACCTATCTCGAGGTTGCAGAGAGACTTATCTGATTCGACAGTTGAAAGAAATTTTGGAGTTGCTCTAGCCCATAGTTTAATCGGATACAAATCAGCATCAAAGGGTCTTAGTAAAATTTATGTAGATGAAAGAAAAGTTGTGGAAGAATTAGACAAACATCCAGAAGTCATATCAGAAGCTATCCAGACAGTATTAAGAAAAGATGGAATTGAAATGCCTTATGAAAAATTAAAAGAGTTAACAAGAGGAAGAAAAGTAACAATGGCTGATTTTAAAACTTTTATAGAAGGACTAGACATTTCAAGAGAGCTTAAAGATAGATTAGAAGCAATCACCCCAAGAAATTATACAGGACTTGCTCAGCTTCTTTGCAATCAATGACAACAACACCCGCCATAACATCCTTCTTTGTTATCACATCCGCCTTCGCAATCGCACTGGCTCATTGGCTTGCCGCATCTGCAAGTTTCTTTCTTAATAATTGTTTTAACATTAGTTTTATGTTTCGTTTTTTTTAAAGACATAAACTGCAAGTTCTAAGCTTCCAGCCAAAGCACTATGTGGAAGATTTGCAGGAACAACAAGTAATTCACCCTGATGTTGTACATACGCTTTGTCTTCTGCATAATGAGTTAATTCACCTTGCTCTACAAGAAGTAATTGTGGAACTTCATGTTGATGCAATGGAAACTCTTTGCCTCTTTCAAATTTGTATTCTTTTCTAGTTAATCTTGAATTACTTAATAAACTTGCCCTATCATCTAAAGTTATCTCATAAACTTCCATCTTGTTCCAGTCAGATTCTATAAATTCATCAATAGGAACAGGAAGTCTTTCTTTCATTTTAATTATCCTTTAATTTTAGCTACTAAACAATTAACTTCATAGGGCTTTTGCTCTTCGTTTTTTAATAATGCGGTAATAGGAACTCTTGTTATTTCAGTGGGTAATTCCAGAGGTTTAATGTTTACATTGCCCACATAAAACCTTATGCCTAAATACTTATTCTGCTCTTCTATGGAATGCAATCCTGCATTTAAGGAGTCAAATTCTTTTCCAATAAGATATTCTTGCGCTGCATCCTGGTAATCTTTAGGCAGATTAGTGAATTTCTCTGTGGGCTCAAAAACGACCTTCATTTAACTATTACGAAAAAGTGCTTTAAAAATCTTATTGTCTTTGGGACTAGGCAAAACAAATATATACTATTTACTCTGTTTATAGTAAAAGATGGTTGATTTAAAGAGATTCTTTGAGCCCAAGACAATAGCTGTAATTGGGGCTTCGAGGAATCCAAGCAAAGTCGGGCATGTCATATTTAAGAATATATTAGATGGGAATTTCAAAGGCGAAGTAATTCCTGTTAATCCTAACACGCACAGCATATTGAATCATAAAGCTTATGATTCAATTTTAAGCGTTGAAAGGGAGATTGATTTGGCTATAATAGCTGTTCCTGCGAAATTTGTTTTGGGCGTTGTTAAGCAATGCAAGAAAAAAGGATTAAGGAACCTTGTCATTATCAGCTCTGGCTTTTCAGAGATTGGAGAGATTAAATTGGAGAATGAATTAAGGAAATTCCTGAGGGAGAGCAAGATAAGGGCGATTGGAGTAAATTGCCTGGGATTATATGACGCGTATAACAAATTAGACGCCATGTTTATTCCGCGCTATAGGATGAGAAGGCCAGAGCCCGGGGCAATTAGTTTTGTGTGCCAGAGCGGGGCCATAGGGGCGGCAATTTTAGACAAGGCAACAGAGGAGAAGCATAAATTTTCAAAATTTATCAGCTATGGAAATGCGACTGATATTGACGAGTCTGATTTATTAGAATATCTGGCAAATGATATTAACACAAAAGTTATATGCTTGTATTTAGAGGGAATAAAAGACGGAGAGAAGTTTTACAAAACTCTTAAAAAAATCTCAAAGATAAAGCCTATTATTGCCTTGAAAGGGGGCTTGACAAAGGAGGGAAGCCAGGCGGCATTGTCTCATACAGGGGCGCTGGCAGGAGACAAAGAGACTTATTTGGGAATTTTTAGGCAGGCAGGCGTTATATGGGCAAATGGCTTGGAAGAAATGTTTAACATTGCCTCTTTAGTTGAAAAGAACATTATTTTCATTGGAGAAAGAGCTCAAATTATTACTAATGGAGGAGGTTATGGAATTATTGCAGTTGATAACATTGCCAATTCTAAAAATATAAAATTAGCAAAACTCTCTCCTTTGAGCGCAAGAAAACTGCGGGCTGCTTTTCCAGAAAGAGTGAATATAGGAAATCCATTGGATTTGGGAGGAGACGCAACAACTGAAAGATATAAAATTGCGCTGGAGAATTGCATAAATGACAAGAACATTGACCTGATATTGCTGATTGTTCTTTATCAAACTCCCTTAATCACGACTGATATTGTGGAAATAATATCTGAATACCATATTGAGAGTAAAAAGCCAATAATTGCTGTTTCTACAGGAGCAGAATTCACAAGAACTCTTTCCAAAGCATTAGAGGAAAAGGGATTGGCGACTTTCAGCTATCCAGAAGACGCGATTGCAGTGATTGATAAATTGATATGGTATCAGGAGAAGAGGAAAACTCTCTAAGAAATATCCCTATGTGTTTTATACATGAATGCGGCATTTTTATCGTATTTTTCAAGCAGCTCGGCGACTCTATGAAAAATATGGTCTGAAGTTGTGCATTTATTTGATTTAACTTCCTTTTCAATTTGCTTTGTTATTTTCTCGCAGATTTTTTCTGCCTGAATTGGCTTCATGTTGGCATTTAGGCATGCCGCATAGCAGGAGGCATATACTTTTCTCTCATCAAATTCTTCTTTATGACCTCTTCTTTTTATTATGCAGCTTTTTTTCATTTTATCCGAGATTAATTGTTAGATTTGCTATTAGAATCATCAGCCATCCCATTGCAATCAGCATTAAACCTATAGCTAGTCTCATAAAAGCCCTGTATTTCTGCTTCCATCTTTTTATTATATGCAATTTTTTTCCTGCCAAGACTAATAAAAGTATAACGATTAAAGGCAATATAAATATTATGTTATATAAAATTAAAAGAAGCAATGCTGTAAAATCAAAGAATCTTGATAGGATAGTTATTATTGCCAGATAAGGGGCGCCTGTGCAAGGTAATTCAACTGCAGAAACAAATATTCCTAAAAATATTACCCCTGGGATGCTTAATCTTGAGGCATGCTTGTCAAGTTTTTTTGCAAATGCGGGCGGTATTGCCAGTGAAAATCCTCTTCCATACCAGAAATAATCCTTTATCTCGATTATGCCAGCTGCAACAATTATCGTGCCAATGGCAAGCGATAAATATTCTGATATTCTAAGCGGTATTGCTGCAAAAAAATAGATTAAGCCCAAGCCTGCGAGCAGGTATGTTATAAAAACTGATAGGATATAAAAACTGCCTAATAAAACAAAGCTCTTGGTTGATTTCTGGGCAGCTATCATGACGGAGATTAATAATATTAAAGTGCCTATTGTGCATGGATTTATTGCGTCTATTAATCCTGTTATTACAACTGTTCCAAGCGTTGGAAGAACTGCTTCAACTGCCATTTTATCCCTCTCTTAAGTCTCCTTTTTCTATTGCTGTTTTATATGATTCGCAGAGCTTGTCTGTTTTTTCTTTTTCTTCACTGAACTCTATAATCAAACAATCTCCAGGAGGAATGTTCTGATAGGGCGAGATTACGTATTCTTGGAAGTCTTCTAATTTTTCCTGCTTGTACATGAAACCGCTTTTTTTATTTGGGTCTGGATTTGTAATAGAATAGAGAAATACCTGTAACTTGGCTTCTTCATTATTGCAAAAATCGTTATTTTTTATTTCTATATTTCCTGCATTTGTGGGAACTATTAAAATTTCGTTTGAGAGATAGCCGCCTATAACTTCAAAGAAACTATAAAGGTCTACTTCGCTTTTTTTTAATACTACTCCTTCTATATGTATCCTATTATCTCCATGCTCATGAAAGAGAGATGTTCCGACTCTGTTTAATAATCCGCTTGGGTTGGTTAAATCAACTTTATTATTGCAGTTCCAGATTTCAAAATCTGCATGCCAATGAACAGGGCCATTTGTTTCAGATAATTTATTCTTGTATATTGTCGCGCTTACTAAATATATTGTTGTAATTATTGTCGGCAGGAGAATTAATAAAAATAAAACTATTTTTAATTTTGGATATTTATTTTTAAAAAAAATAGAGATTATTACGGCCAAGGCTATAATTGCAGAGCTTATTGAAATAAGAAGAAAAGAGGTTGATTTTGCTCTTTCGTCAATTTTTAATTCTAATTGGGGTTCTTCTTCGTCTTCTTCATGCGCATTTACGAGAGACATAGAAAATATTACTAGAAAGATAAGTAATACTATAACTGAGAAATTATTCTTCATTTTAGCAGTATTCACATATATTCTTCTTTTCTTCTTTGGGTTTGTCTGATGCTTGGGCTAATTTCTTATTTTCTTTTTTTAACCCCTTCTTTTTTCTCTTTAGAGTCTCTTTTTTTTCTGACATATTTTCCTCTTTTGTTTATGAGATATTAGAATAATCAATATTTATATATTTAATTAAAGATTTATAAATCTTGAGGAAAGTGACAATATATAAAAACCATATTTTATTTAATATTTAATGGCTACAAATGACTTATTGACTGAATATGGTTTTAATCTAACTGATTTGTATCCTAATCTAATTCCACAGGAGATATTGAATCAAATAAATTTCATATTATATCTAGGACGAATAATTTTAATATTTTCAATTATTTACATAGTAGTCTTAATACTTCTTAAGATATTTAGATTATTTTTAGGCACTAAAGAAACAAGAATTTTAAAAGACATAAACCGAAAACTTGAGGAAATTGTGGATATTCTAAGAGTGAAGAAATTTGATAAAGAGCATGGAAAGAAGGAAAAATCTGAAAAACATTTGCTCAATAGAAAGCTTTAAAAAAGGCTAAAGTTTATTCAGAATTGAAATTACTAAGCGATTTTAGTTATGTTTCACGAGTAGGTTATCCTTATAGACATAAAGTAACTGAAAAGGGATTGAAATCGTTAGGAGCACAAAATTATAATTCCAGTTAGATGTTGGAGCTGCGGGAAGCCAATTGGGCATTTATGGGAAGAATATAAGAAGAAAATAGATGCTGGAGAAGATACAGGCCGGGCTTTAAACGAGCTTGGCTTGGAGAGATATTGCTGCAGAGCTGCTTTATTGGGGCATGCTGATATGCTGCCAGAGATTAGCAAGTTCAAGAAAGCGTAATGTGTATATTGTTATATAATAAACTATTTTAATCCTATCAATATGTATATTATATGTTAGAATATTTAGTAAAATATCATGTAGAGGATTTAGAATATAGCCATGTTATGGAAACCGAGGATGATGTTGTAAAAGAGAAATTGCATTTTTTTAAGGCAAGAGATGACATTCATGCAAAAGAAGAAGCTGAAAAAGAAAGAAATAGAATAGAAAGAGAAGAGACAATTAATGGACATGCTACTATTCAAGATATTTATCAAATTAAGAAGCTTGCTCAAATTTAAACTTATTCTTATATCCGCATTTCTCGCATTCTATTGTCTTATGTGTTTTTGTAATTCTTGTTTTGCCTCTTAATTGTGATAAGCATTTTTTACAGAAATTTTTTCTTTTATCTTTTAATTTAATATTGAATTTCATTGCAAGACGCCTGATTTTTTTAACTTCCTCTTTTGTGAACTCTGCTTTTTTGAAGAATTTTTCTATTTTTTGTTCTACTTGAGATTTTGAGAGCTTTGTTTTCATATAACTCTAAGAGGAGCAAGATTTATATATGTTAATTAAGGCATATTTCTGAAGACGGCCATAGTAGCCAGGAAATACCCGAACCCATTCCGAACTCGGAAGTCAAGCTGACTACGTCGAGTGCGTTAGTCTCCCACAAGAGGCGAAACACCGATGCTGTCTTCATCTTTTTTCTGAAGTATAGAAATACTTAAAATACTAGATTGTGGTTTTAGAATATGGAAAAGAGCAACATAAAGATACCAGAACGACATAATAAAGGATGGGGATATGAGGATTGGATAGTTAATAATACTAGATACTGCGGCAAGATATTGCATTTTGAAAAAGGAAAAAGATGTAGTGTACATTATCATAAAATTAAGGATGAAACATTTTATTTGCTCTGTGGAAAATTAGAGGTATTATTAGCAGATTCTCCCGAGTCGTATAAAAATGGAGATTTTGAGAGGGCTATAATAAATCCTAAAAGTGTTTTACATATTTGGCCCGGGAGGGTACATCAAATGACTGGACTTGAAGATAGCGATTTGATTGAAATAAGTACTCAGCATTTTGAGAATGATAGTTATAGAATCCTGAAAGGCGATTAGTAAAAGCGAAGTTTTAAAACATCTTAGAGTTTCTAATTTTTATGTGGGTGTGCCGGAGCGGTCAAACGGGCACGGCTCAAGACCGTGTGACTTAGTGTCTACCTAGGTTCGAATCCTAGCACCCACATTTTATCTTGCCCTCGTAGCTCAGCCTGGAAAGAGTGAAAGGTTCCTAACCTTTAGGTCGCAGGTTCAAATCCTGCCGGGGGCATTCCAGCAGGATAAAGTTTTATATACTCAAAGAACAAAAAATATTTCATGAGATTAGAAAAATCAGGCATAATAATTTTTATAATACTGCTTTTATTAGCAATATTGTTGCTTACTGGAAAAATGACTGGAAATACAATAAAAAGTTCATACGCGCAGGAAATCTTGCTTAAAACAAATAAGGGGGATATTATAATCAGATTATATGATGACATGCCAGTAACTGCCGGCAATTTTGAAAAATTAGTCGGGGAAGGTTTTTATGATGGAGTTATTTTTCACCGCATTATTGATGGCTTTATGATTCAGGGCGGTGATCCTGACGGAACAGGCGCAGGCGGGCCTGGCTATACAATAATGGATGAATTCACACATTATGGGGGAAATAAAAATAATCGCGGAACAATCTCAATGGCAAATGCAGGCCCAAACACGGGAGGCAGCCAGTTTTTTATAAACCTTGTAAATAATAATTTTCTTGACGCAAAACATCCTGTTTTCGGAGAAGTTGTTGAAGGCATGGATGTTGTTGATAAGATAGCAAAGGTGCGGACTGATGGCAATGACAGGCCTTTGGAAACTATAAAGATTATTGAAGCTAAATTAGTTTAGAAATACGCCGCTGCCCGGAATCGAACCGGGATATCCCGAAGGAAACGAGTTTACTTGAGCCAAAATTTTCTCAAGACTCGCGCAGTACCATTGTGCCACAGCGGCTTAATTACGTAGACTTCTGGATTTATTTAAACTTAACTCATAGACAAATATTTATTAATAAGATAAAAATATAGATGTATGGCGAAAAAAGAAACAGCTGTTTTCGGAGCAGGATGCTTCTGGCATGTTGAGCTTGCTCTTTCTAAACTAAAAGGAGTTTTAGAAACAAAAGCAGGATATATGGGAGGAGATGAGGAAAAATATCCTAATCCTACATATAAAGAGGTTTGCAGTGATAAAACAGGATATGCAGAGGTTGTAAAAGTAATTTATGATGCAGATAAGATAAGCTATTCTGAATTACTGGATTTTTTCTGGAATAATCATAATCCTACGACATTGAACAGGCAGGGACTTGATATAGGAACGCAATATAGGAGCGTGATTTTTTATTTTAATGATAAGCAAAAGAAGACTGCTGAAGCTTCTAAAAAGAAAATGCAGAAGAAGTTAGGCAAAAATATTGTTACTCAGATTGCCAAGGCAGGGAAGTTTTTTGAAGCAGAGGAATATCATCAAAAATATCTGGAGAAAAGAGGCTTGTCTATTTGCCCTATTTAACGTTACAATTCTAAATAGGTAAATTGAGTGCTTATTTGATGTTAATAACTAACTAGCCAAACAAGGCACTCAATCCTGCAGCTGATTCAGTTGGCTTTTCTTCTTTCTTCTCTTCTTTCTTTTCTGCCGGAGCGCTGGCTGCTGAAACTGCGCTGATTGCACTTGCATTTGCCAATTCGCTTTCTATATTAACGCCGCTTAGACTTGCTATCAGTGTCTTTATCTTAGCTTCGTCTACATGAGAGCCTGTTGAAGAGATTACTTTCTTTAGGTTCTCTTCGTTTACCGGCTTGCCAAGCTTGTGCAAAAGCAATACTCCATAGATGTATTCCATTATGCTTCCTCCCTTCTAACTTTAATATTTTGAAGATAATCTTTTATTTTGCTATCTTTAGACATTATTTTTCCAATCAGGAGCCTGCTATGTATGGCCTTAAATATCTCACTCATTTTTAATTTCCTCCGTGCCTTGATTATTATTTTTATTTTCAATCAATTTTTCAATAATTTTCTCTTCCAAGGCTGCTTTTACTATGAAGCGCGAGATAGTTTCTTTTGTCGCGTATTTTATATTTAGTGCAAAGCCCAATGCCTTTGATATGGATAGCTTGAGCTCTTCCAAAGCTGCGGATTTATCTATCCTAATATTAATATAGACCTTGCTTGAGAGAGAGTCGTATGCTGCTACTGGAATAAATCCGACTTTCATGGGAAGGATGTTTAATTTTCCTAGGACATTTGCGACATTTTCTTTTATTGGCTCACCTTTCTTTGCAACAACTGCTCCCTGCTTTATTGATATTTTCCCGCCTTCAACTGCCACTTTTAATCCTACTGAAGATAGTTCTGATATCGCAGGGCCTGGGACTAAGTTTGTCGGGCCTGCTTCTATTGTGATATCTTCCAAAGCTATGTCGCCGGCTTTTGCTTTGGCAGGCGTTTGGTTGTCTGAAAGCAGTGCAGAAAGCTCAAAGACTTCAAGATTAGAGAAGAATAATGCTGTATCTGCTCCAATTTGCTCTTTTAAGTTCTGCAATGCTCCTTTTTCTATTGACGAAATTGCCCTGTCAATGACTGATTTTTTCACGACTTTTATATCTGCTTTTCCGCGCAGGTTTTTCTTAATCTTATGAAATTGAGAGCTGGGCAGATTTTTTGTTGATGCTATTAATACTGTCTTGCTGTGCTTTATTTTGTCTGCCAATGAAACAATTAGTTTCTTCTTTTCGTCTAATTTGGCAAGAGTTTGACCCATCTTATTTTATCTCCAATTTTATTGGTTTTGTCATAGTTAACTTAAGCATTGTATTTTTTACATTATCTTTCTTTTTTGGCAGGGTATTTACAATTTCATTGTATGCTGCTGTAAAATTCTCCAATAACTCCTCATCTTTCATTGATTCGTTGCCGATGCTTATTTTTATGCTTGCTTCCTTTAATCTTATTTTTATTGATTTTGTTATTTTTTCTAGTAATTGATTGATTAGCTCGTCGCTTTCCTTAGCCAAGATTCCAAATTGCGGAGAAGGCATTTTTCCAGCAGGGCCTAACACTCTTCCAAATGTTGTTGCGACAGCCGGCATTAAAGGAGCTGATGCAATAAAAAAATCATAATCCTTGACTAATTTTTTAATCTCTTTTTTATCTTTATACTTGGGAAATTCAGGCTTTGTTATAGTTGGAATGAGAGGGGATTTCTTGTCCAGGAAAGCGCATATTTTTTTATCCTTGAATTTATGCGGGAGCGTTATCATTATATTGACATTTTCCCTTTTCAGGTCAATTCCCTTCAGATTGACAATTAAATCTATGCTTTGTGCAAACTTTCTTTTCTCTTGCTTTCTCAATTCTTCTATTGCTTGTTCTACTTTCATTTTATCTCCTACATGATGATCTGCGCTCATAGAATCTATAGCGTAGATATGTAGTGCGTGTGATATTAATTATACACTTCTTGCTGGGTTTTTAAGTGTTGTGTTAGATAAAAGATATTATTATTTAGTAATTACAAAATAGAAAGATTTAAATAATAATTATTTCTTCGGAAATTAAGATGGAAATAGAAAAACATCAGGGATTAGAGAAAGTTGTTGGAGATTCATCTGGGGATATGCAATTATTAATTCCTAGTGAAAATGTTTCAAGAGAAAATATTTTATCTCAAATAGAAATATTAGAGAAGGAGGGAGAATATTTTGAGGCGGCATCATTGGCAAGAGAGCATGGTTATAGCGATAAAGCTTTAGAGAATTATAAAAGAGCTGCTGAGAAATATAAGGGATTTGTTCTCAGCAAGGAGTCTTTGCTCGGAGAAGATATTTTATGTCCAAAAAAACATGTCGTAAAAATTGGAGATTATACAATTAAGATTAAATGTAAAACTTTAACTTGTGGAGGTTTGCACCCCTTCGGAAGCATAAAAATAAAAGGACCTGATTTTAAAATCAGTTATAACTCATTTCTTTTCTTCGGTAGATATTATGAACTTTATCTTAATGACAAAAAGGCGGTTATGACAAAAGTAAAAAATGAAATTATAAAAAAATATGGAAAGGTGGTTAATACAGAATTTCTTGAGGAAATGTTGTCTGAGGCTTTAAAACCATATCAAACTACGTAATTAAGTCTTAGCTAAAAAATCTTTCTATAATCTTCATAAAGTCAGAGATGATAAAGCCTGCGGCGCCAATTATGAGAACTCCGATTGCCGCCACTTTTGCTATTGACTTGAATTCTAAGCCAGTTGGCTTTCTCAATACATGCCATACGCGTTTTGATTGAAGGATGAAAGATTTTATTTTTTGAAACATTTTATGCTAACTGCTCTTGAATTTTTTGATATAAATCCGTATGTTTAGTTTCAAGATAACCAAGTATTCTCCTGCTTCCTTCTGCTATTGCATCAAAATTTGATCTACGCTCTTCTCTTTTGTATTTTTCTCGCATATCATTCATTATTTTTAATATCTCTTCATATCTTGAATCTGAAGATTTTCTTAGATTTCTTATTAAAGAAATTACTTTAAATGACAAATTGTAATCTCTAAGTCTTTCTTCCAACATATTTATTATATTGGGATATAGTTTAAAAAACTATTTATTCTCTCGCCTATTTTTTATAGCATATTTCACAGCTAACTCTTCTAATGTAGTAACCTGCTCGTTAGTTAGAGATAAATTTTTTTCGGAGAATTTAACTCTTATTTTACAAACTTTCTTATTTCTCCTTTTAATAGGATATTCAAAATTAGTATTTATTTCTCGCATAAGAGATACTGCCGGCTCGTTTTTTCTTATACCCAATAATTGATAAAATTTAGAAACACGATTTAAATGTTCTATTTGTTTTAAATAGCTTCTATATGTCCTTAAATCAGATGAGCATTGTTGCGGAAAGGGGCCTAAGCTGCAATATTCGCTAACAAGCATGTAAGCAGTTCCATAACTTAAATTACTCAATCTCGCAAAAGCATTTGCTGCTTTTTTTCGTGCAGAACCTCCAAATATTTCTGCAACTCTTTTATTTAATATACTCCCCACTTGTCTGCAACGTTCGATATCTCCGTCGTATTTTCTCATATAAAATTAGTTATACGTCTCTTTATAAATTTATTTCTCCAGAAAAGCTATGCCGAGCTCTTCCTCTAAATCATCATGATATTTATTTGAAAATTCTGTTGACGAGCCTAAGATTTGAGAGCTTTTGACGCCTGTGATTATCAATAATACCTTGAGGGATTTTTCCATGTCAGCGGAGATTTGTGCGCCTGAAATTATTTTTGCGTCAGGCGAGATTTTATTGCCTATTATTTCCATTACTTGCTTGTATTCGTCAAGAGAAAAATCATTTCCGCCTATTATATTAACTAAAGCGCCTTTTGCATTGCTTATATTTACATCCAATAATGGATTATTTATTGCTTTTTCAATGGCGTCCTTTGCTCTATTTGCCGCATTGGACTCGCCTATTCCGATTAATGATACGCCTCCGTTTGACATTACTGTTTTCACGTCTGCAAAGTCCAGATTCACTAAGCCTGCTTTTGTTATTAATTCTGTAATGCCTTTTACAGAATTAGTGAGGATTTCGTCTGCTACCTTGAATGCAGTGTGTATTGGCAAATCTGGGGCTATTTCTAATAATTTGTCATTTGGGATGACTATTAATGTGTCTGCAATTGCCGCAAGCCTTTCCAAGCCGTATTGTGCGTTTTCTATTCTTTTCTGGCCTTCAACGGTGAAGGGGAGCGTGACAACGCCTATTGTTAATGCTCCTGCTTTTTTTGCTATTTCTGCAATGATTGGAGATGCGCCTGTTCCTGTGCCGCCGCCTAAGCCGCATGTGATAAAAACCATGTCAGTATCGCTAAGCTTTTTTTTAATCTCCTGCTCTGATTCTTTTGCTGCCTGCTCGCCAACTTTTGGATTTGAGCCCGCGCCTAAACCATGCGTTAATTCGCGGCCAATTAGTATTTTTGTATCAACATCACAATAAAGCAAGTCTTGGGCATCTGTATTTACTGCTATCACCTCACAGCCTTTAATGCCTATTTCCTTCATTCTTGAAACAGAATTGCCTCCTCCTCCGCCGCATCCCACTACTTTTATCCTTGCTGTGTTTTTCTGCAGCAGGGATTCCAGCTCTTTATCCACTATATTGGAGCCTTGATTATCACTCTCAATAAATATCTCCGCCATGCTTAAACGAAGAAAATGTTATTTATAAGTATTTTCATATTAAAGGCACGGTCTCTTTATCGGGCTTTTTATCGCTTGTCTTTTCCTCAAAAACTAATTCTTTTCCTAAAAGTTCTTTGAATTTATTATTGAATACATTTATGAATATTTCTAATTCTTTTTTGCCTTTTATTTTGATTTTTTCATTTATTTCGTATTCTGGGATGAACTTGAAAAAGAATTCAAAAAGAGCATTTGTTTTCTCTTTTTCGTCATTGACCTTTCTTATTATCGTGAATTTATAGCTTATTTCCTTTCCTGCCAATGGATTATTGAAATCTGCAATAACTCTTGCTCCTGAAACTGCGATTATTTTTGTCATTATATTGTCCAGAGTGATAATCATTCCTGGCTTTGGGGTGAAATCCTTTTCGGTGAAGGCTTTTAACGGAATTGTTTTTATCAATTCTCTATTTCTTTCTCCAAATGCTTCTTTTGGGGCTAATTTTATTTCGTATGCTTTTCCTATTTCTTTGCCTAAAAGAGCATTGTCAAATCCTTTTATTACCATTTCTTGGCTTACAACTATAATTGTTTTATGCGGCTTTGCATTCGGAGCTAATTTTTTCATGTCTTCTTCTATGTTAGAGTCAAACACCTCGCCATTTGCATAGCCTGTGTATTTTATTTCTATGAAGTCGTTTTTATGGACTGTATTTTCCATTGATGAAGAATAAAAAGATAGTTTAAAAATGCTTCTGAGTAAAAATGCATTGTTGCATCTGCTGATGTTAGATTAACAAATTACATAACCGATTGATTTATATATTAGATTATATAATTCTTTATATATAAAAAGGAGATGAATTATTTATGACCAAACAAATTCTACAAGACGAGAACTTTATAAAACTTTTAGAAGATAGTAAAAAAAGTGTTAAAGATAGTGATGCAAGAATGGAGGTTATAAAAAAAAATATGGTGAGAATAAGGAAAGAAAGCAAAGAAATAGATAGAAGAATAAGATTACTTCTTTAATCTCTCAATTTTCTTTTCAAAATAATTAATTATATTTCTTTGGGCGTTTTTTAATTCTTGATTCTCTTTTAATAGTTCTTCGTTAAGTTCTTCAGTCTCTTCTTTTAAATGATTTGCAATTGCATAAAGTTCCCTTACTTTTCTATCTTTACTATCCATGGTTAGTTTTTGTAAAGATGCTGTTGTTACAACTATCAATGCAAATAAAGAAACCCAAATAGCAATTTTATTAGGTTGATACTCTAATAACAATATGAGGGTGAATTGTTCTAAAAAATATCCTATTATAAAGGAGACATCAAAAAAAGAATAATTGTTATGAAAAAATCTCTGAATAAACTTCCATAACATTCCTATTATTAAATATATTGATAAAATTAATACGATTATTATTAAATAATTGATTAGGCTCATGATTTATATTGACAAAATTTCTTTTAAATGATTTATGTCATAAGAAATATATTATCAAATTTTACTCGATCTAATCAAACTCAACCACTTATCCTGTTTCGTCAAAATGTTTTTTATAAATTTCTCTTAGCGCAATACCATATTTTTCAAGATGATAAATTCTTTCTCTATATACGTATATTAGATTAACATCTTTTTATTAGTAAGTTTTATAAACGTTTCTTGCAATAAGCATTTATGGTTTTAAAATTGATTGATGCAACGCAGGCTAAGCCTGGGACTACTATTCTTATTGATGGAGAGCCTTATTCTGTAAAGTCCAATGATATCAGCAAGTCAGGAAAGCATGGGGCGAGCAAATGTAGGATTGAGGCAATCGGTATTTTCAACGGAAAGAAAAAGGTTGTTGCTGTTTCAGGAGGGGAAAGATTTGATGTGCCGCTTGTTGAGAAGCATAGAGCGCAGGTATTAAGCGTTTCTGAAAATACGGCATCTGTAATGAATTTGGAGAGCTATGAGACTTTAGAGCTTCCTATAATAGAGGATATAAAAGGAGAAATTGCTCCGGAGAAGCAGGTTGAATATTGGGATATTGAAGGAAAGAAAGTTATAATGAGGGTTTTGTAAGATGAGAGATAGGTATAAAATAATATCAAGGAGAGATGAGACGGGAAAAATAACACATACTTATAGGGGCAAGGTTTATTATGGCTGTGAGCTAATTGGATATGCTCCAGATAATGATGATAGCATAGTAATTGAAAATAGAAAAGGCAATAGAAGAATTGAGCAGAAGTTTTATAGACAAAATTGTAACAAATATCAGAGGAAATAAATAAAAATGGCAACTAAAATACCTGCAGCGCAGAAAAGATTGTTTGGCAATGTGTTTGTGTGCAGGGATTGCAACAAGAAGATTAGAACACAATCTGGTAGAGTAATATTAAGAAAGGTGAGATGCCCGCGATGCGGGGGTCATGCTTTTCGACCAATTAGGAAAAAATAAGTGATAATGGCACCCGGATTTGTATTTTATGATCTTGTATTTTTAGCTTTATTTACTTTGGGTGTTGTATTGTTCCTTTATAAGAGGAGAAAAAACCTGCAGAGACAGGGCCTGCTTTATCTTTATAGGACGAAATTAGGAATAAAATTTATTGAATGGACTTCAAAAAGATTTCCTAAAACGCTTAATTTCCTGCAGTATGTTGTTGTAACATCAGGCTATATCTTGATGATTGGGATGATTTATATGCTAATCAGATTTTCTTATTTTTATCTAACATCGCCTTTTGCTGCGCAGGCATTGAAAGTGCCTGTTATAGTGCCTCTTGTGCCTTATCTTCCAGAGATATTTAACTTAGACTTTCTGCCTCCTTTTTATTTCACTTATTGGATTATAATCATAGCGATTATTGCAATACCGCATGAGTTTGCGCACGGGATTTTCGCCCGCCTGTATAAGATAAAGATACATTCGACTGGATTTGGCTTTTTAGGACCTTTTTTGGCTGCTTTTGTCGAGCCTGATGAAAAAGACATGGCTAAGAGGAAGAATTTTCCGCAATTAACTATCCTGGCTTCTGGAACTTTTGCGAATATAATATTCTCTATAATATTTGGATTATTGTTCTGGCTGTTTTTTGCCTCAGCTTTCGCGCCTGCAGGAGTTATTTTTAATTCTTATGCGACCAAAGCCGTGCCTGTTGCTGAAATAAGCGCTATTGACGGCAATTCTGTCTTTGATTTAGAAGACTTAGAAAATTTCATTAATGAAAGCGCGAAATATGCGAAGATTATAGTGGATAATGAAATTCTTTTTGTTTCAAGCTCCACCCTGCTTGCTGCATTAGAGAACGATATTGACATGATTCCTGCTACGCTGGACTCGCCTGCCTTTAGAGCGGAATTATCAGGGGCTATTAAAAGCATAGACAAAACTGAAGTGAGAAGTTTTGAAGAATTAAGAGCGATACTTGATGAGCACGGGCCTGGAGACGAGTTGGTCATTGAAACAATTCAAGAGAACAATGAAATAAGAGAATATTATGTTGAACTTGCTGAATTTGATGGCAGAGCGTTTCTTGGAATTGGCGTTATAGAACCGCAAACAAGAGGCGTTTTAGGATGGCTTTATGGATTAATCGCGAGAATCAAAGATCCTTTTATTTATTACGAATCTTCTATTGGGGAATTAGGTATTTTTATTTATAATTTGTTATGGTGGTGTGTCTTGATAAGTCTCAGCGTTGCTTTAGTAAATATGCTGCCTTTGGGAATGTTTGACGGCGGAAGGTTTTTCTATCTTAGCGTGTTAGGATTGACAGGAAGCAAATTAACCGCTGAAAGAGCTTTCAAGACTTCAACATATCTGATATTGGGATTGATTGTCGTATTAATGATAAAGTGGGTGCTGATTTTCGTTTAACGAAAATCAATATTGGAATATTTAGCTAATAAATTCAACGCCGTTTTTCGTATAGGCAACAAGCCTCACTCCTACTGGAATGCTTAAAAGTGCTGACAGCAGCGCCATGTGTGTTTTTCCTGTTCCAGAGGCTATTGACAGAGCGACTTCAAAATCCTTTCCAATTGTGGACTTTAATTTTTGCATCATATCTTCCTTTAGATTTGATAGTGCTGTATTGCAATCTATGGGAATTGTTTTGCAATTATCTGGAATTTGAAAATCTCCTGCATTTTTATCCTTTAATATGAAAACCCTATCCCACTCGCCTCTTTTTATAAGAGCGTTAATTTGCGCCCAGTTTTCCTTGTCATGGCCTTGAAAACAAACTAATTCCATAAGAGAAAGAAAAACATTAGCTTTATAATAATTGCTGTTTTTATTTTCTTATGGCAAGGGATATTCCATTGGGGGAGATTATTTTAAGAAGGTATGAAAAACCTTATGATTCTTCTAGGAGAGAATTAATCAGAAAAATCTGTTTAAGCCTTGGATTATTGCAGCCAGGAGATTCAAGGGATATTATTGTTGACATATTTCTCGTATTGGAAGATGCCAGAAAGCAAAAAGAATGGATTAGCTCATTTGCAATTAGAGATAAAGTTGAATTTTTGCGGAAAGAAAACTCTCTTGAGATTAGGGGGGTTGCAGAGAGTAATATCAGGAGACAATTAAAAAGATTGAGAGACTCCATGCTTGTTGACAAGCATGGAAATAAATATCGCATATCTGAATTTGCTCCTCTTATAGAAATATTTGAGAATAAGATTGAAAGATTTTTAATTCCACAGACGATTGAGAGAATTAAGGAATATCTGGGAAAATTGGATAATAATGGATAAAAAAGAATTGCCTAAAGAAGTGCAAGATGCTTTAAAAGGAAAGAAGATAGAAGATATTGCAATTAAAGTTTTATATAAAAATTGGAAAGGGGAAGTTGCTGTTAGAACAATCTTGCCCTTGAGTTTATATTATGGGCTATGTTGAATTTCATAAAGTTGAGCAATGGTTGATGAAAGTTTGGGATTTGGATAAAGAGGATTATAGAACTTATGCGTTGAGGGATGTTCAAGAAGGGCATATTCCTTAATTACTTTATAGTTTCAAAATTAATTTAAGAACCCTCTTAAAAAATAAAACCTCTTTTTGTCCACTACTTATTTTTTCTAACTCATAGTCTTTTAGCAATTCTCTTAATCTTTCTTCACAATTTCTAATAGTTTTAGCAGCAGAGTGCAAACCAGAAACTATGAAAATCATAGGTCTATGAGAAGTTACTATGGTCATAGATTGTTTTATTATACTTCTATCATTATCCTCAGTTTTAACAAATAAAACATGTTTCTCTATGTTGTTTAAAATATTCATGATATCTTTTTTGAACTTATCAATTGAAACTATATCATCAATTAAAATCCCAACATACCTATTCAGTATTCCGTTTTCTACAAATTGGGCGATATGCAAACCCTTGACTTCGTATTTGTTAAATATCTTATTTCTTAAATTTATTTTTCTCGCTTCATCTTTATCCTTCTCTAATCTCCTCAAAGTTAAACCCATTTTAAGAAGAAATAACATTTCTTTATCTTCTATATATTCTTTGTAAATTGCAAGCTCACCAGAATTGTATTGCTCTTTTACTATTTGAATTGTTTTTTCGTCTTGTATAAATCCAAGATTTCCATGTCTGAGTTTAGAAACTAATTCCTTTATAGTATTAGAACTCCAATTTAGAAAACCCTCTGTGGCTCCCTTTGTTGCGTCACTTATAATATCATCATAAGTCATATTTATCTCCAAACTCCTCAAGATATTTGGAGAGGCTTAACTCATTATCATCAAGAATTATAGCGCTTCCAGGCAAAATCACCATATTATCTATTTTTATAGGGATTTCTAAATACCTATCTTTTAATTTGTTTCCTTTAGAATCCAAGATAAACTCCCCATCAGAATCGTATCCTAATTCCTTCAATAGACTTATTTTTGATTCTTTTGAGACTTTTTTAAGAGATATAAGTTCCATATTATATAATAAACTTACTAATTTATAAACATTTGCGGTTTAAAAACTACTCTTTTTCAATAACAATCTTCTTACCTTCAAGTTTAACCTTAACTTCTTTATCTAAAAATTTGCTATCCTCTGCAATTTTTACAGTGATGTTAAGTTTCATTCTGGACTTAACAAAACCGCCAAGTTTAAAAACCCTTAAATTTTTATAAAACCACTACTTCTTTGATTTAATGAAGTAGCGGAGACTAAATAAAGATTTAGAAAACTTCAAGGAACAGGTTCCTTGAGGCCATCAAGATTTAAAAAATCTTGAGGTCTTTTAGCAAAGCAAGGGTTTGCTAAAGCAAACTAGACAAAATGATATTTATTGTAAAGGTAACGACGAATAAGGAAGACAAAGTAATTGAAATGATTAGCGAGAGAGTTATTAAAAAAAGTCTGAATGTTTTTTCTGTAATCAAGCCGCATGGCATGAAAGGCTATATAATATTAGAGGCTGTTGACAAGGATTCTGCGGAGGAATGTGCGTTTAACCTGCCCTATGTCAAGGGCATTATCAGAAAGACAGTCAGTTACGAAGAGATTAAGAATATGCTGGAACCGAAGATAGAAGATTTTAATATTGAAGAAGGAGACATTGTTGAGATGATTGGGCAGACATTTAAGGGAGAGAAGGCGAAAGTCACGAGGGTTGACAAAGCAAAAGGAGAGGTCGTAGTTTCTTTGCTGGGGGCATCTGTGCCAATTCCTGTAACCGTAAAGATTGACAATATAAAAGTTATAAGGCGCGAGAAGGACAGCGAGGAAAAGGAAGAGGAGGAATCTGATGAAAGTTAAATTAATAGTTGACGGAGGAAAGATGCAGCCAGGGCCCGTTGTTGCACAGCAGCTTGGGCCTCTGGGAATAAATTTGGGCAAGGTCATAAATGACGTTAATGAAGCGACTAAGGGACTTAGCGGGATGAAAGTGCCTGTTGAAATTGACGTTGATACAAAAACCAAAGCAATCAAGATTAATGTTTTTTCTCCTCCTGTTGCCGAATTGATAAAAAAGGAAATTGGAATAGAAAAAGGCTCTGGACAACCCAATACAATTAAAGTGGGGGATATTGCTTTTGAGAGATTAATCTGGATTGCAAAAACAAAAATGCCTGATTTGCTGGCAAAAGACCTGAGATCTGCTGTAAAATTAATTGTTGGAAGTTGTGTCTCTTTAGGCGTTTTGATAGATAATAGAGAAGCAAAAGAAATTGAGAAGGAGATTGATTCCGGAAGATATGATAATGAAATTCTAAATGAGATTATTGAAGTATCTGCTGAAAAGAAATCCGGAATAGAAAAATTCTTTGCGGAAAGAAAGGCCAAGCAAGAGAGAGAGCTTAAAGCACTTGAGGAAGCAAAGGCTGCTGCTGAAGCGGCTGCGGCTGCTGCCAAGACTGCTGAAGGCGCTGCTCCTGAAAAAGCTGCAGAAGGCGTTAAGAAGCCTGGCGCTGCGGCGAAGGAAGAAGTGAAGAAAGAGGAAACTAAGAAGCCTGAAGCAAAGAAAGCTGAAGGGAAAAAGGCAGAGGCGAAGAAGAAATAGCTATGATAAATGCTAATACGATTACTTTAGCTATAAGAGACCATATACCATTAATAATTTTACTTGAACTTTTAGGCATTATTTTTATTTCAATAGGTTATAAAGAAAAGTGGGATATTATAGATAAATATGGTAGAGTTATTCTTGGTTTCTTATCCTGGATATTTTTTATTGAATTATTAATTTTCTTATATCCTTACTCTATAAGATATTTTTAGGAAGGATTAAATACCAGAAATTTTTAGAATTTGCATTGGGGTCGTGGTCTAATCTGGCATGACTACAGCTTTGGGAGCTGTCAATCTGGGTTCAAATCCCAGCGACCCCATTTAAAGAATACTTCTCTCTAATAGCTCTTAACCAATTTAATGCGCCGATTCTATTATCAAAACTGTTCTCTGTGTGATTATCAATATGCTCTTCAATATCCAAGACATAATTTAATACATCGAAATAAATATTATCCAGAACATTGCTAGATAATACATTACTAATTAAAGCATTCCTGATGCCTCTAAGATTTATTTCCTTTTGTTCCTCGATAAATTGAATTGCTCTATTCAGACTTTTTAATGAAAAACTATCTAAATTTCGTTCCATAAAATCATCTCATAAATTTATTTTTAATATAGTGTCTAAAGTTCTTATCCTGTGGATTTAAACATTTAACAAAGTTTAATTTCTCTAATTCTATAAGAACTCTGCTAACAGAACTTCTATGTAAACCAAGCTCTTTAGCTATTTCTGTAGCAGTTTTTGGTTTATCAAGATTATCTAAAACTTTCTTTCTTATTTTTCCTCTCTTAAAGAAAAGATACGTCTTGAAGTCTTCTCTTTTCATAAATACAAGAGCGTATTGCGTATTAAAATAAAGAGTAATATAAGTGTAATAGAGGCGTAACATTTATAAATAGTAATTATTGTAAAGTGATGACAATATTGGAGAAATTATGAGCCACAGAAATATTATCTCACACATTATTTATGCATTAATATTTGCATTAATATTCTATATAATATTATACATAAAAATGACTAGCTCTGGAGTTAATTCTGGCTTTTTTATATTTAGTTATACAATTTTTATCACACTCTTTATGTTAAGTAGAATTGGTGGCTCATTCTTGTATAAAAATTATCGAGAAAAAATGAGCATAAAGCACAAAGTTAAACTTCTTTTAGGTTACGAACCTTCTGTTAGTTTTGTTATTCCTTGTAAAAATGAAGAAAAGGTAATTTATAATACAATGAAGAAATGCTTTAAGTCTGATTACCCTTCTAATAAAATTGAGATTATTGTGATTAATGACGGGTCTGATGATAATACTTTAAATGAAATGTTGCGTTTTAAAAAAGAAAATCCTTCATTACGTTTAAAGATTATAAATTTCAAAAAAAATAGAGGAAAGAGGGAAGGAATGTATCATGGCTTTAAGTCTGCAAAAGGAGAAATAGTTATTCAGGTAGACAGCGATAGTTATCCTGCTAAAGATTCTCTTAGAAAAATAGTTGCACCGTTTGTGGACGAGAAAGTTGGAGCAACTGTAGGACACACAACTCCATCTAATAAGGACAAAAATGTATTAACTAAAATGCAGATGGCATATTATTTTGTGTCATTTAGAGCAATGAAATCAGCAGAAAGTATTTTTGACATGGTTTTTTGTTGTTCTGGTTGTTTTTCAGCTTATAGAAAGAGCTATGTAATGCCTAAATTAGATAAATGGGTAAATGAAAAATTCAGGAATAGGAAAATAATTTTTGGAGATGATAGAGCCTTAACAAATGTGATTCTAAGACAGGGATATAAGACAGTTTATGTAGATGAAGCTCAAGCATATACAATCGTACCAGATACATTTAAAAAATTCATTAAACAACAAATTCGCTGGAAGAAAGGATGGTTTATTAATTCTGTTCGTATAATTCCCTTTGTTATTAAAAACGATAAATTTGTTGCTTTCACTTATCTTATACCTCAAATAATAATCGCTTTTGCAACCCCCTTTATTGCATTTAGAGCACTTGTTTTAAATCCTTTATTTTTCGGTATATCCCCTTTGATTTATATAACGGGAATATATTTGGTTTCCATAATGTTATATGTACACTACTCTTTATATCAAGAAGGAGAGGGCAAATATGGAAAATACATTCTCTTATGGTCTACTTTAAATTTAACTTTACTTAGTTATATTATATTATATGCTATATATGATTTGAAAAATATGTCTTGGGGGACAAGATGAGAAAAACAAAAACACATTTTGGACTCATGATATTATTCTTCCTTACCTTAATTGTAGGCGGGTCTGTATATTATAACAATTATAATTATACAAAAGCCAATTTGAGTTATGAGATTAGTTATAATCAAACTTCCCACAACTCCTGTCACATTAATGTAATAGAATCAACAATAATCTTAAGAATGGATGATGTAAGGGCATATTCAAAATTAACACAACCTTTAGTTAATGAAATACTCGATAGAAATCTTTCTGCAACATTAGGGGTTATTCCTAGAGATTTAGAAAAAGATAGAGCTATAATAAATTATCTTTTAAAGGTTAGAGAAAATCCTAATATTGAAATAGCTCAACATGGAACACATCATGATGATTCTGACAAAAACATAACTGAAGATGTTTTATTGGAAGGCAATGCAAAGATACAAAAATTATTAGGAATCAAACCAATTACTTATATCCCTCCTCATAATGATATTTCTCAAGAAGCCAAGAAAATTGTTTCAAACTATTTCAGGATAATCTCAGGTGAGCAAGGAATTTTTAAAGAGGGAGAAAATATTGCAGAAATTGGATATATAACTGGAACATATAAATATAATAATAACGAAATAATAAATGAATGTAAATTTTCTCTAGATAGAATAAATGTTTGTGTTGTAATGATACATCCTCAAGAATATGCAGAAGATATTAATAATCCAATTACATTATCACAAACAAGATTTGAAGAATTTAAACATTTATTAGATGAATTACAAAAATTAAATGCAACATTCAAAAACTTCCATGATATCGTAACTTGCTCTAAATAAAGACTCGGCAAGATTACGGCTCGCCGAGTCTTTGTTTACCATTAAAACCTTATCTACATAAGATTTTTAAATCTTTATTTGATAGGATACTTTGGCATAATATGGGAGCAAAAACTAAAAAGACAAGATATGCTGGAAAATTCGGCTCGGGGTATGGAGTCAGAGTTAGAAAGGAATATAATAAAATAGAGGAATTGCAGAGGAAGAGGCAGAAGTCGCCGTTTTTTGAGAGAGGCAAGGCAAAGCGAATAGCTGCCGGGATATGGAAATGCATGAAAACAGGCAGGATTTTTGCAGGGCATGCTTATTATTTGGAAGAGAAATAAATCAATAACTTTAAAAATAAACAATATCATATAAAAAAATGGCGCAATACAAATGCTTCACATGCGGGAAACAAATAACAAATAAAGTTCTTGAAAAGAGATTTGTCTGCCCGCATTGCGGATCTAAAATATTTTATAAGCCGAGAATGCAGATAGTTAAGCTTAAGGCAGTTTAGCATGGAAAGTTCTAGCGAGGCAAACAAGACTATTGAAGAGAGCCAGATTTTGGAGCAGCATTTGGGAGAATTTCTTGCTCAAAAACAAACTATCCAGATTGAATTGCAAGAGATTTTAAACGCATTAGAAGAATTGGAAAAAACCAATGATGAAGTGTATAAAATTCTTGGAAACGTAATGATAAAATCTGACAAGAGCGTTTTATCAAAAGAATTGGAAGAGAGAAAAAAATTAATGCAATTAAGAATTAGCTCTATAGAGAAACAAGAGAAGATAGTTGAGGAAAAGATATTCAGACTGAAAGATAAAATCAGAGATTTGATAGAAAAAGACAAGAAAAAGCGTGAAATCTCGTGATAAAAAACTATTAATATAATTATAGCAATATTTATAAAGTAAATAAAATAAAGATTCATATGGGATTTAGTCTAGGAAGATTATTTGGAGGGAGAAGTTCTGAAGAGGATTATGTTGAAATTGATCTTGACTCAAGCGAGCAGAAAGAAAATAGAGTTCTGGTCAAGCCGTTTGTGCTGAGGCATTTTGACGACATTAACGACATCTTAAATTCATTGCGAGAGGGGTATACAATTGCTGTTATTGACATAAAGCCCTTGAAGTCAAAGGACGTTATTGAATTAAAAAGATCTGTTTCTAAGATAAAAAAGACAATTGAGGCCTTGGAAGGCTCTATTGCCGGCTTTGGAGATAATATCATAATAGCTACGCCTTCTTTTGCCAAGATACACAGGACGCCGCAGGCGCAATTGGAAAAAAGAAAGATTGATTTTATCAGCGAGTGATTCTATTGAGGGTCAGAGAATTGATATATATATTAAACTATATTAAACTATATAAAGTTAATTAATTCTGATGAATGATATGAAAGGACTAGAATTATATTTGAGAAATTATATGAGGGGGGATCAATTATCATTAGAAGAAGAAGCTTTATTCGCAAAAATATCAAAAAAAGATTTTAGTCATCTCACTAAAGCTGAATTGTGGAAAGGCATTGATAAGATGAAATATTATGATGGAGTCGGTATATTTAGAAAAAAAGCTTATGGATTTTTTAATAGATTGATTGATAGAGAATATGTTGATTTGATAAAAACAGAAGGTCAACTTGCACGATTGCTCCATAAATGTGGAATAGTTTCTTCTTTAGAGGAAGGAAAAGATATTATACCAAGGTTAATTAATAAGGAACTTGTTTATGACCCTCCAAGCTATATCATGATAGAAGAATGTGTAGGAGATAAAAAATATAGAATTAGTCCTCATTGGCCTAATGCAACATTGGATAGTGCAAATTACTGTTAAAAAATATAAATCAAAAATTAATTATAATACGAATAATTATGAATATATATTATAATATGATAATATCTAAATCGCATATCTTTTAGGAGAATTTATAAGTTTTAATTCTTTGATTAAATAATGAAAAAAAGAGGGCAGTTTTATCTTATTGCTACGCTTGTAATTATCCTGATAATGATGGGTTTTGCACAGATTTATACTCTCGCGAAAGCTCCGGAGAAAGACGCAATTATTGATAATTTAGCTGATGAGATTTATTATGAGACTACTCAATTAGTTAATAACAAGGCATTTAATGGAAATACGAAAAGCGAGATTGCTAACGAGATTAAGGGCTTTATTGGATATTATTCAAATAGATATAATGATATAGGAATCGCAATTGCATACAGCGATGAAGCTTTGGCTTATATTATAAATAGTACTGATGTAACAAATGTTGTTCCTGATTCTGGAATTGTTAATGTAAATCTTAAAGGGCTGGAGTATGATGTTGATATTAACGAGAAGAGCTTATATGTTTTAATCTTGAGAGAGAAAGATGGAGAGAGGGGCGTTGTGATAAAGTGAATCACGATAAATTATTACTCCGTACTTTTGGGATAAAATAATCAATAAAATCAGAAAAAGAATGATTCAAGATTTAACAGAAGAGTCCGAACAACAAGAGAAATCCACTAATCCACAAGCAATAATAACTTAGCGAACCTTATCTCAGGAATAATGCGGGTAAGTAAGTATTATATTATTGCAGATCTTGTTTATAGGTTGTATGAATCATTTTAGAATAAGAAAGCTTATATTTTTGAATGTTTTTCTAATTCTTTAACCAATTCAGGTATTTCTGAAATCGCTTCTTTAACAGTCTCAACTTCAATATTGTTGCCATAATAGTTTATCCCATTTCTTAATTTTCTATATCTATCAAACTTTTTGAAAAGAGATTGTTCTTTTAAAATATCTCTTAAAAAGAATCCTATGGATTCGTGATCTAGGAATTTATAGCCATTCAAATATCCTATTGCTTCACAAAATTCTCTTAATCCTTCATAAAGTTCTCTAAGAATTGTTTTTGAAGTATTTGTAGTTAATGGGATTTCTTTTGCAGTTTCAATAGCTTGAATAGAATATTTGAATAAACTTGAAGCCCTTATTTTATTAGGCATGACTTTCTTTGCTTTCCCGCTATTTAAACTAAATTCAAAATTCATTATAAAATCTCCAATTCTCCAGATAAAACAATTCCATTGCAAATATTATTTATTAAATTGGGATTTGATTTTTTTGCTTTTTCCCAAGATGTTTTATTAAACTTATGGATGCTTACTTTTCTATTTAATTTTTTCTCATATTTTTCAGTTGAAAATTCTTTTTCAATATTTGATATTAAACATACATCTATATCACTGGTGGTGTCATCCATTGCGGAAGCATAGCCTCCAAATAAAACAATAACAGGCAAATCATAATTTTTTTCTAAATCTTCGATGATCTTAGATTCCCTAATCTTCTCTAAATTATAATATAATTTAAGATTAAAAGTTTTTTTATCTAAAACTAATTGGTAAAAAGAATATAATCCTTCTTTTTTTGAGGATAAAAATCCTTCTTTAACTAATTTATTCAAGTATTGCCTAACTGTAGTATGATTAATCTTTAAAACCCTAGAAAGTTCTCTAATGCTGAACTTTCTGTTTGGATCTTCAAACAATGGCTTCAAAATGGTTAATTTTCTTTCCATGTGGAAGTATATATTTCCACTTGTTTATAAATCTTTCCATTCTGGGACAGGAAAGAACGCTTTTATTACAGATAACAAATATTATAAGAACTGCGAAACTTAGCTCTTTGCCAAAGAAAAAACTGTTTTTAACGCCACTATTATTGTAGCAGGAACAAATAAGACTAAAAGAGCCCCTAAAATTGAAGCAACTAATTGCCCTATGTTTATTCCTATTACTGCTGCGCTCAAGACAAGCCCTTGGATTCCTGCGAAGCTTACAATTACTAAGGAAACTGACGCGAGGAGAAATGTCTGAACATCTCTTTCTGAGACAAAGAATCCGACTACAATTCCAAGCAATGCTAAAATGCCCAATATTAATGGATTTGTCCTGGCGCCGGCGAAGAGCCCTATTAACACCGCGAGAATAATCCCGATAAGAAACGCCCATGCACCAAAAAGATTCTCCCTTGCTCGAATTGGCATCTTCTATTATCTCCTCTTTCTATATTATAGATTAATTGAATTAGTATATAAATTCTTTGTGTAATACGGTATTGTTAACTCCTATGAGAATTCTAATACCATAAAACTTATTTAGTATTTAAGCTTTA
>CAZNQS010000011.1:0-29783 GCA_964575515.1 Candidatus Woesearchaeota archaeon | reverse complement strand
CATTTTGAATATGAATTGATGAAAGCCTACCAATTTATTGGTAGGTAGTTTACTCATCTAGTTGGCCTTTTAATTCGTCTTCTTCTGTAAAAGAGCCGATGCCTTTTAATGCTCCGAAGTAATCTTTTCTCTTTTTTTTGACTTGTATCTCAACTAATTCGTCTTCTTGAATGTTTTGTTCTTTTACTATTTCTATTGGTATTGTTACTATAATCGAGCCTCCTATCTTTCTTGTTCTTGTTACTAAAGTCATTTTAATTGTTATATTTTATGTTATATTTGTATAATATCAAGTTATATTTAAATGTTTTGTTTTTATGTTTCAGCAGATAATAATTAAAGAGAATATGGAAAAATTTTAATATCCTTATTCAATTTCATATTTACATAACTTCAACCTTAAACTCGCCCTTCTTGACTTCTTTTGCATTGGAGACTGCAATTAAATCGTGCATGACGTTTAAGAATAGTTTTATTTCTTCTTCTGGCAGCGTTAAGATAATCTGCGAGTTCATTGGCTTTTGAGCCTGTGATTTTGCCTGGCGAATTTTTGAGATTATTCCTATAAGCTTATCCCATATTTCTTGGTCTGATTTTGTTTCTTTTATTTTTATTTTAATTGGCCAGCTTGTGATATGTATTGACTTGTCTTTTTCATATTTCTTGAAATATTTTTGATATATGTGTTCTGTAATAAATGGTGTTATTGGGGCAAAGAGTTTCAGGATTGCTAATAGCGAGTTGTAGAAGGTATAGAAGGCGGATGATTTTTCCTGCTCGTTGCCTTGATAAACTCTGTTTTTGATTATCTCAAGATAATTGTCTGCGAATATTTTCCAGAAAAAATTATCTGTTTCTAATTTTGCTTTTGAGTAGTTATAATTATTAAACGCGTCTGTTGACGATTTTATTAAATTGTTTAGCTGCGTGATAAATATTCTATCTGTTTCTATTAGTTTTGGCTGGGTTTTTTGATAGATTAAATTTGTGAAAATGAATTTTGTTGCGTTTAGGAGCTTTGTTATAAACTTTTTTCCTGTAATTATGTCTTTTTCCTGATAGTCTAAATCTTCGCCTAGTTTTGAGGAAGATGCCCAGAATCTCAATGCATCTGCGCCGTATTTTTCCATTACTTCCTGAGGCTCTATAGTATTGCCCTTGCTCTTTGACATTTTTTCACCTTCTAATTTAGCGAATCCCGAAATTACAATATCATTCCACGGAATTTTGCTTTCGTGAAGATAGGATTTTACAATTGTGTAAAAAGCCCATGTTCTTATTATATCATGGGCCTGCGGCCTTAGCGAATATGGTATTTTTAATTTGTTTTTTATTAGAGATGAGGCTATTTGCGGCGTTAATGAGGATGTTGCCCAAGTATCAAGGACTTTTGTCTCAGGAATTGCTTGAGATTTGCATTTTTCACAGAATTTTTTAGTTTGCTGCGGATCTATTGGAAGCTCTGATTCTTTTGCGAGAATTATTTCATTGCATCTTTCGCAATGCCATATTGGAATTGGAATGCCGAAATGCCTGTCTCTTGAAATGCTCCAATCCCATTCTAAACCAGAAGTCCAATTTTCATATCTCTTGAACATGTATTCTGGATGCCATTTTATTTTTTTGCCTTGAGCTATTAATTCTTGTTTTTTATCAAGGATTTTTATGAACCATTGCTCAATAGGAAGAAATTCTATTTCAGTCTGGCATCTGTCATGCACATTAACATTGTGTTCTATTGTTTTTTGACTGATAATTAGATTTTTTGCTTTCAGCTCTTCCAGGATTTTTTTTCTGGCTTCATTA
Organism: Candidatus Woesearchaeota archaeon; assembly: GCA_964575515.1. Classification (GTDB taxonomy): domain Archaea; phylum Nanobdellota; class Nanobdellia; order Pacearchaeales; family GW2011-AR1; genus JAUSIK01. The sequence goes on along the minus strand of CAZNQS010000011.1, from coordinate 27,977 downwards.
ATTGTCGTATTTTGGTATTCTTTAATTGTTAATTTTCCTTCTTTATTAATTATTATTTTTTGAGCCAGCTTATGGCTCTTTATTGCATCTACGTCGTATTTGTCGCCATATGAGCAAACCATTAAGGCTCCTGTTCCTTTTTCCATATTTGCGGACTCATCGGCTATTATAGGAACTTCGTAATTGAATAAAGGGACTAATGCTTTTTTTCCTATTAGAGCCTTATATCTTTTATCCTTAGGATTGATGAAAACTGCAACGCAGGCCGCGAGAAGTTCTGGGCGCGTTGTTGCAATTGGGAGCTCTTGATTGCCTGATTTGAATCTTAGAGTTGTGAAGAATGTTGTTTTCGCTTTGTCTTCTAACTCTGCCTGCGCAACTGGAGTTTGGCATTCTGGGCAATAGATAGTTGGGAATTTCTCCTTGTAGATTAGCCCTTTTTTGTATAGTTCTATGAATGAATTTTGCGAGATTTTTTGTGAGTTTTTGTCTATTGTTGAATAATTTATATTGTAATCTGAAGATATTCCAATGTTTTTCCAGTCTTGAACAAAATCAGGAGTTATTTCTTTTAGTGTTTTTAAACAGAGTTTTATGAACTCCTGCCTTGGCATTGACTTGCTCTTTACACTTTTTAATTTTTCAATTAATCTTTCTGTTGGCAGGCCGTTATCGTCTGTGCCAAACGGATAGAAAACATTGAAATTTGACATGCGTTTGAATCTGGCTATGAAATCCTGCTGCGAATACGAGAATGCATGTCCCATGTGCATCTTGCCTGAAACTGTTGGAGGCGGGGTGTCTATTGAAAATATCTTCTTTTTTGTTTTTTCATTGAATTTATATATTTTTTCTTTTTCCCAGAACCTCAAGATTTCGGATTCTATTTCTTTGATGTTTGTTTCTTTCATATTTGTTTCAAGTTGATAAGTATTATAAAGATTAGGGTTTTTTATGATTAGGCATTAGTATTACTATATAGTTTTATTGTCATAATTATTAAAAACTCTTTATATTATGCATCTATATGGATTTTCATGATTATAAGTATTTTAATGATTAGCGCCGTATGAAATCGGCTCTTGATGAAGCATTTAAAGCTTATAAACTTGGAGATGTTCCAATTGGAGCTGTTTTAGTTATCGATGGCGATATTATAGGAGCAAATGCAAATAGCCAATCTACTTCTAGAGATTATTATTCACATGCTGAATCTCTTTTGATTGGTAGGCATGCTTCTGAAATTAAGATAGCGCATAAAGAAGAGAAGCATATTAGTCTTTATACAACTTTAGAACCCTGCTTTATGTGTTTTGGTACAGCAGTTCATAATAGAATTAATGAAATTGTATATGCTTGTCCTGATCCTGTTGCTGGAGTTACAAAGATGAATCCTCCTACTGAATTTTATGAAAAGCGTTGGCCTACAGTAAGAGGAGGAATTCTTAGAGACGAGGGATATAGATTATTCTTTGATTATATAAAACAGAGGCAAGATGATTGGCAAAGATGCATTGAAGCTTTTGAAGAGATGAGGAAGAAATGGTAAGATTTTTAATTAGTTCTCTTTTTTAATTGTGTATGGGCAAGAGAGAGGAATTTATTAAGGTTTTCAAAAGAGCAGAGAAAAAATATGGAAAGAGCACAAAAAGGCTTGTTGGAGAGGGCTGGGAATGAATATAAATAGAAAAATTGCTTTGAAGCAACTTAAAAAATTGGATAAATTAGGATCTTTAAAAGAGATGAGGTTAGCCGCTGAAAAATGGAATAAACCATGGAAGATTCTTATTACTACTATTTTATCTGCAAGAACTAGAGATGAGACAACAATTCCAATTGCAGAAAAATTGTTTGAAAGATATGATAGTTTAGAAAGATTAGCTAATGCAAAAATAAGAGATATAGAAGATATTATTAAACCTATTAATTTTTATAAAAATAAATCAAGAAATATTATTAGTAGCGCTAAGATTCTAGTTGATAAATACAGAGGGAATATTCCTTTGTCTTTCGAAAAATTAATAGGTTTACCAGGTGTTGGACGAAAGACTGCTAATGTTTTCCTATCTGAGATCGGAAAAGATGCTATAGGAATAGATACTCACGCATCTTATATTTCTCAGAGATTAGGATGGACAAAAAATAAGAGCCCTGCAAAAATTGAGAATGATTTAAAGAAGTTGTTTCCTAAAAAAATGTGGAAGAGAATAAATCCTACTTTAGTAAGAGTCGGGAAGAGTTATACTAGCAAAAGGGAGAAGGATAAAATTTTGGACGAGATTAAAAAGATTAGATAGATTTTTATAGAAGAGTATTTTTTATTAATAAATGGATAAGAAAGGGCAGACTTTAGAGAAAATATTATTTTGGGTTATATTGATATTTGCGATAATATTTTTAACTTATGTAGTTATCAGATTTTTGCAATGAAAAATGAGTTTGTTGAGATAATAAGAGTAATATTTGCAATAATAGTAATAATTTTTGTCATTATTGCTAGTATTCTTATATTCATAAAGATTTTTGGAAATAGTCCTAATGATACAACGGTTCTTTTTGTTATACTTTCTATTTTGATAGCATTGCAGGTTATTATTGTAGGTGCAATTTTTAGAATTATGGAGGATATAGGTAGCTTGAAGGAATTTAAAAAACAGACTGTAAGCAAAGTTAAAGGAGTAGAAGACAGACTTTTGTAATTGAAAAACATATCAGAAGAAAATAGATAGTTTTTTATATTATAGCATTTTATCATTATTATGTCGGAGAATAAGATAAGTATGCCTGGCGGATTTGGCGGGCTTATGAGATACGATGAAGAGTATCATAGCAAGTTCATGCTTAGTCCTGGGCAGGTTGTTGGATTTGTTGTTCTGATTATTGTTTTTGTTTTAGGGTTGAAATTGATTTGGCCTGCGGGCTGATTTAGAAAACTATTTATAATCCTGCTTTTTTCTTCAATTATGATTCCTGGAATTGGCGGATTAAATCCTAAGAAGATGCAGGCAATGATGAAGCAGCTTGGGATTAATCAGGAAGAGATAGAAGCAGAAAGAGTGATTATTGAAAAGAGCGACGGGAAGATTATTATTGAAAATCCAAGCGTGCAGAGAATTAAGATGCAGGGGCAGGAAAGCTGGCAGATTACAGGGGAAGCAAGAGAAGAGGAAGAAGGGATTAAGGAAGAGGATGTTGAGTTAGTTATGGAGAAGACTGGGGCAGATAAGGAAGAGGCAAGAAGGGTTTTGGAAGAGGTTGAGGGTGATATTGCCGAAGCTATACTTAGATTGAGTTCTTAATTTTTATTATTTATAATTGGAAAGGTATTTAAAGTAGACTGGCTTTTCTACCATCCACGTCACACTGGTGAGTTTTTTTGATGGAGAGAATAATAAAGGAAAAAATTAGTGCAGACCATCTTCTATATGTGAGTTTGAAATATACAAAGACTTGTGACGTTATTCTTAATTTGATATTGAGGTGGAGCAATATGATTGAATATGCTTTAGACGAGCTTATTGAAAGAGCTAAGAAACAGAAAAAATGGAAGCCTGTTCCTGACGCTCCTAGGGCAAAATTATTACAATTAAAAAAAATATACGCTTCTGACGCTCTGATAAGCAAAGTTTTAGATGTATACGAACTTTTCCGCGAAATTGAAAAATTAGACAAGATAAGAGAGAACGAATTTAGGAAAGGAGTGAACTTAAAGGTTTTTTACAAGGGCGAGGCGATAAACATCAATTTGGACAAATTAAAGGAATACGCGGAGCTGTTAGAAAGATTTATAAGCACTCTGAAATAATTTCTTCTACTGAAGAGTTAAAATAACTTAAATTTTTTATATGATGACACGGGTAATCACAATAACTTCTGGCAAGGGTGGTGTTGGGAAGACAACAAGCGCTATTAACATAGGTGCTGCGCTTAATTATTTTGGAAAAGAAGTCATAGTCGTCGATGCTAATTTAACTACACCGAACATAGGTCTGCATTTAGGAGCGCCTATTGTGCCTGTGAGCCTGAATCATGTATTGCTGGGAAAGGCGAAGATTTCTGATGCGCTTTATGAGCATGAGTCTGGATTAAAAATCATTCCTAGTTCGCTTTCTATCAAAGAATTGAGGCAGTTGAATCATGACAAATTGAAGGATGTAAGCAAGAAACTGAAGAAAATGGCTGATTTTGTGATATTTGATTCTGCTGCAGGATTGGGGGATGAGGCTGTGGCTGCTTTAGAGGCGGGAGACGATGTAATCATTGTTACTAATCCAGAGATTCCTGCTGTTACAGATGCTTTGAAAACGAGCAAGCTTGTTGAGCAGCTTGGAGGGGATGTTATTGGAGTTATAGTAACAAGGGTTAATGGGAACAAGTCGCAGATGCCTATTTCTAATGTAGAAGACATGCTTGAATTGCCAATTATAGGGATTATTCCAGAAGACAAGAATGTGCTGAAATCAGTTGTGATGAAGAATGCCTTAGTTTATACGCATCCAAGAAGCAAGGCTTCCAAGGCTTATAAAAAAGTGGCTGCCCGGCTTATTGGAAAAGAGGATTATACAGACAAAGGATTTTGGGCGAGAGTGTTTGGGTAGATTAGCAGATTTTTGTAGAAAAACGAAACATTTAAATAAGTATGACTACTTATTTTACTTAACTGATAAAATGACAAATATGACATTATCCCTTCCTGAAGATTTGCATGATATTATGCAAAAGCATAAAGAGATTAAGTGGAGTGAAATAGCAAGGCAGGCATTATGGGGGCATGCAAGGAAATTAGAATTAATGGATAGACTTCTTGCAAAAAGTAAGCTTACTGAGAAAGATGCAGAAGAAATTGGACATAAAATAAAACATGGTATTGCGAAGAGACACGGACTGATTAAATGAAAATTATATAATCTTTTAAGGTTGTTTTTAATAGAGGGTATAATTCTGATTAATTTATCTTATTTTTGAGCCAACATCAATGTTATTTTCAGGGGCGATAAATATGACTTTTCCTTCGCTGTTGTCTGCTGCTAATATCATACCATTGCTTTCTACTCCTTTTATTATTTTTGGCTCTAAGTTTGTTATGAAAATTGCTTTTTTATTTAATAATTCGGAGGGCTTATAATAGGGCTTTAAGCCAGCGACTATTTGTCTTGGCTTCTCTTCAGATAAATCTACTTTTAGGATGTAGAGCTTGCTAGCGTTTGGATGATTGTCAACTTGAAGGATTTTTCCTACTCTTATGTCAAGTTTTTCAAAGTCTGAATAGGAGATTTTTGAGCTCATTTTATTATTGTAGGTATAACAAGTTTAAATAAAGTGTATATTACTGCAGCTATTACTACTATTTTGATTATATCTGATATAACCTCTCGCAAATCATATCTTTTTGCCATTTTTGAATATTGCATTCTCGAGCCTAGCAAGCCTATCATATATTTTAAGCTTTTCCTCTAGCTCTTGAATTTTTGCTTTTTGATTATCTATTTCTTCTCCAAGTTCGCTTATTTTTCTATGAAATATAAAAATTGTTAAAGATACTACTACTATTAGAGTAACCAAGATTGTTGGATCTGTATTAGTAAGGTTTGCTAATATTACCGAACCAATTATTTCTAATAGAATTATTAAAATTTCTTCTGATGTGATGGGCATGAGAATATGTGATTTAATACTTATAAAGAATTTGTATAATCTATAATAATCTTTTTAGTTTGTTTAATGTTCTATTTTTCTAAACAAAATATCTGATTTTTTAATCTTTGAGATTTTTAATTGAGAATTTAAGGAATTTAGCGAGATTTCAAAATTGAAAGTTTTGGCGATTTTTTCTGATGTTTCTGGCATAAAAGGGGAAAGGAGAATTGCTGCATCTTTAATGCCATTTGCTAATTGATAAAGGACTTTTTTGTCTTTTGTTTCCCATGGTTTTTTTTGCTGTACGTATAAATTTAATTTATCTATAAATGCGAAGATTTCATTTATTGCTTTATCTATCTCTAGATTTTCTAGGTACTTTGATACTTTTTGTGTTGTTTGTTTTGATTCTATTGGAGTTGAGCTTTCAAGTCCATATTTTTCTGCTAATGTTGAGAGTCTACTTACTAAATTGCCTAATTTATTTGCAAGTTCGTTGTTGTGGCGTTCTACTATTATGTCTTCTGAATAATCAGAGTCGTCAAATACAGAATTTCTTAAGAGAGAATATCGAATTGTATCTGTTTGATATTTTTCTAATAACTTAAGAGGGTCAAGGGTATTCCCTAGGGATTTCGACATTTTTTTCCCACCTATATTTAAATATCCATGAACAAGAAGTTTTTTTGGCAGCTCGTAATCTGCAGAGATAAGCATTGCTGGCCAGATTACTGAGTGAAACCAGTTTATTCCTTTTCCCACAATATGAAGTTGTGCAGGCCAATAATGTTTTTCTTTATCTTTAAGCCCAGAAATATAATTAATTAATGCATCTATCCACACCCATATTTTATAATTTTTATCGTTTGGAAAATCAATGCCCCATTTTGCATCTTTTCTGCTTATACAAATATCTACTAAGCCTTCATTTATTCTGTTAATTATCTCGTTTGCTCTAAAGTTTGGAGTTACATATTTAGGAATTATTTTCAATAATTTATCTTTATATTTGCTGAGTTTGAAGAAATAAGCCTCTTCTTTTCTTAACTCTGGCACTGTATTATGCTCTGGGCATTTTCCATCGACAAGTTCTTTCTCAGTGTAATAGGTTTCACAACCAACACAATACAGACCTTCATAAACTCCCTTGTAGATGTCCCCTTTATCTTGTATTTTTTTTATTATTTTTTGCACCACTATTGCATGTTCTTTGGCAGTTGTTCGGATAAAATCATCATATGAGATATTAAGCTTTTTACAAAGTTGGATGAATAGTGTTGCATTTTTATCTATAAATTCTTTAACAGGGATTCCTGCTTTTTCTGCAGCTTGTACGTTTTTTTGCGCATTTTCGTCTACACCTGTTAAGAAGAAAACATCTTCAGAATGGAAGCGATGCCAACGAGCTATGACATCTGCTAATGTTTTCTCAAATGCATGACCGCAATGCGGCCGCGCATTCACATAATCAATTGCTGTTGTGACATAAAATTTTTCTTTCATTAAGATTTGAGAAGCGGAAGGTATAAAAATTATTTGTTTTTGGGAAGATTGAAGATTTTATGAGTTTAGGGAACTATGCAATACCTTGAATCTACTGCGATAAGATCTTCTTTCTCCAGATTTTCTCTTGATAGATATTCTTTAATAGAGTTAATATTTACAAATTGATGCTGTTTTATTTTAGAATGTTTGAATATTGATGCTTGACCTTCTTTTATGGCTTCAAGTTTAGATGTTATATTTAAGATTATTTCATGGTATTTTGGGTTTTCTTCCCTTACAAGCTGGACTTGGATGTAACTTCCTGCGGCTATTTCCAGGGTTCTTTCTATATGCCTTGTTGAATGATCTGGAATGTTATCTGGTTTTTTATAACCTGTATTTATTTCGAACCACCTTATTAATTCTTTATCAAATGGCTTTATAACTTCTTTTTTGGCATCCGCATGAAATCTTTTTGTTTGCAGGACTGAATTATAATTTTCAGGATTTATTTTGGAGTAATCTCTATCCGGGAGAGATACTATTTTTACTGAATCGTCTTTCTCTTTTCTTGGCCAGCTAATTTCTATTGTTAGACCTGGTTTTGAGGTTGCTTCTTCTTTTAATTTATTTATTCTTTCTATTAAGGAATCTACTTTTATTGTATAACCAACACCTTGGATATATTCTACTTCATCTTGGCTGAATGTCCTGCTGTCTTCTGCTCTTATTTCTAAGAAGGATAATACGCCTTCGTAAATTTCTTTCCAGCTTGTTTTTGGGGGCGCTGTGGAAGATTTTATTTTGAGTTTTTCATCGTCTATAGCGAGCTTGTTTTCAAGATATGATTCTTTTATTGTTTCTTCAAATGGGCTGATTATTCTTGCTTTTAAAAAAGCTAATGAGCCCTCTAGGCGTATTTTTCTGCTGAAATGCATTCTTGTTATCCTATTTTCTCTTGAGCTTGTTTCAGGGAAATTAAACGGCTTATAGTTGAAAATCATTTCTTTCATGATCTTGATTGTTGGAAAAAGTATATAAGTATTATTGTAAAATTTGGAAATTTTATTTGAGGAGAAGGTTTAAAAATCGTATTTTGTAGATGATGGCATGGCACATGGAATGTATCATCATATTGGAGAACTGTGGAAAAAGCCTTCCAGAGAATTTATGCAGGAGAAGCTGATTGAGTGGAGGAAAGGAAACGGCGTTGTCAAAGTTGAGAAACCATTGCGATTGGACAGAGCCAGAGCGTTAGGATATAAGGCAAAGAAGGGAATTGTCATGGTTAGGGTAAGATTAAAGAGGGGGGGAAGGAGAAGGCGCAGATATGGGGTTAAGGGAAGGAAGTCAAGGAAACAGACAATTAGGAAAATGTTAAAGATGAATTATAGATGGGTTGCAGAGATTAGAGCAGCCAGAAAATATAGGAATTTAGAAGTATTAAATTCTTATTGGATTGGAAAGGACGGAAAATATTATTTTTTTGAGGTTATTATGGTTGATCCTTCTAAACCTGAAATTGTGAACGATCCAGTATTGAAATGGATTGCTGACAGGAAAAATAGCAAGAGAGCTGAAAGGGGATTGACTTCTGCTGCCAAGAAATCGCGCGGATTGAGAAGCAAGAGCGATAATTTGAAGGTAAGACCTTCGTTAAGGGCTTGGGATAGAACGGGGAAATAGTTATATTATTTGGAAATACGAATCAAAGTTAAAGAGCCAGAATTAATGTAAAATAGCATTGGATATTATTATGCATATTATCTTGGAGTTAAAAACTATACTTGAATACTTAAATATAAAATAAAAGATAAAATAAAAAAATGAATTTATTGTATTGCTCCTCTGATGCTTCCTGATGTAGTCTGAGTTAATGTACTACCAAGTTTATTATATGATATGGCTATGTTTCCTGTGAATGTTTCTCCTGCAATCATAGGATCTCCTACTCCGCCATCGGTACAATCAATGGCTAAACCATCTGCAACTCTTTTTACTGTGCCAGAACTCCATTGTCCTGCTAATGCTGCAGTACAAGTTACTGTAGACATTGCGCCAGTGCCTGTGATTGCTACTACGACATTCTCTAGAGTATCTCCAGAATTTTGTATCATTTCCAATTGGACTGTGCCGTCTGTAGTGCCTGTCGATAGAATGTTATGGGCATTTATCCCAAAAGGAGCGTTTGCTGTTGCAGCTCCTGCGACAAGTCTTCCAGGACTGAATACTCCGAAATATGCAAGGACTCCGATTGCGATTATGGCTGCTAAAATTGCCCAGCCATATGTCATCAGAAATTCCATAGCTGCTTGTCCCTTTTTATGCATTTTTTAACCTCCTTTTTTACTGATTGTACTATATTATAGATTGGAAGGATATATAAATGTTATCATCTTGGTTTTGTGAATTTGACTTGTAAAATGAGGGGATATATTAAATTATTTTTAATTATTGTTTTTGTTTTTTTTATTTCTGGCATTTTAGTTTATTTTATTGTATATAATTCTAATGAGGATCTTGAGGGATTTGATAATCTGGAGAGATTTGCGAGTGGAGAGAAAAGCGGGGAAGATGCTGTTGAAAATGAACTTGCTGATCTGCCTTCTGAGACAGTAGTCGGAGGAGGCGCAGGTGGCGGAGGTGGTTCTGGCGGAGGAGATGGCGGCGCTGGAGCTTCTGGAGGAGCATCGGGATGCACTGAGCGGCAGATAGCTTATGCATTAAAAAATTTTGTAGAGAGTGCTGATTGCAATGAATTTCAAGGCAGTGTATGCGTTAAGAAAATTATGAATTGTAGTTTAGAAGTTTATAATCTTGATGATAATACTAACGGGATATTTGGAATAAGATTTAGTTTTTTGGAGGAGGGAAGCGTTTTTGATTATTTATCAAAGGAATTTAATGTTGGAGCGGGAGAGCATAAAATTTTTGAGGGTGTTTTAGGGGTAGAGAGTGCTGGCGAGGACGGAAGAGCGAATAAGAATTTGTATTGTTCTTTTAATACAGAGAAAGTGCCTAAAGAGCAGGTTTGTTAATGATAATTTTAGCTTTAATGTAAGAAAAACTCGAGAAAAATTTATAGTAATTAATTATTCTATTTAAACTTTTGGTGATTAGAGGCTTAGTTTTCACTATTTATAATTTTTAACAAGGAGGCAACAAGGTTACCTGATACAGCGATTCATGATCTTGATCCAATTTAAACCAAGAGGGCATGCCTGCTGGAAGGACATTGCATGCAGAGGGATTTGAATTTGAGAAATAGATGTAATCTACTATTGACTTATCTTTAATTTGTATACCTTGCAATGATAATTTATTGAGATTGACTAAGGATTCAATACCATTTGCATTTTGGGCATTTATTCCTTGTAATCTGTTGAGGAAACTTGGCGCTGTTGTTGAAGCTATGTAGTAGGAATTTGTTGAATGCAATGATAGATTTGATATGTCGCTTCCCTGAACGAAATTTAAATAAGGGGTTTTGAAAATCTTATTTGATACCAAGCCATTTGTGTTTATAAGATAGAAAGGGTCTTCTAAGTTTTCTATTGGCGTGTAAGCTGTAATGTTTGCTGTCTTATTCCACAACGCCAGACCGCCCTTATCTTTGATTATTAAATTAGATGAAAGGGTAACTTCTATATACCAGGGGTCTGATTGTTTGATGTGTATAGAAGGGTTGATGATATCTATGTCTACATTTACATTTGCTGCTTTCTCTTTCAGGGATGTTAGGATGTCTTGAAATGTCGCGCCTGCCATTACCGTTTCAATTTCTGTATTTGTATCGCCGTATATTGTTCCTTCAAAGAAAGCTTCCTGAAATCCGCCTTCTACGTCTGAAATATATGAGCCTGTTTCTGCTATTCTTTTTTCAAATAGGAATATAATTCTAAAGCCTGCTGTTCTTAGCTGTCTTGGAATGTTTTCCTCAATTGAGAAGACAAGGCTGTTTAGAGTTTCAATTCTTTTTTGAATTGTTTTTCTTTCTTTGATATTGGAATATAACGTCAATGTCAGTATAAAGAGAAGGAGTATTACTATTACTAAAGTTGTGAAAAATATGCCCTTTTTGTTTCTTATCATAATTGATATAACAATATTTATTTTAAATATCTTTGTTAGAGATAACTTTCATATTAAGATAAAGGGATTAAGAACGCAATTCAATAATAATATTTATAAATATAAATAGATTATTTAGATTAAATGAAAAAGAAATGGTTAAAGATATTATATAGAATATTTATAACATTAGGTATTTTAATTATTATTGGGGGAATTTATATAATTTTAAGAAATTTTGGGGTAGTTTGAATGGACTCTGAGGTTTTAGATTACTTATGTTTTTCACATGGTATTTGAAGTCACAAAAAATAGTTGAATAGTATTTTTATCAGTACCATGTTCTTACTTGAACTTCTGTTGACCAAGTATATGGAATTCCGGTTATCTCTGTCAAATCAATTTGGAGATCCTGCTCTGCGAATTTTATGTCTATCTTATTATTTAAATTAAGGTCGAGGAGTTTTAATAGTTCGAATATTGAGCTTTGGGCAGCATCGTTATCGTCGTATTCCTGTCTGTCCGTCCTATAATAACAATTATTTGAGCCGGAGTATGATTGCGGTATTGGTATTGAGATATTTGTGTCGTCTTCAAATTGGATGTTCCATAAGCACCCGTCCTCTATTGGAGATATTTTAGAATATGTAGAAGCATTTTTTACGATTGTGTAAATTATCTTGTTATTTTCAGAGCCTGGCGTAGAATTTAATGGAGAGACTGCGGTTGTTAGCATTATTGTATTATTCTGCTCTATTAATGAATTCTGGATGTTGATAACATAAGGATCGCCTAATTTTATATAATTGCTTCCGAATGCACTTAGATTGTATGTTATATTATTGTTAATCAATACTTTATCTGTCCATTTAGTGCTTGAATAAGATGTTGCCCTTGTCTCTACAATATTTGATTTTTCAGGGAGTGTAAAATTGCCTGATAATTCGTTGTAAAATTTCTTTTCTGTTGTTATTATTAAGCCGTATGGGGGAGGCTCTGGCTGATAGGAAAATTGTATGAAGGAATCTGGATAGAGAATTGTATTGACATTTCCCGTTGTCTCAATTGTTTGTTCTTTGAATGTTGCTTCCAATATATTCTGCGCAATTTGCTGGTATATGTTAACTATTTCATTTACATTTCCGAAATAGTAACTGCCGTTCCCACATTGGGCTATTTTTTGAAGAGTTAGTTCGTCTGCTCCAGAGCCAAAACCTATGGCATAAGTTGTTATGTTATAATTCTGATAAGCCCTGCATGCGGCTTCTATTGCATGATCTTGGGCATCATCTGTCGTGTCTGCGTCATTGTCGTAATCTGTGACAGGGTCTAGCCCACAACCCGCGTTTGCCTGGCCATCGCTCATTATAATTGCTGTTCTTGTTTTATTTTGAGAACTTATGTCTGTGCACAAGTCTTCGTTAAGGTAAACTTTAGCATTGTCTATTATATAAGTTATTGCGGCATTTTCTGTTGAAAATCTTATTCTTGCTATATTTGTACGGGTTATAAATACGGGAAGATTTGAGCCGACAAGCGCGTCATTTACGTATAAATTATAAGTAGATGAGCCTGGAACAACCTGGACTTTTATTTTATAGACTTGATTTAGGCTATAAGGAGTTATAGTGGCGTCGTTATTGCGAATTTGCCCGGAGTATAGTTTTATGACAATGTAATCTCTAAATGAGCCTAATCCATCCCTGTCTTCTATATCTATTTTTATCCTTCCAGAGCCGATTGTGTGATTGACTAAGAATTCAATTGATAAGTCATTCTCTTGAGGCGGAAATTGGTGATTTATTTCAGGATTTGAGCTTGCTGTCCTGCTTATAATTACGCTACGATCTCCTTCTAAAGCCGCGCCTGTTATGTCTATAAAGCCTCCGCTTTCACTAATTGTCCAGCCTTTAGGATTTGTTCCAATTGTTTGATTGTTGAAATTGTCTTGAAATATATTTTTATCGTAGCAACTTATGGCTTTTAGAATCCCGCAGCAAATGCAAGTCCAGCCATTCGCATCCCAGATATTGTCCACTACATTTTTTAGGCTGGCTGTATTGTTTGATAATGTATGATAATCTGATTTCTTTGCCAGTGTGTCATAGCCTGCTAGGCCGACTCTATTTCCGCTTATGTTGAGAATAGCATCAATAAGAGCCCTATTTGCCGCTTTTGCATTTGCTATTTTGTCGCCATCCATGCTCCCTGATAAGTCGGTTACTGATATTACATCAGCATTTGTCCTGTTTCCCGATATTAAATATGAGACATTTTCCAAACCTAATCTTAAAGGAATTGTTTTTTTGCTTAGGGCATTATAATCCAGCAATGAGGAAAGCTGGCTGTTTGTTATTGCTATTGTCTGCTCTCCCTGGGTTACATTTTGGAAGACAGTAGTGTTGCCTATGACAAGAAATGCCTCAAATTGAGTGTTGAGGTGGAGTGATATATCAAGGTTGCTTAAGGAGCCAGGGATGTAAAAGCCGTCGTAGATATTGATTAAACCATTTATGCCGGGGAAGGAATACAATGTCGGCTGTTCGTATTGAACAGAATTGTCGTATGTTATCTTAATAAAACCGCCCGCTATATGCAGGTTATTGCCTTTTATTTCCAATGTATTTTCGCCTGAATGGAAGTTGTTAAGAGGGAGGTTGTAAGTTTTAGGGATAAATTCAGAATCTGATTTAGCATAATTTCCTGAAAAAACACCATTTATGTAGAGGTCGAAATCATTGTTTATTACCAGCTCCATTTTTGCAGAGCTTATATTTCCAACATAATCCATTTTTGCCGTTATATTTCCGTCACCTACATAGCCGCCGAAGTAGAAGTATTGCGTTCTTGAGCTGCTCGTGAGAAATGCCCTTGCAGAGAAGCCAGAGACGCTTTCACCTTCTTTAATGCCTGTTATTAACTGCCTCGCTGTTTCAATGTTTTCTGCTGTTTCTATCGGGGTTGTGTTAAGAGAAGAGATTAATTTATTGCCATACCATATACCTATGTTTTTGTTGGTTTCTATATCTGACAAAATAGAATCTGCCATGGCGCTTGCCAGAGCAGGATTTGAGATATAGAACTCGCCTATCTGCTCCAAGAGAGATTTGTTTGTATCATTGATAAAGCCCTGCGAGATTAGTGACTGAATATATGAATTGTCAATCTCAGATGTTTTCAGAACAGACAGGGTTTTTAATAAATCATGATGTATTAATGTCTCTTGTTTTGAGGATTTAACTGCAGGATATACTATTAGTATTACAGAAAGTAATATTGCAATAGCTATCAGAGCATCTATGCTGAAAAATACTGCTTTAGACCTCATTTTAATTATCTTTTAGATAGACTATTGAAATATTAATAGTTTAAATACGTTATTGGAAATTACTTCTGCGTTTGTTTTATTTTTGATATCGCGAGAACGGAGGAGTTGCTTCGTTGAGAGATAGTCTTGATTTTGTCAAGTAATTTATTGGAAACTGAGAGATTTATTCTTTTGGATAGTGTGTTGCTTCCAACCAACTGACGTATCTACTTGCATTATTTAATGCAGAAACTTCTGTCGGTTTTAATTTTGGATGGGGTTCTTCTTTTTCAGATGATTCAACATCAGTTAGTTTATCTATTGTCACATTAAACAAATCTAAACGGAATTTATCTGAGGGATATCTCTCTCGCTAACTGTAATTTCTCTTTCATGCATTAAATAATCTCCAACGTCTCTAAGAATTCCAACTTCTTTATCGCCCAACAGAAAAACGGCTCTTGCAACGCTTGGATCAGTAACTCTTTGAACTGTTTTCACATAAGCATCTAAATCAATATATCTTCCTTTTCCAGTATTCTTTGCAACTCCCTTTAGATATTTTGTCCATCCTTGAGTGGCAGATTCTCTTGTATCTGGCTCGTGCCATTTTGAAGCTTCTGGATGAGATAAGTCGTCAAAAACGCCATAATGATTTTTTGCTTGCCAATTCACCATATGGGAAACTGCATCTTCTAATCTGCTAAATGGTTCCTCAACTTGAGAACTCAAATTATAAGAATCTGATGTATTATTCCCGCGTCTATATTCATGCTTTCCATTCCTTTTGATTACGTGTATTTCTACTCCCATTTGAATTACCTTGAATATAGTATAAAATATCCCTTTATAAATCTTTTGGTTAATTTACTACTTATAAGTTAATATTAAGAAACGGGCGGTGGGCACTATTAAACTAATATATCCTTGGACGTTATGATTCCCATATATGGACATTAATTGTTATTGGCTTGTTTTTATAGACGGTTATTCTTGAGATTTTTATTAGATTTTTCTGATTTAGCGGGTTTTTCCCCATTGAGCTTATTTGATTTCCGCTTATTGTAACATTTTCTGAAAATGTTATGTAGTATTCATAGGGTGTGTTGAAGAGAGATTTTGTTTTTTCGTAGTCTTCTGTTGAGAAATTGTAAAATCTTTCCAATTTTGTCTGATTTATCCTATTATTTGTTATTATTCCGGGAGTTATGACGTTTCCTTCGTTCCAATCAGAGGGAAAGCCATTTGAAAGAAGTGCATTTGCAACTATATTGCCTTCGTTTGTTAGCGTGTTTATTATGTCTTCTGTTTCGTTTGGGAAATTTAAAGAGTATATATAAAAGACAAATATGCCTCCTATGAAAATCATTGATGCAATCAGCAAATCAAAACCCCATGCCTGAGCTTTTTTTTTCATGAGAATCATTTCTTTATTTATATTCAGAGAAGGGAGGGTTAATAGAGGATTCTTTTTCTATTGCAATGCCGGATTTCCCAATAGAGAATTTGTAAATCTTTTTTGAGTGCCTTGTACCTCTCATTTTTAATATCTCTAAATATCTTTGCCTTTGATTTTTTTCTCTTATAAAGTAAAGGATTATTATAGAATCTGATTCAAATTCTAGCGGTTTAGACGATACTTTTTTCTCTTCTTGCGGTTCTTCTTCCAGCGTTAAAAGAGAGGTGCAACTCCATTTTTTTATCATATTGAAAAGAGCCAGTGCGGCTTCTCTTCTTGCAAGTTCGTTTTCAAAGAGAAGGGCGAATGATGTTATGCTATCTATTACTATTCTTGATATTTTTTCCATCAAAACAATCGTTTCTATTGTACCACCGCCTTCTTCAAGCATTGTTTTCACTTTTATTGGGGTATACTCCAGGAATTTGAATAGGCCTTTTTTTTCGTATTCTCCCAAATTCCATCCGAAATCAAGCATGTTGGTATAGAACTGCTTTTTCTTTTCTTCAAATGTTATATATAAGCATTTTTCTCCTCTTTTCATTCCTGCTACAAGGAACTGCGTGGCAAATATTGTTTTTCCACTTCCTGAACCTCCCACTATAAGATTTGTCGAATTTTTTTCAAAGCCATTCTCTACCAAGCTATCAAAATTTGGGATGCCAGAAGGTATTCGCAGATCTCTTTCATGAATGGCTTTTTTAATTCTTTTATTAACCCTCTTGACTCTTGCTTTTTTTGTTCTCTTTGCTTTAAGTTTCGCTCTTTTTCGTTTTTTCATGATAGTTTGAATATTTATGTATATAAAAATTTAACTTTATTTTATATTATTCCCTCAAAGTATGAATTAAGGAAACTTCTTATTACGAAAAATACGGTTATGCTTAGAGCGATTAAAGGTGCCATGTATTTAAAGCCTTGTTTTTCTTCTCCTTTACTGACTAAGCCGAGCAAAAATGATGCGAGAATATCTATTACTGTTATGAATATAATTGCGAAATACAATATGAATCTTGTAGAGATGCTGACTCCTGTCAGGGCAATTGGCAGATTGATGGATGTATCTATTGAAGGAATATCTGCCAGTATTGTTGTTAATACTTGAACTAAAACAGTTGAAAGAGAGAATAATAGTGGGGCTCCGATTGCAACAGCAAAGAAGATGAATATTACATACATCAATACATTTGAAGCAGCTCTTTTTTCAACGAAATTGCGCTCCCGCATATTTGTTGCAGTCTGCTCCAATAGGATTGCCAGATTTCCTCCAGACCTGATGCCGGAGTTTATGACATTTATTGTCTTGATAATTTTTTCTGATTTTATCTTCCTACCCATGTCAATAAGAGCCTGGGTTAATTCCTTGCCTGTCATGATGTCTTTCCCAAGGATTAGAATCTCCTCGTCAAGAGGCGAGAATTCCTTTCTTGAGCTTAGCAGCATTGCCTTGTCTATTGTCATGCCTGCCCTTAAATTAGAAGCCATGAGCTCTATGAAGTCTGGGAAGATATCCTCCATTTTTTTAATCTTTGCTGATTTTTTCAATAGCTCGCGGGCTATGAAGTAAGTGTTTATCAGGGCGAACGCTATCAGGATTATAATCCCTGAGATTTTTAGGCTTTTTGTGAAGAAAATGCTTATAAGTCCTATAGCAAGCGAGACTACTGCGACACTTATTAAATATCTCCTTATTTTTTTTGCTTTTTCATTTTCTTTTTTTTGCTTGGGCATTTCATTTTTGTGATTTAACTGCTCATGACTAATATTGGGATGCGCTTGATGTTTTATTGCATCACGAAAAGAATGTTTGTGATGTGTTTTATGATGCTTGGCATATGCTTGGGCGCGAGACTCTCTAGCGCGCTTATTTCTTTCCATAATTTCCTTTAACTTATTATTTTCTATTTTGCCTTTTATGTTCTTCATTTTTTTCATTTTAGAGCAGGCTTGGGCGGGATGATCTTATCAAGCCCAGGAACATTATCTGTATCAGCACTGCAAAAATAAATAATGCTATGAAGAGAAACATAGTTATAGTTGACGGAAGATTTATCATTGAGGAGATTATTGTCAGGAGAGCGATAGAGAGTGCAGGAATGATTATTGATATAACCATGTAAAACATTATCAATGGATTTAATTTATTTCCGTAGTTTTGAATTTGGAGCAGCTGCTCTTCGTTGAGCATCTTTGTGCTTTCTTGTATAATTGTGGAAATATTGCTTCCTGCTTTCATGCCGTTGCTTAACTGCCAGAGAGTTCTCTTGAAAAAATTGGAGGAATTTTTCTCTCCCAACTCCTCAAGGACTTCTACCTCAGAAATCCCAGAATTTATCTTTCTAACCGCTTTTTTGAATTCTTCGCTTAAAAAGCCGTAATCAGAGGAAGAAATATTTATTAAGATATTGAAGAGCGGAATGCCTGAATTTAATTGAACATACATATCTTGAAGCGCCGGAATTAGATTTTTTTCTATATTTCTTATTCTTCTAGAGTCATATACTTTCGGATAGAAAACTTGGCTTAGAAATACGAAAGATGAGAAGAGAAAAGCGATAGCTATGGAATATAAAAAAGGCATCCTGACTTTTGTCAATACAAGAATTGTTGATGCTATAACTAGTATTATAAAAAATGAAAATATAGAAGTTTCAAAGCAGATAGAAACGTATTCATTTACCTCTATATTAACCCCTATATTGTCTAAATACTGCTGCAGCTTTTTCAGCTTATCCTGCCTTATTTTTAAATTGAATAAACGGCGCCTTCTTTTTAGCTTCTCAATATCTGATATGGTGAATGGGATGCGAAACCTCATTTTATCCCTCGAGAATTAATTTCCTGTCGTTTTTTTTAATTGCTTGCAATAATATGGGGCGATTTCTATAATATATGTTCATAACTTTTCCGAAATTATTCAGTTCTCTAATATTGTTTTTTGTCAGCCATTGCAAGATCCCCTTTTTTTCTTCCAAGTCTTTTTTTATTTCCGATTCCGACATTCCAGTATTTCTGCTTATATCCTCAAAAAATCTTAAGCTTTCACTATGCTTTACTGTTTTGTCTATCTCCGGAGACCATCTGTACAATATATTTGCTTTTGCCTCGTCTCTTTCTGCTTCGAATTCTGCTATTTGAGAAACTCTTCTTATACCTTTTCTTCTGTCTCTGAACATTACCACGTTTAGATTTACAGCCCTTAATAAATTTGGCGGGACATTTATAGGAGGATTTATTAGTCTTGAGACAGTTTCTGCCGCAGTATCTGCGTGCACTGTTGCATAAACTGAATGGCCCGTATGCATTGCTTCAAATAATACCATCGCTTCCTGCTGTTTTCTCATTTCTCCAAGAATAATCCTATCAGGACGCATTCTCAATGAGTTGATAAGAAGGTCCAGCATAGATACCTCCCCTTTCCCTTCTGGATTAGGGGTTCTAATTACAAGCGGGGTCCAATATAAGAAATTAGGGAGCATTAATTCTCTTGTGTCCTCAATACTTATGATTCTTTGATTTGGCGGGATAAAAGGCATGCAAGCATTTAAAAACGAAGTTTTTCCAGAACCAGTTCCGCCGGATATTAAGATATTCATTTCATATTCAATGCCTAGCCATATTAGCGCGATTATATCCATATCACATGTTTTATTGTTTATCATGTCTATCATTGTAAATGGGTCGCGCGCAAATTTTCTTATTGTTATCGTATTTCCCTTCGTGTCTATTGGGTAAAGGACAGCATTAACTCTGTCACCTGTTATGAGATGAGCATCTAATAATGGGGTTAATACTGTAATTTGCCTGCCGATTCTTCTTGCGATGATGTTCGAATAATTTATTATTTTTTCCTCTTCGTCAATTATTATATTTGTTTCTAGCCAGCCATATTTTTTGCTGTAGACTCTTATTTTTTCCTTTGCGGACGGGATTACTATTTCTTCGAGGGAAGGGTCGTTTATCATGAATTCAATTTCGCCCAAGCCGAGCATTTCCTGTATTAATTTCCCGACTAGGAATTCTTCAAGACTTTTTTCAATTTTTGGGAGTTTTTCTTTTATTAATCTAGTTGCTTCTTTTAGGAATCTCTCTTTTATTGTTGAGAATAAGGAGGCATCAACAAGCTCCCTCATGCTTACTGTTGTTATAGAAACTAATTCGTTTCTTAGATTTTCCAGAAGGAGAGATGTCGCAATATCTGTTTTTGGAATATAAAGATTGTATTTAATGCCTAAATCCTCTTTTATTATCTCAACATTTACTTTGGCACCATCAACATTGATTTCATATTTCTCAATTACATTCTTTTTTTCCTCTTTTTCCTCTTTTTGCGGGACTTGAAGCAGCACCTGGATTTTTTTGTCTTTTATACTTATAAATCTCTTATTTTTTAGCAGACCCAGAGAAAAATTAAATTCTTTATCTGACATTTTTGATAACTTTTTTGCGTCAACTACTGCTATGTCCTTATTTTGCTTCAGAAAGTCTAGAAGCTTTTTTTCAGAGAGGGATATCTCCTTATGCTTTTCATGCTTCTTGCCTGATTCTTGTTTTTTGTGCTGGTGCACTTGATGCTTGTTATGCTTATGATAAATATGATGTTCTGCGTGCTTGTGTTTTTCGTGATGCTTTATTTCGCCGTGCTTTTGATGGGCAATAATCTGCTGCTTGGCTTTTTTAAAATTTATGTGCCTTTTTATTAATTCTTTTGACTCATGCTTTGTCTTATGCTTTTCATGCTTCTTGCCTGATTCTTGTTTTGGATGCTTGTGCTCTTTTTCTTTTTTATTAATTGTCGTCTGGAAATTTTTTGTTTTATCTTTCATATTATCACTCGTTTAAAATTATTTCAGGGTCGCCGAATTTTGGATAATTGATTGTTACGAGATTCCCATATTCCAATGTTTTTGCCCAGCTCAAAGCAACTTTTTTTGATACATTGAAAACCTTGGCGATTGTAGAGAGCCTAAGATGTTTTTTCTCTTTTAACATGTTATAAAGCATGTCAATTTCTGTGCTTCTTTCTGACTTCTTGTATTTCTGCGGAAATTTTATCTCTTCTATTTCTTTCTTTGCCTCTCTCTTATTTCTAATAAATATAAAGATTAGGGCGATAATCAGCAGACTCCATTCTATTATCAGAGCGATTTTTGATATAGGCGATGTCGTCAGTGAGTTTTTTCTTAGTTCTTCGCCCAAATAGAATTTTCCTATAGATAATCCAGATATACCTGTTTCAAAAAAGCCGGATATTCCTGTCCCGAAAACAGTAAAGTGCAATGTTTGATGCATTATTGTAATTATTATTAGAGTTGATACCAATATTCCAAATAACCCCTTTTTTCGCATCATTGTTTCTATTTTTAAAGTAAGAACCTTTAAATATCTTTTTTCCCATTTTTATATGGTGGATTTATTTTATAAATCTTGTTAAAAAGAAGATTTAAAAAATCTTCAAGCAAAGCAAGGTTGAGCAAAGCTCAAGAGAAAAAGAAGATTTAAAAAACCTCAAGGAATAAGTTCCTTGATGGCCATCAAGATTCAGAATAAAGATTTAGAAAATCTTTAATAAAAAAAGAATCTTGAGGTCTTCAAGCAAAGCGAGGGTTGCTAAAGCTAAAGATTTAGAAAATCTTTAAGCAAAAAAAATTGGAAAAATGATAAGAAGAGGGCAAATCAGCACGGAGTATTTGATTACTGTAGCGTTTATAGTGTTCCTTATTATCAGCACTTTGGCAGTCAGTTTGTTTTATTCCAATCAGACGAGAGACAGGATTAAGTTCAACCAGCTTCAGAATTTTGCAAATAAATTAATCTCAAGCTCGGAGAGCGTTTATTATTCAGGAGAGCCTTCGAAAGCGACTATCATTGCCTATCTACCCGGTGGAGTAGAGGGAATAGAAATAATTGGGAATGAATTGGTTTTTAATATCTCTAGCACAAGTGGAATGTCAAGGATTGCTTTTCCCAGCAAAGTTCCTATTCAGGGGGCTCTTAGCATTAACGAGGGGGCGAAGAGTATCAGTATTGTAGCTCTGGAAGACGGCGTTGTTTGGAGTGAGGGTTAATTGGGAAGAACTATGAAATTGGCTATTAAAAAAGCGCAATCGTCAATTGAATTTTTTGTACTTGTTGGAGTTGTCTTATTTTTCTTTGTGACATTTCTTCTTGCAATTCAGGCAAATATCGCGGATAATGTCAAGAGGAAAATAGAGATTTCGGCAAGGGATGTTGCTCTTGGCATTCAGGACGAGATTGCGCTCGCAACTGCGTCAAGCGACGGGTATGTAAGAAATTTTATTGTGCCAAATAATATTGAGGGAATTGATTATGATGCCAATATTGTTGAGGGTTCTGTGTATTTAAGGATGGATGGGGTTAATTATGCTATTGCACTGCCTGTTTTTAACGTTACAGGGGATGTGATGAAGGGAGATAATTTAATCAGAAAAGTTAATGGGGCTGTTTATTTAAACAGCTGATTTATGGCGTGAATAGCGTGAGGCTGCAATTAGCTCGGCTGTTGGCACGAAGGTTGGAGGGCCAGGGAAAATCTTTTTTCCATATACATCCCAGATTTCTCTTAATGCGCTTATATCTTCGTATAATAAGGCATTTTTTACATTGAGGTCTAAGTCTAAAACTCCTAACGGGATAGAATGTCCTGCAAATTCTATTATTTTATACGGGTCTGACCAAGTTATTAAGACTAATTCTGAACCTTCCATGTTTGGGTCGCATTGGACATGTTCGCGGTCTTTTGTTATGTCTGGAACGTATTGGTCCTGGCCTGTTCTTATCGCCCTGCCTATTATTCCTCTTGTGATTGGTATTGGAGAGCATGCATCTGTTCCCTGATGGCAGAAAACTCTTGTTTGCGATGGGTTTTGAGGGTCAAGAAAATATTCACCCACAAAGACGGGATTTAGGTTGTATTTTTTGAATTCTTGGTTTAATATTGAGTTGAATTTTGTTGCGATTTCTGGGATATATATGCAACTAGCAGTATAATTATCCAGATGCTTTTTGATTGAACCGAACTTTGTTTTTAATTCTATAGACATTGTTTTACTCTCTTTTTTCCGAGTTTTATGATATATATAAATATTTGGTATATAATGCTTTTTTGTTAGAAAGTTATTTAAATTTGACATTCCCTTGATTTAAGTAGCAAGATGACGCATGTTCCACATGAGGGAATAGGGAAATCTGTTTTGAAAGTTACTATTCCCAATAATGCGAAAAAAAGTGAATTGTACGAGAGGGCGATAGCTGAAATAAAAGAGAGAGTCAAGGGCGTTGACAGTGTTGTGCCGAGAATGGCTACAATGGCATCTGTGCTGAATGACCTTATGCCTCATTATTTTTGGTGCGGGTTTTATTTTGCCGAGGAGAATGAGATGATTATAGGTCCTTATCAAGGAAGCACAGCCTGCCCGAATATTACCTATACTGGCGTTTGCGGGACATCTGCGAGAAAAAAAGAAACTGTTATTGTGCCTAATGTGCATAATTTCCCAGGGCATATTGCCTGCGATGAAAGGTCTAATTCAGAGATAGTTTTGCCTTTGCTGGACAATCAAGGAAGAGTTATTGCAGTATTTGACGTTGATTCTACGGAATTAAACGCATTTGATGAAGTTGACAAGAAATATCTTGAGGAAATACTGCCTATTTTACTCGAGAAGGAAGTTTGATTTATGGGCCTCTTAATACAGAGAATGCTTATACAGGGGAATGCAAAGACTTGTATGTAGGGATAAATATGGATAATATGAGGTATATCGCAATAAATTTAAATAGATTTTAATGCAACTTTTAGTATGGAAAAGAGCGTTGATTATTTATGAGAAAGCAAGAAATTCCTTTAATAGAGGCGAGTGATACGAATTATAATGCTGGATATAAAATTGGCCAGCGCTGTAAAAGCAGGATAGAAAGATTAATTGAGACGAGCAAGAGAAAATATTTTTCAATTACTGGCAGACCATTTGAATATTTCATAAGGCGCAGCGAGAGAATGCTGGATATTTGCCGAAAAGGATATGGCAAATATATAGATGAGATAAAAGGCATAACAGATGGGGCAGGGGTTGATTTTGATGAATATTTTGCATTGAATTTTGAGGATGAGGTTATTGATTTTGCGGAGAAGTGCACTACTTTATTTTTAAAGAATGGAGATGATGTTTATTTAGGGCATAACGAGGATTGGACAAGTGATTTTATTGACAAGCTATATATTTTGAGGCTTAAACAAAGAGGAAAGCCGAATCTTATGTTTTTATCATATCTTGGACCGCCGCAGTTCATAATAGCTTCTCTCAATTCTTCAGGAATAGCTTTTACAGCCAATTCTCTTTATGTAACTCACAAACTTGGCGTGCCAGAGGCGTTAATGTTAAGAATGATGGCGGATGCTAATAGCATAAAAGAGGCGATAAAAGATTTGAAAGTAAAGCCGAGGGCGATGGGAATGAATTCAATGATTGTTTTTAAAGATAGGGTTGTTGATGTTGAAAATTCTTTGAATAAATCTATAGTGATAGATGTTAAGGGAGATTGTTTTGTGCACACGAATCATCCTTTGAAATTGAGAGGCGAGCATTCTAAAAATTCTTTAGTTAGATATAACAGAGCGAGCGAGATTTTGGAAAATGCCGATGATAAAAATATTAATTTGATTAAGAAAATACTTTCAGATCATAGAAACTCCCCTGATTCCGTATGCAGACATTCTAAAAAAAATTCTGAATGGGCGACAATTGCTTCTGTGATAATTGACATCGCAAGGATGAGAATGCTTATAGCGCAGGGAAATCCGTGCAAGAACAAGTATAAGGAATATAGGCTGAATTAATTATATCCTTTTTGCTGTCTTGTTGGGCAATTAGGATTAAAACAGAATTCCCAGGGGCGCTTTGCTTTTTTTATTGAGAGAAGTTTTGGGAAACTGCAGGCTTCGCAAATTTTTTCAGATTTTTTTATCAATGCGTTTGGGGGAAGATTGTAAGTTTGTTTGCATTCTGGATAATTTGAGCAGGCCACGAAAGAACGCTGCGTTTTTTTGGAATAAAGTATTCTTAACGAGCCTTCTTTACACGTTGGGCATTGAATTAGCGTATTATTTTGGTAATCTTCCTTTCTTTTTTCTTCAATACCTTCTAATAATTCTTTCCCAATTTTTTCCTCTTTTGTTTTGAATTCCTTTGAGATGTCTGTGATTATGTGCTCTGCCTTGCTTATTATTTCCTTTTCTTTTTCCTCTAGTCCGAATTTTGCCGATTGTATGGAATCCATTTCTTCTTCCATTTTTCTTGTAAGATTTTCGTCTATGATTATCGGAGAATATTTTTCCAATGCTTCAATGAGCTTTATTCCCAATTTAGTCGCTTTGATGCTTTTTCCGTCTAAATAACCGCGATTGAATAATGTCTCTATGATAAGGCTACGCGTTGTTTTAGTTCCCAGACTCTTTTTCTCTAGCAATGTTATTAGAGAGGCTGGGGTGAATCTTTTTGGAGGCTGTGTTTCTTTTTCAACTGGTTTTATTTCGTCTATTTTTATTTTTCCGTTTAAATCAGGAAGGTCTTTTTCTTGTAAAATAGCAGGATAGATATTTGTCCAGCCTTTTTCTTTTATCTTAAGCCCTGAATTTGTGAATGTTATATTTTCATCGCCTTTTTTTGCTGTTAATTTTATTCTCTTGTTTAGTGTTATTGCATCAGGGGAAAATGCAGAGATGAATCTTTTTACAATTAATTCATAGAGCTTCTGCTCATTGGCTGAAAGGGGTTTAAATTCGCCTGTTGGATAGATTGATGGATGTGCAGGGTCTGATTTTTTGCCTTCAATAGGGCTAGGGCGGACTGCTAATCTTGTATATTGCGGGAAATGTCTTTCCAGTTCTTTAAGAATTTTTTTTGGCTCTATGGACCTTGGGATTTTCTGCGATGAAGTTCTTGGATATGAAATCAAGCCGTCTAAGTAAAGTTTTTGCGTTATTGCGAGAGTTTGTGAGGGGCTAATGTTATAAAACCTATATGCTTCCCTTTGCAATGTTGTCAAATCAAATGGATGGGGAGGAGTGATATGCTCTTCTGTGTTTTTTGTTTCAGCATCTGCTTCTTTAATATCCTTAAATTTTTCTAATTCGTTTTTGTCAAAGATGTCTTTTGGATGCTTGAATTCCTGGGGCACCAATGGTTCCCCGGAGGTTCCCCCCTCCTTTAAGACAATAGCGAGAACTTCCCAGAAGGGCAAGGGCTTGAAATTTTCTATTTCCCGCTCTCTGTCAACAATTATTTTTAGAGCAGGGCCTTGAACCCTGCCAATTGAGAGAACTTTAAAAGCGCCGAGCGTTTTTATCGCAGACATTAGAGCCCTTGAAAGATTAATTCCATAAAGCCAGTCAAGGACATGGCGGGTTTCGCCTGCGTAAGCCTGGCCCCAGTCTAATTCAGGGAGGCAATTTTCGTATGAGTTTATTAATTCCTGACTTGTTAATGTTGAATATTTCATTCTTCTTGCCGTGTTTTTTTTGCATATGAATCTTACTACATTCCAGCCAATTACTTCGCCTTCTATATCGTAGTCTGTACCTACGATTAGTTCTTTTGCTTTTTTTGATAATTTTACCAGTAAATCAAAGTAGGATTTTGTAAATGCGGCGTTTTTTGTTTTATAGGAAGGCACCCATTCTATGTTAAATATTGGCCAGCCTTTTTGCCCTTTTACATATGCGAGATTTAACAAATGCCCTACTGCTGAAGCAACAATGATTTTTTTATCGTTTCGATAAAGCTCGTAATATGACACTTTATTTTCTATTTGCCTTTTAGGGTTGCCTAAAGCTTGGGCAATTTTCTGGGCTGCTTGGGGCTTTTCTGTTATTATTAATATTGCGTTTGGCTTTTCGCTTGTTATTGAGTTAGGCTCTTTTTTCGGCTTTTTTGAGCGCCGAGATATTTTTTTTGCTTGTTCAAATTGCGATGCAGGAACTGGTTTGCCAGGCTTTTCTACTATTGTAAGCTCTTTTGTAGATAACTTCGGTTTTACTTCTTTTTCTATCGTGAGCTTTGCATCTTCTATTGGGAGAAATTCTTTTACAGTCATTTTTTTTGAAGTTTATAAGTTGTCAAGAGGGCTTTTTATATTTTTTATAGATTGTTGTGAAACAGAAAGATAGATTTGAGTTGTTTTTATGTCTGAATGACCGAGTAATTTTTGTATGATTCTTAAATCAGTGCCTTGTTCAAGAAGATGCGTTGCGAAACTATGGCGGAGAGTGTGGGGATGAACATTTTTTTTAATTCCTGATTTTTTGGTAGCATTTCTTACAATCTTTCTTATTGTGGCTGTTGTAAGTTTGCCTCCTTGTGCAGAGATAAAGAATATTTTATCATGGCTTATTTTTGCATAACTATATAGCTCGTCTTTGATAGTATGAGGTATTTTAACAAATCTGTCTTTTCTTCCCTTTGACAGCCTGATATGAATTAAGTCTTCATCGAAATTAAAATCATCTTTTCTGAGGTTAATTAACTCTGAAACTCGAAGACCGCAGCCGTAAAGGAGTTTAATTATCAGTCTATGCTTTATGTTTTGCGTAACTTCTATTAGTCTTTTGATTTCTTCCTGCGTCAATATTTCTGGGACTGGTTTATTTCTTTTAGGATGAGGGATTTTGATATTTTGATTTAAGATATTTTTAAAGAAGAATACTATGGCGCTTATATTATGAGAGACAGTAGATGGATTTTGTTTTTCAAGTTTTTTTATTGCATATTCCCGAACTGTTGCCTCATTCAATCCTTTTTTCTCTGCGTATTTTAGGAATTGTTCTATTACATAGAGATATGATTTTATTGTTCTGCGAGAAAAATTCCTAATCTTTAGTTCATTTACTAATTTATCAATTAAACTCATATTTTTGAAGGGCGTGACAAGTTTATAAAAGTTATGATTTCTCACCTTTTAAGCATGGTATCAACACCAAAGTATTGATACCATAACGTT
>CAZNQS010000010.1:0-30736 GCA_964575515.1 Candidatus Woesearchaeota archaeon | reverse complement strand
TTATTGGATTGAACTAACTAATCGTAGTTATGCCCAAAGGGCATTGTCTTGACATTATGTAAGAGTATTTGCTATGCAAACTATTAAAAAGATATTTTGTTTTTGTAATTTATGGCGGAATTGAATTTTAATGCTGGGGACAAAGTAAGATTAAGATTGGCTCTTGAGGAGATTGATGGGCAGGTTTTGGAGAGTTCTGATTCTGGTGTTTTACTCTTGAAACTTGATTCTGGGTATAATATTGGGATTCCTAAGGAGAACATACTTGCTGGAAGGGTTTTGAAAAAGTTCAAGGAAGAGGGAAAGATGGAATTTAAGTTAGTACATAAAGGCGAGTTGAAGAATGTGGGACTTGTTATTACAGGGGGGACGATTGCGGCTAAGCTGGATTCAAGGACAGGAGGGGTTCATTGGCTTACTAATATGAATGAGTTTGCTAAATTTTATCCTGAGATTTTTAAAATTGTGAATGTGAAAAAAATTGAAGTGCCTTTTATGATTGCTTCAGAATCCATGGATAGTTCGCATTGGATAAAGATTGCGGAGAGTGTTGAAAGAATGCTTCAGGATAAAGAGATTGATGGGGTAATTGTGACTCATGGAACTGATTTTTTAGGGTACACTGCTGCTGCTTTATCTTTCTTTTTGAGGGATTTGAACAAGCCTGTTGTGCTGACTTATTCACAAAGAAGTATTGACAGGGCTTCGAGTGATGCTAATTTGAATTTGCAGTGCGCAGCTCGAATGGCAATAAGTGATTGCGCCGAGGTAATGATAGTTGGGCATGCGACAATTAATGATGATTTTTGCTTTGCAATGCCTGGAACTAGGACGAGAAAATTGCATAGCTCAAGGAGAGATGCATTTAAGCCTGTAAATGATTTGCCTATTGCAAAGGTTTGGC
Organism: Candidatus Woesearchaeota archaeon; assembly: GCA_964575515.1. Classification (GTDB taxonomy): domain Archaea; phylum Nanobdellota; class Nanobdellia; order Pacearchaeales; family GW2011-AR1; genus JAUSIK01. Next base: position 29,832 of record CAZNQS010000010.1, on the reverse strand, counting down.
CTGACAAGGTTGAATTTTTGAGAGTTTATAAAAAGAGGGATGATAAAAGAAAAGTTGAACTTGATATTAATTTTAACGATAAGGTTGCTTTGGTAAAATATTATCCAGGGCAGAGTTCTGATATTTTAGATTATTATGCTTTGAAGTATAAGGGGATTGTTATTGAGGCTGCTGGATTAGGACATCTTGCTCCGAGCGAGGCATCTCATAATTGGATTCCTAGATTGAAGAAGCATATCAAAGAGGGTTTTGCTGTTTGCGCTGCTAGTCAGACAATTTATGGAAGATTAGATCCCTTTGTTTATTCAAATGGTAGGGAGCTTGTTGAGGCAGGAGTGATTTTTTTAGAAGATATGCTGGCTGAAACTGCATTAATAAAACTTGGATTCGTTCTTGCACATCGTGGTTGGTTAGGTAAAGTTAAAGAGAAAATGTTGGAGAACATGGCGGGCGAGCTTACTGAACGACTTCTTGTTTGATTTTAATTATTTCATCTTCTATATTCTTTGGCCATCCTTTCCTAAAATCTGTATAAAAAATAATTATATTCTTATTTATATTTTCAGTTAACTCTTTTATGTATTTGCTCCCCAACCATTTTTTGTTTAATATTAATAAAAATTTCTTTAAATTGCCCTTTCTCACTAAAAAGTCTGCTTCTAATATTCTAAGTCTTACCATAGCAGGTCTTACTTTATGTCTAGTTACAAAATCATCTAGAGCAGGTAAAGAGTTATGCACTTCTATTCCAATATTATACTCTGGCAAGTACATATCATAAGGGTCTGTATAATCTTTTATTTTTATTTTAATATTCTTTTTTGTAAAGTATTGTGCAAGTTCTTTTTCTTCTTTATTACTATAGAAGTCTGGTAAAGACAAACCAAATGATTTTAGATTTAGCTCTATATATATTGGTATCCAAGATTTTTCTGAAAGATTAATTATTTCTTCTTTTTTAAGTATTTCTTTAGGTATTGCTATTTGTATTCTACCTTTTCCATGCGGAGTCAATTTTCTTGCTGATAATTTATTTGATTTAATTAATATTAAGTTTTCTTTTCTATTGATTAAACATCTTATTGTTTCTTTTTTAGCAATTTCGAATAATTTTTTAGAAGATATATCTATAAAATATCTATTTCTTTTATTAGTTCTCAGACCTGCTTTTTTTGCAATGAGATTGTCAGGCAATTCATTTGTTATTGGAGACCCCCTACTTTTTTGCGATATTTCTTTTAATTTCCAATCTTTTAGATTTAAATAAACATCAACAGTATCTCTATTTATTATATCTGGATTTATTTTATTATTTTTTATTAGATTTCCTATTGCAATCTGTATTCTTTTATTTTGTACTAGAGTAGTATGAATTTCGTTTCCATTTTTGATTATCAGTCCATCGTTGAAATTCTCTAATCTGACTTTTTGGCCTTTTTTTCTGATTTCATTGGTAAGATTTTTGCTATGTATAACAAGTAATTTTGTTGATTTATTATTATTTATTCTTCCTGTTATTTTTATCATGCTATTAATATGTTTCCTAGTATTTAAATATTTATAAGTTGGGTTCTAGGATATAGAGGATGGATTACTAAAGTAAAGGAAAAGATGCTTGAGAATTTTAGCGGGGAGATTAGCGAGAGACTGGGCGTTATAATGTGATTATGTCAAGATTGCTGATGCAGGAATGCAATCTATTATTTTAAATATATTTCTAATAAAATAGAAAGATTTATAAAGAAACTTTTCTAAAATAGAAAGAGGAGAAGACTATGAAAAGGGCAGAAATAGTATATAGAGAAATTTTGTATCGGGTTATCGAGGAGAAAGAGAGAAAGCTTACTCAGTCAGAGCTTTCTAAAAAGCTTGAGATTTCATTAAGCATTGTTAATTCTGCTGTTAGGAAATTAAGTGAATTGGGGGCTGTGAAAATTTTACAGAGAAGTTTTAGTGTTATTGATGTTAAAAAAGCATTATATTTTTGGGCTTCTATAAGGAACTTGAAGAAGGATATAATATTCAGCGGAAGAATTGATTTAAGCGTCAGGGATATTGAGCGAAGTATGCCTAATGATATAATTTATACGGCATATTCTGCATATAAATTTAGGTTTAAGGATGTGCCTGCTGATTATTCAGAGATTTATGTTTATGCTTCTGATGATGGCATTAAGAATATTAGAAAAAGGCTTGTTATTAAAGAGAATATAAGGCCGAATCTTTTTGTTTTGAAAAAAGACAATTTAATTTCTAAATATAAGGAAATTCCCATTGCACAGATTTTTGTTGATTTGTGGAATTTAAGAGAATGGTATGCGAAAGAATTTGTTGATGCCTTAGAAAAGAAAATCAAGGAGGTATCTTGATGGAATTCTGGAATTCGTTGCTGACTGAAAAAAGCTGGAGGATATTGCAGGAGATTAATAAGAAATATAAGTTCATTCTTATTGGAGGGTGGGCTAATTATTTGTGGACAAGGCAACAGAAGTCTAAGGATATTGATATTGTTGTGGATATTAAAGAACTGCAGAATCTTAAACAGGAGAAATTGGCTAAAAATGACGCGCTTAAAAAATATGAAATTAAGATAGAGGAGATTGATGTTGATATTTATGTTTCATATTTTTCTAAACTGGCAATTCCAGCTGAAGATTTAAAGAAATATACTTCTAAGATTGAGGGTTTTAATGTCGTATGTCCAGAGGTTTTGCTGATTTTAAAGCAGGGAGCTGAATTTGATAGAGGTAATTCAGCAAAAGGACAGAAGGATAAAATTGATATTATGTCTTTATTGCTGTTTGCTGAAATTGATATGAAAAAATACAAGACTGTTTTAAAAAATTATAAACTTGAAGATTATATAGATAGACTGATTAATTTGATTTCTGAATTTGTGGATTATGAAAGTTTTGGCTTGGCACCAAGAGAATTTAAATTAAAAAAGAAAGAGTTAATTAAAGGTTTGAGAAGGTTATGAGTTTTTATAGGAAAATTCAATTGCATCTAAGTAATAACTTCTAAATAGTAACAAAATAGAAAGGTTTAAATATGCGAAAAGACGATTATTTTTATAGACGGAAATGGCAGAACTGCTCGTGCTGTTCAGAATATAATGCTGGAGAATGCAGGTTTTTTCCCTGCAGATATAAGGTCTAACGAGAGATTAGAATATATTCATTTGCTTGACAGCGCTGTTAATTCTTATAAATTGGCTGAGGGGAATTTAGATTCTGGTTCTTTGCAGAAAGTTAATCATGTTTATGACGCCCTTAAAAATCCAGAGTTGTCTGAAAAGGAGAGAGAATATTGCAAATCATTAGCTTTTGATATCGGAAAGAAGAAGATGACTAAGGAGCTAAGTGAATTTTATAATTTTGTAGCTCTAAAAGTAAGGGATAGATTGAGAGAAGAATCTGAAAGGTTATATAAGCGCAGAAGATTAAGTAAATAGATTTTTATAATCTCTTAGTTTTTAATTTTGATGGACTATGCTAAATTGGGATTAAAGGCGGGATTGGAAATCCACCAACAATTGGAAGTTGGTGAAAAATTGTTTTGTAGATGTCCAGCTTATCTAAGAAGCGATAAGTCCGATATTATAATTAAAAGAAAGCTTCATGCTGTTACCGGTGAGACTGGGGAGGTAGATACCGCTGTAGAATACGAAGCTTCTTTAGATAAGGATTTTATTTATGAGGGTTACTCTGATACTAATTGTCTCTTAGAATATGATGAATCTCCTCCTTATTTAATTAATGAAAAAGCATTGGACGAGGTTTTGAAGATTGCCTTGCTTTTGAATTGCGAGATTTATCCTGTGACGCAAATTATGAGAAAGACTGTTATAGACGGAAGTAATACTTCGGGATTTCAGAGAACTGTTTTAATTGCGCATGATGGCTTTATTGAAATGAGCTTTGGAAAAGTTGGGATTGCGACAATTATGCTTGAAGAGGATTCTGCGAGGATTATTGAGAAGAATGATAAAGAGGCTGTTTATAGACTAGACAGACTTGGAATCCCTCTTGTTGAGATTGGCACTAAACCTGATTTGAAAACTCCTGAGCAGGTCAAGGAATGTGCATTGAAATTAGGCGAGATTCTTCGGGCTTGCAGAGTTAAACGAGGTATTGGGACTATAAGGCAGGATTTGAATATTTCGATTAAAGGGCATGATAAAGTTGAGATCAAGGGATTTCAAGAGCCGAGGATTATGCTTAAGACAGTTGAGCTTGAGATTGACAGGCAGGTTTCTGAATTGAAGCAGGGGAAGAAAAACGGAGAAGTCAGGAATGCCTTAGACGATGGAAAGACTGAATTTTTAAGGCCTATTCCTGGGGGAGCGAGAATGTATCCTGAAACTGACCTGCCTTTGCTTAAGATTGGCAGAGAGAGAATAAATAGGATAAAGAAAGAGCTGCCCCGCTTGCGGCAGGAGATTAGAGACGAATTGAGAAAGAAAGGCTTAAGCGAGGAGCTGATTAATTTGGTTTTGATGGATAATGAAAGCATTGACGAATTTAATGTTTTGATGGACGTTTATGACAAGGACGCTAATTTAGTTGTAAAGATGATAGTGTTATGGAGAAACGAGTTTGCTTCTAAGAGCGGAAAAAGTTTTGGCGAAGTTAGGGAAATATTAAATGAGAGGGTTTTAGAGCAGGTATTAGAACATGTTAAATCAGGCAAGATTGACAAGGGGCATGTTAGGGAAGTTCTGTGGAATATTTTGCAAGGCAAGGGAGTTGAGGATGCATTGCATGTTGACAAGATTGGAGATAACGAGCTGGAAGAGAGGATAAGGAAAATTACCAATGAAAAACCAGGGCTTAGCGAGAATGCGTATATGGGATTGATTATTAAAGAATTTGGAGATAAGGTTGACAAGAAGAGAGCTATGGAATTGATTAAGATGATTATTAAATAAATTTTTATCTCCCAGGCCAATATTGGTTTTTATTGCTTCCCTGATTTGTTGTATATATTTAACATTAATAATTTATATATAGTTAAGAAATAATTTACATTAATGACTAGAAAAAGTTCAAGAAGAGAGTTAGAGAATATGTTGAGGGGAATCTTTGCTTGTGGAGGAGCAGATTGTTTTATTGTTGATATAAGGGGATCTAGAAAGAGCCCTTTGAAAGTAAGTTTAAAATATGGTCTTGATAATGGCTTATTAGATAGAGAAAAAGAATTAGATGATGATACATTTTTTAAGGACGGAATGTATATTTATCGATTAACAAATAAGGGAAGAGAGTATTTTCGGTTTAAGGTCTAATTATTCAGCCAATAATTTTTCAATTTTTGAAAAGAGCCATTGCCTTCTATAATGCTTTGCCTGATTTTTTTAGCCAAATCAGACACGAAGTGTACATTATGAAGCGTTGCTAGCCTGCCGTATTCTAATTTAGATTCTCTGGTTTTTTCTTGGTGCATTTTTTTATAGAGGGTTCTTATATCTGATCTTGTGTAATTTTGACAGGTGTAACAAGCACATGACAAATCTATAGGAACATTATCTTTCTCGTATTTTAACTTTGCTATATCTATCCGGAATTTGTTCTCTATTGAGCCTCCTGCTTTTGGAGTGATATAAAGGCTTCCGTGCCGAGCTATGCGGGTCATTTCAACGCAATCAAATGTGTCTATGCCTCTTTCAACGCATTCAAAAATGTCATCTATCCAACCTATGCCGAGCATATGCCTTGGACGAGAGTCTAATTCAGGAATCACCCAGTCAATTATTTTATACATATCTTCCTTTGATTTTCCTAGTGAGCCTCCAATTGCTATGCCTTCAAATGGAAGCGAATTGATGAATTTTGCAGATTCTAATCTTAAGTCCTTGAACCAACCACCATGAATAATTCCATAAAGTGCTTGTGAGGGGTTGTGATATCTTAGCGATTCTAATTCCCATTGATGAGAGCGCTTCATTGACTCTTTGATATAGGCTTTGTCAGATGACGGGGATGTACACTCGTCAAATGCGAAGATTACATCAGAGTTTAGGTTGGACTGAATCTGCATTGATTCTTTTGGGCCTATGAAATGCTCTTCATATGGAGGATACATAGATTTGAAGAGCACGCCATTTTCAGTTATTTTCACATTATTTTCGCCTTTGTCCGACTGCATTTTTTCTCCAGGGAAAAATCCGATTTTTCTTATGCTTTGCTCTCTGCCTAAGCCGAGCGAGAACACCTGAAATCCGCCAGAATCTGTAAATATGGGCTTGTGGAATTTCATTAGAGCGTGCAAGCCGCCTTGCTGTTTTATTTTTTCATCGCCGGGATTAAGATGTAGGTGATATGTATTTGCCAATAAGCATTGGGCTTGCAGGGATTCTATATCATCAGGGGATAGCGCCTTTATCTCACCTCGCGTTGCCACAGGAACTAAATAAGGTGTTTCTATGTCTCCATGTTTTGTTTTAATGAACCCTGCTCTTGCCTTGCTTTTTGAATCTTGGGCTTTTATTTCAAATTTTATTGGCTGATTGGCGGATGCCATGCAATTGCTGATTTTATTGGCTTGATAAATCTTTTGATTTTTCGGATTTTGGAGGGAAAGGATTAAAAACTCCAATTAAGTAAATTATTTAAATATGATATTATCTTATATATTACTGTGGTAAAAGTATATCGTCTTAGCAGACCTACAGACCCTGAAGAATTATACAGGTTTTTATAGAGCAATTGGGAGAGTTCTAAAAGGATATGAAAAAGTTATTGAAAGAGATAAAATTGAAACATTAGAGGCCGCTAGAAGAGCTCATCAAATATATAAATATGGAAGAGTGATTGATGATTTTTTGTCTAATCAAAAGGATTAAAAATCTTGTTTTTCTTTGAGTGAGATGCTGAGAACACACACATGCGGGGAATTGAGAAAAAGAGATATTAGCAAGGATGTTAAATTATGCGGATGGGTTGATACCATCAGGGAGCATGGGAAGATTAGTTTTATTGATTTGAGAGATAGATATGGAAAGACGCAGATTGTTATTATTGGAAAGCAGGAGCTGAAATTGGAATATGTTGTCTGTATAAGCGGGAAGGTTCAGGCCAGGAAAAAAGGGACTGAAAATAAGGATTTAGAGAGCGGAGAGATTGAGGTTTTTGCTGATAATATAGAGATTATTGCTGCGTCAAAGACTCCATCGATTGAAATTAGTGACGAGGAGATTGCTGGAGAGGATGTGAGGATGAAATTCAGATTTTTGGATTTACGCAGGCCTGTGATGCAGAGGAATTTAATGTTTAGGGCTGATGTTGTTAATGCAGTCAGGGAATTTTTTGCTAAGAATGGATTTATTGAGATAGAGACGCCTTTATTGGTTAAGCCGACGCCTGAGGGGGCGCGTGATTATATTGTTCCATCTCGCGTTAATCCTGGAAAATTTTATGCCCTACCTCAATCACCTCAGTTGTACAAGCAGATATTGATGATTTCAGGATTTGACAAGTATTTTCAAATTGCCCGCTGTTTGCGCGATGAAGATTTGAGGGCAGACAGACAACCAGAGCATACGCAGATAGATTTTGAAATGAGCTTTGTTGAATCTAGCGACATAATGGGATTTGTTGAGGAAATGTATAAATATGTTTTTAAAAAAGTTTTAGGGACTGAATTGAAGAAATTTTCTAGATTAACTTATGAAGAAGCTATGAAGAGATATAATAGCGATAAGCCTGATTTAAGGAAAAATAAGCGTAACTCGGGGGATTTTGCATTTTGCTGGGTTTATGATTTTCCTTTATTTTCTTATAATAAAGACGAAAAGAAATGGGAGCCAGAGCATCATATGTTTACAATGCCTAAGAAAGAGCATTTGCAGTTTTTGGAGAAAGAGCCTGGAAAAGTTAAAGGAGAGCTTTTTGATATTGTTTTGAATGGGACTGAATTGGGAAGCGGAAGTATTCGTATTAGTAATCCTGAACTGCAAGAGAGAATTATGAAAGTTATTGGAATGTCTACGCAAGAGGCGCGGAGAAAATTTGGATTTTTATTAGAGGCGTATGAATATGGAGGGCCTGTTCATGGAGGCATGGGGCTTGGGCTTGATAGATTAGTTGCCTTGATGCTTGGATATAACGATATTCGCGAGGTTATTGCGTTTCCGAAGAACAAGGCAGCGCAGAATCCTATGGATGGCTCGCCTGCAGATGTTGACGAGAAGCAGTTAAAGGAGGCGCATATTAAGATTGAACTGCCTGCTTTGAAAGTGAAGAGTGGGGAGAAAAGAGGGAAGGGGAAGAAATGAGGCTTTGAAAGGAGATAACTTTTTTTACGAGTGATTTATCTTTTATCTCGTTTTAAAAGATTTTCACATTGTTTAATAAATCCGAGAGTTTTTAGCCTTAGAATTTTTATTTCATTTTTTGAAAATTTCTTTCCGTTTCTTAATTTTTGTTTTAGAGATAATACTTCTTTTGGAAATTCATTTAATTTGATTGGATAAAATCTAATAAATTCTTTACACATTGTTTTATTTGTATCAAGATATTTTTCTTTTAATTTTAACATGTTTGAAGCAAGTCTTAATACAGAATAGAAAATAATTTCTAAATATAAATTATCTTCTGGCTTTTTTGCACTTATTTTTATACCCTTTTCTGTGGGTTCTAAATATTCGGCTTTTCTTTTTTTGATCCATCTTTTCATAGCAGGAATCCCATCGTTTTCATTGAACAAATCCTCTCTTTCTATTTTTTTGATTGAATATATTTTCTTTAGAGATTTGCCTATTAAAGGTTTATAATTCTGAAATGAGAATTTTGTTGGATTTGTTTCGTATTTGAGATATCCTTCTTTTGAATATACAAGATAATGGAGCATTATTGTCTTTTTCTTTCCACTAGGAATTTTTATAGGGCCTATTTTGAAACTATGGGTTAATCCAATTTCTTTATTTGAGAATTTATTTTTTATTTCTTTAGCTATATCTTTTAGTTTATTTAAATCTTTTTTTGTGATTTTTTTAAATATGAAAACTAAGTCTAAATCATTGAATTTTGTTAATTTTTTATTTAAATTGGAAAAAGAGCCTATTAATGTTAAAGAAATTAAATTGTCGTAATTAATAAATCTCTCTTTAAATTTTTCTACTATTTCTTTTGCTATTTTTGCCATATACAATCTCTCCAAATGCAAATTTGTTAGATTTAAAGTATTGCTTTGTAAAATCCACTGCTTTTCTGACAGAAAATTTTTGTAGTAGAGGAAAATATTATTCTTAGTAGATCTAATATGCTATCTAGCCCCAAAACGGCGAAATCTTATTTAGAAAGAATAAGGAATTATCAAAAGATTCCTGGGAATGTTAGGAGATACTTAAATGTTCCAGGAGATCTTCGAGAACTAGAGAGAGATTGTTTGAACTCATTAAGATTAAGTCGTGTAATATGAAAATAAGTAGAATAGAGATTTATAATTTGGGCGTTGGCGGTTGGAAGATTGTTGAATTTTGACATGGAAAGATTTAAATATGAGCACTCATATGAGCACTCATGACAAATGTTAATATATCTCTTAGGAAGGAAGCTTATGAGTTTTTGAAATATCTTAAAGGGGGAGATAAAAGTTTCTCTGATGTTGTTTTGGAGTTTAAAGAAAGAAAGAGCAATAGAGATATGATATTAGAGTTATTTGATAAAAAGAGAGATTTAAGTGCGATTGACTGGAAGGAAAAGGAGAGAAGGATGATATCCCTTAGAAATTCATTTAAAAAAAGACTGACTGAAACTAGAAAATATATGGAAAAATCGAGACAAAAATGATTATTTTGGATACGACTGCTTTAATTGATATATATAAGAATGATGCTAATCTTGCAGATGTTCTTAGGAATGTCAACGAAAACTTAGCTACTACAATTATAAACTATCAAGAAATATTTTTTGGCTTAAATCCCAAAGATAAGAAATACATAGAAGAACTAGATTTTTATGAGAGGTTATTCAATAATTTAGAATTAGTTAATTTAGATAAGGAATCTGTTAAAAAAGCTTCTTCTTTATTCTGGGGTTTATCACAAGATGGAAAGTCAATTGGAGAAGGAGATTGTTTAATAGCTGGAATTTGTAAGATTAACGGGATTAATAAAATAATAACTAAAAATGTCAAGCATTTTGAGAATATTGAAGGATTAGAAGTTATTTCTTATTGAAGAGTTTTTCTAAATTATAGCGAGAGACCTAAATCTTTAACCAAGCTATTTAGTTCCCTCGAGATATAGCAACAGACAGCATGGTAAATTATTTTAGTCTGTTGCTATAATATGCGAGATACTAAAATCGGTTGTTCTTCCTTTACTAATATTTTTCTTCTTTCTGGATAAGTATCTAAATACAATTTTACAGATTTTTTAAAATTTTCTATGGCTTCGTCTAACGTATTTCCAAAATCAGCCACTCCTAATTCTTCGTTATTGACTATGAAGACTTTTCCCTCTTCTGTCTTTTCTTCTCTTACTACTATATTAAGGCCTATATTATTAATGTCGTCCATTTTATTCTTATTGATGATAGCCTTAAATATTTTTGTATTTTTCTTTAAGTAAGGGAGATGATTAAGTTTATTAATCTTGATTTTTTTCTTTAATTATGATAAGTGAAAAACAAAAGAATGAAATTAAATTAGAGGCAAAGAAAATTCTTGATAATTTTGCTTCTGCTTTAGAAAGAGTCGGAGTAAAAAAGAGAGGATTTAAAAAGTATACTGGGGGATATAGAAAAGAAAGAGAGGGGGAGAAGTGCGATGAGGATTTTCGCGATAGGATGTTTCACAATGCGCCCTCAAAGGACAGAGATTGTATAATTGCAGAGAAGAAAAAATGGCAATGAAGAAGAAATCTAAGGGAATAGCTAAGAATAAATTGTCTAAAGGGAAAAACGATGATAAAGATATTGAAGGGGCGAGAGGAGAGAGTGATGAGGAATTAGGGCATGATATCGAAGGCGTAGAAAAGGAAGTAGAAAAATTAAGTTCTATAGTTAGTGGGATTAGCGGCGAAGAGGTTATGAGGAAAATTGATGTTAAAGGGTCTAAGCCAATTTCTCAATTAAAAAAAGGGGATAAAATTAAGGTTGATGGTATTAATTATGAGGTTGATGCACATTATGTTTTGATTGACCATGGCAAAGCGAAAGAAATGACAATAGAGATTTTTAATCTTAAAACAGACAAAGACTATCAGTTGAGATATTTCTCTGACCAAATTGATACAAGCCTTGAATTTTATGAATTGCAGGAGATTTTATATGTTAGGAAACCTTGCTTGAGAGTGGAGTGGTAAGATTCAAATATTGCTAATTTTTTTAGTTCGTCTATATTTTTCATTCTTAGTCTATTAAAGATATCTTTTTATAGATTATTAAATTGTTGATAACATGGAAACAATGGTAAAAGAGCAGTTATTAATGGCAGAAAGTTGGAGAAGTAAAAATATTAAAAATTTTGGTGTAGATTTATCTTTTTCAGATATTAGAGAGTTTGAAAGGACAAAACATGTTCATAGATTACATTCTTATTTAGGTAAATTTATACCTCAACTTGTTGAAGTTTTTTTAAAGAAATATTTTAAAGAGGGGGACTGGATTTTTGACCCATTTCTCGGTTCTGGAACAACATTAATTGAAGCTAATATTTTAAGCATTAATTCTATAGGGATAGAATTATCTGTTTTTAATACACTTATTTCTAAAATTAAAACTCAGAAATATGATATTGCTAAAGTAGAATCTGAAATAAAAGATATTTTGGCAAAAACTAGTGAATTTAGTAAACTTTTAGTGAATAATAACCAAACTAAATTACAAAACAGCTTACTAAATTTGGGTATTGATAGCGAGTATATGAATACATGGTTTTCAGAGAGAGCGTTAAAAGAAATTTTGTTCTATAGAAACTTGATTAAAAATTATGAAAATCAAGATATTTTAAAGATAATATTGAGTAGAGCCACTAGATCTGCTCGTCAAATATCCCATTATGATTTAGCTAGACCGATAAAACCTATTAAAGAAAAATATTGGTGTATCAAACACAAAAGATATTGTGAACCAATTAATGAGGCTTTGAAATTCATTAATAGATATAGCTGGGATACTATAAGGCGAATTAGAGAATTTGATAAACTTAGAACTGATAAGGATATGATAGTTTTACAAGGAGATAGCAGAAATGTAAAATTACCTATCTCTCATAAAATTGATGGCATTTTTACTTCTCCGCCATACATTGGCTTGATTGATTACCACGACCAACATAAATACGCTTATGAGTTATTTGGTTTTGAGAATAATGATAAAAGAGAAATAGGGCCAATGTCGAATGGAAAGAATGCAAGAGCAAAAGAAGATTATAAAAGATCTATTATTGAAGTATTAAAGAATTTTTATCCTTATTTAAAAGAAAAAGCCAAGGTCTTTATAGTTGTTAACGATAGAGATAATATGTATTTAGAAATTGCCAAAGAAAGCGGTTTTATTATAAAAGATATTTTTCATAGGCCAGTTTTAAATAGGACAGAGAGAGATAATTACAAATTCTCAGAAAGCATTTATTATATGGAGAAAGAATAGAATGTCATTATCAAGGGAACAGAAAGATGAAATTAAGAAGTATTTGATTAAAAAAATAAGGGGCAAACTTAACACTTACGATAGAGAAACTACTTCTATGCCCTTTCATATAAGACTTTTTGGTGAAGATAGAATGGCAACTTATTCTTTTATCCAATCTTGCAATACTATGTTAGGTCAATCTATCTTTGAACAGATAGGAGAAATCATTGCAAAGCCTAATTTTTCAATATCTAAGGCACAATATAGTGATTTTAAAGGAAAAGTTTCAGATAAGGCCGTTTTAAAGATAGAACATATTATGAAAGATTTGAGGACTGCTAAAAGATTAGCTAATAAAAAAGAGGAGGTCAAGGAGATATTGTCTCAGATAGGAGATGGCCGATTATTGTCTTCTAGAGTTGATTTATATTTGAAAGATAAAACTGGTAAAGAATATTTTTTTGAATTAAAGACAGCAAAACCTAATATAAGCGAGTTTGTTTCTGTAAAAAAGAAATTACTTGAATGGGTCGCCATGATTGGAAAAGAAGTTTCTACTAAAATTTGTATTCCATATAATCCGTATTATCCCGAGCCATATGAGAGATGGACATTAAAAGGACTTTTTGATTTGAAAGAAGAAATTTTAGTTGGAGAAGAATTTTGGAATTTTCTGGGTGGTGAGGGAACTTTTGGCGAGCTATTGTTTTTGTTTGAAGAGGTTGGGAAGGAACTTTATGAAGAAATTGAAACTAAAATTAAGAATATAGCTAAATCTGTTAAGGAAAAATCAAAATGAAAGTAGAGGATAAAGTTAAGGCGTATTTAGAGAAGATTAAAAAAGAAGATAAAAAGATAAATGCTTTTCTTCATTTGAATGAAAATGCTTTGAATGAGGCTAGGGAGATTGATAAAAAGGCAAAAAAGGGAAGACTCTATGGATATGTAATTGCTGTTAAGAGCAATATTAATGTTAAGGGAATGATATGCAATTGCGCTTCTAAGACACTTGAAGATTATAGGGCTCCTTATGATGCAAGTGTTATTTCTAAGATTAGAGCAGAGGATGGAGTTATTATCGGAATGACAAATATGGATGAATTTGCTTGCGGCTCAAGCGGCGAATCCAGTGCTTTCGGAGCAACGCAGAATCCTGCTGCGTTTGGAAAAATTCCTGGAGGTTCTAGTTCAGGGAGTGCTGCTGCTGTTGCTGCTGGTTTTTGCGATATTGCTTTGGGAAGTGATACAGGAGGAAGCATAAGAAATCCTGCATCACATTGCGGAGTTGTTGGAGTAAAGCCTTCTTACGGATTAGTTTCTAGATACGGATTAATTGATTTGTCTATGAGCTTAGATCAGATTGGACCAATTGCTAAAAATGTTTCTGATGCTACTTTAATTTTAGATGTTATCAGGGGGAAGGATGAGAAAGACACAACGACGCTTGATTCCGATGAGATAAAAATAGTCGATGTAAAAAATATTAAGATTGGAGTTGTTAGTGTTAAGGGTGTTGATAATCAGATTGAGAAATTGATTGAAAATAAAATAGGAAGTATCAAGAAAAGATTTGGATGGAATATTAGAAATGTCGAAATTAAGCATATTAATTTAGCTGTGCAGACTTATTACCTCCTTGTATATGTTGAATTTTTTTCTGCAACGAGGAGATTTGACGGGAGGAGATATGGAAAGAAAATTGAAGAGAGCTGCGGTAAAGAGGTTTTGAGAAGAATTTTGGGAGGGAGTGAGATTAGCAGAGCAGAATTCAAAGGAGCTTATTATAGAAAAGCTTTGGGAGTAAAAGAGGTAATTAAAGAGGAATTTGAGAATGTTCTGAAAAAGATTGATTGTTTGATTATGCCAACTGTGCCTATATTGCCATGGAAAATTGGCGCTGGAGCTGGAATGAAGCCTGAGGAGATTTATGCTGCTGATGCATTAACAATTCCCGCTAATTTGGCAGAGATTTGCGCTGTTTCAATTCCTGCAGGACTTGTTGATGATATTCCTATTGGGATGCAGATTATTTGTGGTAAAGGGCAAGAAGCTAAGATGCTTTCTGTAGCGAGGGAGATTGAAAAGTTAGCTTTCAGAAGCTAAAAGTTTAAAAAATTTGTTTTACCTTTGTTTAGATGGAAATTAAGGGAATTAAAATTGAATTTTTAGGGCATTGCGGTTTCATGATTAGCAACAGCAATGAAAAGAGAATTGCGATTGATCCTTATAATATCTCTGACAAGGCTGGAAAGGCTGATTTAATTTTGATTACGCATAGCCATTATGATCATTGCAGTATCAAAGATATAACTAAGCTGGCTAAGAAAGGGACCATTATTGTTACAACGCCTGATGGGCAGAGTAAGATTACTAAGATTGATGATGTGGAAATGCAGATTATAGAAGTAGGGGACAAATTAGAGTTTGGAAAGATTAGAATAGACGCTTTGCCTGCTTATAATATTGATAAGGAGTATCATCCGAGGAAAGAAGGTTGGCTTGGCTATTTGATAAAAATTAATGAGGTTATTATTTATCACGCGGGAGATACTGACAAGATTCCTGAGATGCAAAATTTGACAGGATATGGAAAGCATGGAAACGAGTTTGTCGCTTTACTGCCTGTTTCAGGGACATACGTGATGAGTGCGGAAGAGGCTGCAGAAGCTGCCAGCTTGATAAAATGCAATTGGGCAATACCAATGCATTATGGGGCTGGAGTTGCCGGGACAGTTGAGGATGCAAGAAATTTTGCCAGATTATGTGAGGAAAATGGATTGAGAGCAGTGATATTGGATAAGATTTAAATATCCAGCTTTCAAATTTTTTGAATGGAATCTGCATTGATAAATCCTATAAAATATATTGAAGAAATTTATAAAAGGCCTTTTATGTGCGCGGGCTTTGCACGAAGATATTCTGAGATTATTATAACAAAAAATGCAGAAGATAAAAAAGATGAGGTTTATCATAGGGCATCTGCATGGAATTTTCAATATCACAACAGAAAGATTTGGTCTAAGGAAGATGGAATTTTTAATCCTTCAATATTGAGGGAGGGAATGATTCTTGCTATAAGATTGCCCCATAGCATATTCAATAGAAGAAGAGATGAGCGCGGGAATCCCGCGAGAAATACTCACATGGCTGCATTTAAAGGGATAAGAAAAGGAAATTATGGTATGGAATATATTATCTCGCACAATGTTGGAGGGACTATATTATGTGAGGATATTTTTGATTTCTTGCAAAGAAATGAGGCATTTGTAGCAGATGTTTTTAGCCCCGGAGAAGAAGGATTGAGAGCAGCGGTATTGGATAAGATTTAGGAATTGATTAGATGAATATCTGGAATTTGGTATCCTCTTCTTATAAGTTTCATTCTAACTTTTCTTACAGGAGTTTCATTTAATCTAATAATAGGATTATAATCTAATTCCTCATTTATATCAGATTGAATAAAATAGGCAGGTTCTTTATTATTTTCTTTTTCTTCTAACATATTTTTATTAAAATTATCTGATATTTATAGATTGTTGTTTTAGAAAATATTATTTTTTTATTTAAATAAGAATAAAAAATAATTTAAGCAATATATTCTCTTAATAAATTTGCTAAATCTGGCTCGCCTCTTTTTCCTTTATATTCATATGTTTGGAGATATAATCCATTAGTGTGCCTAGCTTCTATATTTGTTCCTATTATTAATCTTCCTATGCTCATTCCTCTCGCCACGCCTTTTTCTCTGCTAGAATTTCCGCTTATTGTTATTCCTTCTTTAGTTAAATTTACAGAACTTCCTTCTGAATGTATTTTTTGTATAATTTCTGGGAGTTTTGTTTCATTTAAACGATACGTTTCTTCAATTTCCATATAGTCTTCTAAATCATCTTCCAAATCTACCATTTTTTATTATCTTTTGTTGTGTTTTTATAGATTATTATGCTAAAGAACACATTTTTTTATTAAATTTTGAGTAAATTATATATTTTTTAATTATATTTGAGCATAGTCAAATATTTAAAGTAGAGAAATTATAATTTTTCATGAAATTTAAAAAAGTGAAAGGGGGTTTCTAATATGGTTTTAGATTTTGCAAAGGAGGCTTTGGAACATGCGCAGAGTCACAGCATTAATTTTGATGAACTAAGAGCCGGCAAGGCTAACATCAAGGTTTTCGGTGTTGGAGGAGCTGGCTGCAACGCAATAACATGGTTGTTTAATAAAGGAATCAATGGAGCAACTATTTACGGCGTTAATACAGACGCATTGCATTTGAGTATTACAAAGGCGGATGAAAAAGTTCTTATCGGAAAGGAGTTGACAAGAGGTCTTGGTTGCGGCGGATTTCCTCAAAAGGGAAGAGAGGCTGCTAAAGAATCACTTTCTGAATTGAAGAGAGCTGCCGGAGGCGCGGACATGGTATTTATCAATGTCGGACTTGGCGGCGGAACTGGAACAGGAGCAGCGCCGGTTATTGCACAATTAGCTAAAGAGTCTGGAGCAGTTGTTATTGCTGTAGCGACAATGCCATTTGATTGCGAAAAAGCGCGACATGAGAAAGCAGAGTTTGGCCTGCAGGAATTGACAGAGGTTGTTGATACAGCTATTCTTATTGATAACAATAGATTGGTTGACATAGCAGGTAATTTACCTATGGAGCAAGCATTTGCAGTTGCAAACGAGTTGGTTAGTACAATGATTAAAGGAATTGTGGAAACAATTACCTTGCCTTCATTGATTAACTTGGATTACGCGGACGTTTCTGCAATTATGAAGAACGGGGAGGTTGCTGTTATTGGGGTCGGAGAGAGCGACACAACAGCCAGAGTTGACGAAGCTGTTAGGCAGGCATTAACGCATCCACTTTTGGATGTTGATTACAAGGGAGCGACTGGAGCTTTGATTCATATTACTTGCGGACCTGATTTTAAGCTTGAAGAGTTTTCCGGAGTTGGAGAGCTTGTTACAGAGAATATAAGCACAGACGCGCAGGTCATTATCGGAGCGAGAATCAATAGGGATTTTGCCAATCGAGTCAGAGTTATCACAATCATGACAGGAGTCAAATCGCCCTATATCTTAGGCAGGCGCACTGAAGAGCGGCAGATTTCTGCAAAGCCACAAATGTCTGAATTAGGCATTGAGTTTTATAATTGATAATTATTTTTCAAGAGGGTTTATTTTTTTCCTTCTTTTTTATTTTTAATTATTAAAACCTATTGGTTGTTTTTGTTCAGTAGATTTACCGTTTCTTTCTAGTTTTCTTTGAAGCACATATTTTAAATCTTCAAAAAGAGTTTCATAATCTATTGCTTCTTTTATCTCTTTTTCCGGTAAATCTTTGCCTTCTCTTAATGCATCAAGAAGAGTTGAATAGCCCCTTGCTTTAAGCAATTTTGCTCTTGTATAGCCCATATAATTTCTGCAGAATTCTTCAACAAATGCTCCTTGTTCTGCAGGAGTAGCTTCTGCTAGAGCATTGAGTTGCTCTTGATTTAAGTTGTCTGATATTCCATATTTTCTTGAAAAGTGCTGCCATAATCTCATTCTTTCTTCTTTTTGAGGATAATCTATTAAGAAGCTTGTTAATCTTCCCTCTCTTGTGAGTGCATCTTCAAATGATTCTGGGAGGAGATTTGTTGAGACCGATAAAACTAGTTCTCTATAATTTCCGATATATTTTTTTAAGACATCAATTGCTTCTTGGTAGTGCTTTGATACAGATGCTGCCCCGTCTTCTGCTGTTTGAACTAATGTAGAGCCTTCATCAAATGAAATAAATGAAGGTTTTTTTCTTGCTTTTGCTTGCTGTAATGCAGTTTCCAATACATCTTCAAGATTTTGTGCAAATTGTCCAACAAAACAAGAATTAATTTGTGAAAGAGATTTGTCAGAAGAGTGTGCGCCTGCTCTTTCATAGACTTCTACCAACGCCCTTTGAAGAACTGTTTTTCCCGTTCCTGGCGGACCGAATAATATAACACCACTGTAACTTGGCTCTCTTCCTTCTAGTAAATCTGGAACAGCGCATCTTACTAAAATATCATCTAATAATGCTGGATTTAAGATAACTTCATCTAATGGCTCAAGAATATATTTTCTTTTGTCTTTATCTGAGGGAAATTTTCTTTCTGGTTTATCTGGTTTTGTTCGCGGCTCTCCAGTAGCAGTTTTTGGAAGCTTCCAATTTTTTCCAATATTATAAATATCAAAGAACTCATTTTTACTCAGTAGATCTTCTAATTCACTGTAGTTTTTATTAGTAATAATCTTATTAATGTCTGGTTTATTTTTCATGAATTTTAGGAATAAACGGAGTTTATAAATCTTTCGGTTTGTTACTATTATTTAGTTATTAATAAATGAGATTGAAGATTTACGACCTCAAAGCATCGGGATCTTTGGGCTCTTTGAAGAAAGGAGGGCGCTTGTCATTTTCCCATTTTTCCCAGAAAATTGTATTTTCTAATTCTTTTTTTACCTGCTTAGTATTTTGTGATTTTTTATTTTCATAGCCGATTGGGATTATTGCTTCAACTTGAATGTGCTGCGGGATTTTGAGTATTTCTTTTATTATTTCATCTTTGTATGAGCCAACCCAGCAGGCTGATAGACCGAGATCAACTAATTTTAATAATAGTGTCTGGATTGCAGCGCCTGCCTGTTGCCTTGAATAGACTCTACCTCTTTCCCCGTATATGTTTTCCAGATGCGTTTCATCAGAGCAAACGAGAACGAGAATACTTGATTCGCTAATCCATGTTTGTTCTGCCAATTTTGCTATTTTTTTTATTGTCTCTTTTTCTTCTATAATAAGGAATTTTAGATTGTTGTGATTGCCTGCAAACGGATTTTGATTTGCCGCTTCAATCGCATCAAGGATAAATTTCCAGCTTGGCTTTTTTGAAATAAATGCCTTGACTGATTTTCTTTTTTTAATTATTGTATTGAATTCCATAATTTTTAGAATATAATAAGATATAAAAAGGTGTTGATTATCGCTGGATAATGATTGGGCATGCTCATGATTCATTTAGATATATTAATGCCTTTTTAGAGGAAGGCGACAGGGATAAAATAGAGAGTTCTGGCTTTTTAGAAGGAAGGATTATTGTGATTGACGAAGAGAAAGTATTTCCTTTGAAGGCTATTTTGAGCAATAATGAGCGGCCTGATATAAAAGCAGGCAAGGTTTACGAGTTGAGTATACCTAACAGAATTTTTAATGACAGGGGATTTAAAGATGACGGATTTTATTCTTTGAAATGCGATTACGACTCTTTTGAATCCAAGCTTTTCTGCTTTATAGATATTGAGCGATTAAGAGAGATAAAAAATGTTGATAATCATTACTTGCTGATGTATGATTTGCTGAGACTACAAAAATAGAGATTGGTATCTAATTTCCCCGCTGCCCATAACTTTATTCTTTTCATATAAAACTATAAATTGACCTTCTGCAACTGCTTCAATAGGATGTGCGAATTTGAAATAATAGTGATTATTCTTCTTTGCTAATCTTCCTTGATAGAGATTTCCCAGATGCCTGATTCTTGCATTTAGGCTTTTTGAAATTTTCTCTTTTGGATTTATCAAATGCAGAGCTTTTATTTTTATTTCCTGCTTTTTGAGAAGCGGATGGTTTTTTGGAGCTATAATTATTGTGTTCGGCTTCTTTTTTTCTGCCACATACCACTTATTATTAATGTTTTTTGTTATTTGAAATCCCAATCTTGAGCCAATTCTCTGGCCGATTGTGGAATACATTATTCCAGGATGATAGCCTACTATGTTATTATTCGTATCAAGAATTTTTCCCCTTTTATTCTTGAGCCTCTTTTCAAGGAATGATTTAATATTGACTTTCCCCACAAAACAAATTCCCCTTGTTGATTTTTTATTATAGTTTGGGAATTTATGTTTTTTTGCAATTTGTCTGACTTTTGCTTTCTTTATGTTTCCTAAAGGGAATAATGTGCGGGACAGGTCATTTTGTGTTAATTGTGAAAGGAAATAAGACTGGTCTTTTGCTTTGTCTTCTCCCTCATATAATTGAAAGCCTGACTTTGTTTTTTTGATTTTTGCATAATGGCCTGTTGCAATATAATCTATTTTTAATCTTTTAGCTTCTTTCTTGAGAAGAGGGAATTTTATTGTTTTGTTGCATAAAATGTCAGGATTTGGCGTCATATTGTTTGAATACGATTTGAACATGTAATTTATGACCTGTTTTTTGAATTCTTTTTCAAAATCTAAAGTTATTAATGGAATGTCAAGAATTGCTGATATTTTTCTTGCCATTTTTTGGTCTTCTATGTAGGAGCATTCGCCTGTAATGGGATTTTTTGTGTCTGAAAAGTTTTTCATGAATGCGCCTGTCACATTATAGCCCTGCTTTTTTAACAGGAGCGCGGCTACGCTTGAGTCTACGCCGCCGGACATTGCTACGAGGACTTTTTTTCGCGTCATTTGGATAAAAAATAGCAGAGGGTTTAAAAAAGAATCGCTTAGGAATTTTCTCTTGTTGATGCTAAGATGTATCCGATAAGAGCTGTGTTGATAGTTATTCCGAGTATGGCTTCAAGAGAGGCAAATAAGCGGTAGATCCCCAAAGGAACTATATCTCCATAGCCTACTGTAGTAAATGTTACTGAACTGAAATATAATGCCTCACGGAATTTTAAGTCTTTTATCTTTCCTGCTTCTAAAAATTCTCCTGTTCCAGAAGTATATGCTCCTGCGAACAAAAGAACTGTAAGAATTATTGTCATTATATAACTTATGATAAAATGCGTTATTTTTTTTGAAGTTATTCTTGCTTTTAGCCATATCATTATTCCTGCGGAATAGAAGAGCATGAAGATGAAAACTATTGCAAGAGCAGAATTTATTTTGCCTTTTAGGATTATATATAATAAGAGGAAGATTATCATTACTGCTGTGATAGTGTAATCTTCTAGCACAGTGCCTTTTTCTTTTATTATGTGCCTAATTTTTATCACTATGAATGTTAAAGTTAAAATAGGTATTATGAAAACCAATATCTTCAAGTCTTCCAGGGAGATTAGGTAGATTAGGGATAAGATTGCAATTAATATTGATAATATGACTTCAAGCGGAGCTGATTTATTATCTTCTCCATGACTATAGCGGAATTCTTTTTGCCTTAGTTTCCTAAAGACGCTTTTCATTTAATAATTAATATGAAAATGTTTATAAGTGTTTTGTGTTTTGTTTTATTATGAGTGAGAGAGTTGAGACAGGCGGATTGATGCATTTTGATTATTCCAAAGGCGAAGAATCTAGGATGAACGAAGAGCAGAAGAGAGAGATTGAAGAGGCTTATGATAAATATCACGAAAGGAAGAGACGAGAGCGCAGGCGAAAATTTTTTATTATTGTTTTGATAATTATTGTTGTCTTGGCGGGATTGCTGGCATGGATTTTATAGATTTGTTTGTTGATAGATAATATTTACCCTCTTTGAAGTCTGTGCTTGGGATTATTGTTATTTTATTATTCTTCTGGATTTCTATTTTGTTTGCTTTGATTGACCAAAAAGGAATAAATTTTCTTTTTATTGGTTTACTTCCTTTAGATTTTTTTCCCCATGTCCAATGAAGATGTGTATCTCCTGCTAAGCCTGTTTTTCCTGCTATTCCTATAATTTGCCCTTGTTTTACTTTATCTTTTTCTTTAACTGATATCCTACTTAGATGCGCATAGAAAGTAAAATAATTATTATGGTAAATTCTAATTTGATTTCCGAAACCTAATCCACATTTACATTTTCCAGAATTATGCTTGCAACATTGCCATATTTTGGCTATGCCGTTTGCTGATGCTAAAATTTTAAATGGATTTTTATTATCTAAGGTAAAATCTAAAGCATATTTTGTATTGATATTCTTATTATTATGCGAGCCTTTAGATAGATTTGATTGTGTGCAGAGAAGTTCTTTTTCAAATGGGAGTTTTAGTATTGGTTGATTCATTTAATGAAACGTCCCTGAGAGGACTCGAACCTCTGACCCCATGGTTTCTATGAGGCCTACCACAGTAGGACGGCTTGTAACAGCCATGTGCTCTACCGATTGCTCCTCTCTTAACTCATTTAAGGTCTCAGAAAGTCTGAGCTACAGGGACTTAAGATTTTGAAATAAAGGAGTTTTATAAAGATTTGGGCATCTCTTAAAATTCCCTACTTTTTCTTTTATTCAATCTTTCCAGATAGCGGTATGTATTTGACTGCTTTGTACCTCGGATTAGACTGCTGATTGCGGTTATTAATTCTTCTATTGATTCGGCATCTCCGATAATGCCTATTTCATTGTCTTTAATTATAATGTCGCATTCTGCTATGTTTTCTATTGTTCTTTTTGTTTTGCCTTCTTTGCCGATTATCCTGGCTCTAACTTCCTTTAGATTTTTTTTTCTTGTAAAATCTTTTATATTTAGTATGCGGAATATCTTAGATTCTTCTTTCAAGGCGAGGGCTTTTTTTGCTGAAAAGCCGAAACTAATCGCGTCTAAGACAATGGAAGCTTCATATTCCTCTAATGAATTTCCTATGATTTTAACCTTTTTTGCCTGGATTTTTATTTCTATGTTGAGCTTTTTTTCTAATTCGCTTTTTGCTCTCTTCAATTCTTTCAAGTTTTGGAAGATTATTGTTTGCATTTTTTAGATTAGAATTAGTGTGAAGGGAATATTTTTTATTTTATGAACTGATTGCTTTGTTATTAATCCTGCTTGTATAGCTGCTTGGATTGACTTCTTGCCAATTATGTTAAATGTGGAATCTTCATTCGCCTGCTGCCTTAGCAGTTTAATTGCACTTTCCATTGTTACTTCTTTGTCCTTGTAGAAATTTTCTCTTACATCCAACTGCCTTTTCCCTTCCTCAAATTTTTTTCCTATTAAATCTGCGTCGCATAGCGCGACAACATTTCTGTATGACCTGTGGATTTTTATATACATCTTAAGATTTTATTTGTTTAATTTTTTTGTTAAATTAGAGATGTCTTTAATTTTATATATAGGTTTGTGATCTATTTTATGATCAACTATTCTATCATGTTTCAATCCATGCGGAGAATGGCTTATTAATATTTCTCTATATTGATAATTCATATATCTATAATGCGTTTCTATACATTCATTTGTTATTTTCCTGTATTTTTTCATGAGCGATATTGATATTATTTCTATTTAGATTTTATTAAATTGCATATTTTGTTGGGGATTTGGCTCCGCATGCAAGGCAGTGCTTGAATTTTATGCCTTTTTCTGAAATAATTTCAGTGTCTGGCTTGTTGCACTCATTGCATATGACAAAGTATTTTGCGTATAATTCTATTTTTTCATTGACTTTTGCTGAATTTAATTTTGTGTTTAATATCAGACGATCGTTCTCCAGCTTGCCTGATACTGCCAGCTCTTTTTGGAGGAATTTTATCAGATGCTCGATAGGACGTCTTAGATACGAGGCAATTGCAGTAATATTTGTGATTATTGTGTTTTTTCCTGCGACAAGCCCTTCTACTTTTGGGATTTCAAATCTTTCGGAGTTGTGACTGACAACTTTTAATTTAAGGTATGCTTTTTTCAGCATTTCATCGTAATTTTCCATTTTTATATTGGCAAAGAAGAGTTTATAAAGCTGTTTAATTTTTATATCTTCGTGATGTTTAAGAATATTATCTTAGGAATTGGAATAGTTGTTGTTTATGCATTGGTTTTGTGGCAGGGCATAGAGGCGTTTTACCCTACTCCGCAGTATGATGATTATTGCAAGTCAGGGAGGTTTGAGTCTTCATATCCCAAGGCTTATCCTTATGGTTATGAGCAGAATTGCACTTTTCCTGCAGCGCTAAGGGAGCAGGAAACACAATGCTATGCAGAGAAGGGACAGCCTGTTTTTGATTATGACGATAACGGATGCACAGTTGGATTTCAGGCGTGTGACTTTTGCAACAAGGAATTTGAGGAAGCTATGGACGCGCATTCAAAAATAGTTTTTATTATATCTATAATTATTGGAGTGATTGTTTTGATAGTTGGATACAGCATATTGAGCATTGAGCCTGTCGGAAGCGCTTTGATAGGAGGCGGGATTTGGGCTATTTTCTGGGGGGCCGCGATAAACTGGAGGAATTTCAGCGACATCTGGAGATTTTTGCTGTTATTGGTTGCTTTGATATTGATTATTTGGTTTGCGATAATGCTGAACAGGGCTGCGGCGCAAAAGAAAGGATTTTGGCAAAAATTAGGGATTAAGAAGTAAACTATAATAATTTTAATATACATAGAGATATTTCTTTTAACATGGACTATAAAGAATCTACAAGGGCAGTTTATAATAGAAATGCTTTGGATTATAAAGAAAGGACTAAAAATTATATTTTTAATAATTGCATTTTTTGCACAGCTCCCAAATCCATTTAGAAAATGGAGATTATCTTAATTATTTATGTTTGAAAAAATCATCATCCTAAATACCTTAGCTTTCCCGGGCGAGGCTCGTAGACAAGACCGTCTTCCAAGAGCTTTTTAATTTCTTGGTTTATTATTGAGGAGTTTTCCTTCAATTCTAAGATAATTTTCTCTACTTCAATGCCATTGTCCTTTTCTGCTTCTTTTATCATATAAATAATCTTGTCTTTAAGCTCTATTAACTTATCTTTTTCAAGAGATTTTGGCTCTTCTGCCTCTAATTCAAGTTTTCTTACAAGGAGAAATGCAGGGTCTTTCTTTTTTATTATTTCTGGAGTGATATAGACTTCATTATTCCAATAACGGATAAGTCCTATAACTTGGATTGTGTCGCCTTGATTCAAGGCGGAGAATTTCGATATTTCGTCTCCAAAGGCCTTCAGCCTTATCTGGCCTGTTGCGTCGTCTAATGTTACAGACGCGTATTTTTTTTCGCCTTCCTGGACGAATTTGTCTATAACATTGGCTATTAAATTTACTCTTATTATTGTTTTGTTTTCTATCTCGATGAATCTAAGCCTGTCATTTTCAAGGATTGGCTTGCCTGAAAGAATTTTTCCGATCCTAAATTTGTGGGCAATATGCCTCTTGAATTGCTCTGTTGTTGAGATTGCGTCCATTTTATTATTTATTATTTATTATTTTAGTTAATAATGAACAAGGTATGCCAAAACAGCTAAGTCTAATATCTTTGTTTTTTAATCTTTTCTCTTTTATTAAGTAATCTAAATATTCCCTGTCTTCATAATAAAAATTATTTGATTGTATATCTTTTAATTCCATGTTAGATCTTTTGTATGTAACCTTTTTTGGGCTTGAATATGTCTCCTGCCTTTGATAATTGATCCAGAGCCTCTTCTAATTCTGCTTTTGAGAGCTTGTCTATTAAAAGCTTTTCTAATTCTTCTATTGGGATGAGCTTTCCTAAACGCGACTCTAATTGAGAGATTGTTTCTTTAACTGCGAGGATTTTTCCGCGTTTTGAGGATGTTATGCCTGTTGTTATCCTATCAATGTCAAAGGTTTTTGCTTCTTCGTCATAGCCTACTTGGGAGAGAGAGTTTTTTAATAATTCAATTGCTTTTTTTGCGTCTTTTGCAGTTACTTTTTCTCTAAGATGGAGTTTTGCATGCGCTTCTGCTAGTCTTACTATTCCCTCTAATTGGCGAGCTGTTATTGGGATGGGTTTTATGTCAGATTCTGTTTTGACAGACTGATTTCTTAATTTAACGTAGAAATTCTTTATTTCTTCTATTGCTTCATCTGTCAATTTTGGCTTTAGTTTTTGCTTTGCATATGCTATATATTTTCTTAATAGTTTTGGCTCTATCACTTCTCTTATGACTTCCTGCTTGTGCTCTTCAAGAACGTGAGTTGCTATTGCTTCGTCCATTGATTTATTTGGCAGATCCCTGATTATAAAAATAACGTCAAACCTGCTTAACAATGCGGGAGATATATCAATTTGCTGGGGAACAGGAGTGTAAGGGTCGAATCTTCCAAGCTTTGGGTTGCCTGCTGCGAGGACAGTTGTCTCTGCTCTTAGAGAAGCCTGGATATTTGCCTTGGAGATTGTCACAGAATTATGAAGCACCATGTTGTTTGATATGAAGCTATGAGTTGGTTCTATTGTTATATCATAAACCCATTTGTCAGTATTATTAATTGTCTCTATCTTCTTTACTTTTGACCATCGAATCTTTCCAAAAGCCAAGTTTTTTAGCTCTTTCAAATCAGGCAGGACGCAGAGCATATTTTCTGTTTCTGAAAGAAGAATATTCTGATATTTTTCACTCTGAATCTCTTTTTTTTCATATTGCAGCAGCATATAATCAGAAATTCCTAATTTATTTGAAATATAGATTGTAGATAATTCCAGATATCTTCTCATTTCTCCCAATATCTTAGAATTATACGAGTCTTTTATCTTTTCTCCTGCCTGCAATAACCTGTCAACCTTTTCTTCAGCTATCTTTATCATTTTTTGCAAAGATATTCTGTGTTTATTACAATCCATGCAAATTTGGTTTTTAAGATATTTTTGTTCATTTATTTTTAATGTTCTGAATATCTCCTTTATTTTATTTGTTACATTTGGAACAATATCAGAAATTGAACGATATTTTTTTTCTTTTTTAAGATATTCCTCAAGTCTTTTTTGCTTCTTTCTCGAAAGAAATCCTATATTTTGATAAAACTTTAAGATATTCTCTTGTCCAGAGATGTCTACCCTATAAAATTCCTTATCAATATATATTGAGGAAAGGATGCCAAACCTTAATAATAATTCAGTTACCTGCTCTGCTAATCTATTATTTTCAGCTATTAGGCCTATTCTGCATCCATTTCTCTTTACATTTACAACTGTTCCATCCCCATCAAATAATGCCCTTAAAAGAAATGCTAAATCTTCAGTTTCGCATTTCATAATCTTCTCTGGAATTGCTTTCAAGATGCCTTTTTCCATTAGATTCTTGTCTAGAGAGTTAATGAAATCAACAATCTCCCTTGAGATTACTCTTACGGCATAAATGCCATTATTATGTGTAATTGAGGGTTTTTTATTAAAAAGAAAGTTTATAGTTTTGGCATAATCTGTAATTAAATCTTTATTTTTGTTTGAGAATTGAATTCCATTCTTTTTTCCTCTATTTAGTTCGTAGCATCCATCGCTTATATGATAGCCAAGCAATTTGCATAATTGCGGACCATTTTTCCATGGTTTTTGATTAAATGTCTGTTCTTCCCCTTCTATTGGCAGTTCTCCAGGTATAGGGAAAAATTTCCCGGCTTTTAGCATTGTCGCAGGAATAGTAGTTAATTTGCCTTCTTTTATTGTCCAACAAGGATGTTCGGGCGTTACTATTATGCTTCTTCCATTGTTAAGAGTTATTTTAACAAGATTTTCTGGCGCAAGATGTCGGCTTACTTTATTTATTTTGACTGGATAGATTGATTCAAAATCAGTTGTTAGAATTTTTATATCTTGTTTCAATGGCAAGATCTTACAATTTATTCCTTGCTGTATTCTTTTCTTGTCTTTTTCCATTATAGAGTCTATAAACTTTCCTATATTTTCTTTTGAGCCATCTGTAAAGGTTAGCTCCAAATCTTTATGATAACATTGCTGCTCCATTGCTTCATGCATTGTGCTCCTGTCATGCTCGTTCATTTTTTCTATTTCGTCTATTGCCACTAAGCCCTTGTTTGAAAGCACCATTGCTCCTGCTTCCAGAGACCAGCCCTTTAAGAATTCGTCTTTTACTACTGCCGCTGTCATGCCTGCTGCTGTTGCTGCCTTTCCAGATACATACCGCCCCTTTGGAGCTATGCTTGCGATAAATTTCAGCATTACAGATTTTGCGACGCCAGGATCTCCGACTAGCAAGATGTGTATGTCTCCTCTTGTAGAGCCGCCATCTGACTTTGTTTTTTTAACTCCGCCAAATAATTGTAGAAGAATGGCTTCTTTTATCTGGGCAAATCCGTAGATGCTTGGCGCAATGCTTTGCGCCAGCCGCTTGAATATATTTGGATCAGCTGACAATTCAAGAATCTCTTTTATGTCATCATCCTTTACTTTGAGGCTTTCAAATGATTCTTCTAACGCTATTGTGTTATTTACTTCCAAAGCTATGTCAAAGCGAGTTGAGATTCCAGTTGGCAAAGGAACAGGGACTTCTTTTAATATGCCATGTATTCTTACTCTGCTTCCCGGCGTAATCCATTCTTCCATTTTCGGATCAACTAAGTCTTCTTTTAGAAACGAGTTTATTCTTCTTGGCTGCTCTCCGCCTTCTAATGTATCTGGAGATTCTTCAATAACAATGCGCTGCACATCAACCATTTCTTTTGAGAGTATCTTAAAATTGCCTTTCCAATTGCATGAGCATCTTGAGGGTTCGCGGAATTTTCTGTCAACTTGCAATACCGAAAGGATAGCTCCACAACTTGGGCATTCAAAGCGGGCATTTATAACTTGGGGCCTAACTTCTGATGCCTGCTTCACAATGCCCTCTACGCTTAATAACTGATCAAGATGTTTTGCCCTGATATCCCTGATTTTTATGTTTTGCGTCTGGGGGACTTCTAATAATCTTATTCGCGGGTTTTTTATGAATTCTGATTCTTCCAAGGCATTTTCTAATAATGCGAGCGTTTCCTCTGGCTTGTCTATTATGTTATCAGCCAGTCTTGGGGAGAATTTGGATAATTTTGGAAATGGCAGGTGAATAACTCTTTCGCCTTTCCTTGCAGATTCAATTATTTCTTCTTTTCTTGCATTGAAAAAACTTTTTGCTTCCAGTGACAATTCTTCATATTCTCTCTTTTTTTCCATATCTCTTGAGGAGAAAATAGGATTTAAATTGTTTGTTGTATTGTGTAATAGATTTTTTTAGCTGGACTTTCCTGAATTAATAGCCTTTCTATGACAATAGCACTATAAAATGAATATTTATTGATGAGTTTAGAATTGTCAATAATTGGTTTGTTTTTGACTATTTAGTCGTCTATTTCGCTGGCAGAATTTTGAACGCCTTTTTCCGCGTTTGACAACTGATCGGAAAGAGCTGGATTTTCCTTTATCTTTCTTTTTATGTCGTTAAGTGCGTATTCTTCAACCTTTTTTGAGATTGACAAAGATTCTTTTTTTATTTTCTTTTTCATGATTTATTGTAGATATATGGGTATTTAAGATTTTTGATTATAAGACTTATAAATATTTCTCAAATTCTTCTCTTGAAATTTTCAAATC
>CAZNQS010000009.1:0-31682 GCA_964575515.1 Candidatus Woesearchaeota archaeon | reverse complement strand
GAAGAATAGAATAATTTATAAAGGACAAAAATTTATAAAGAATAAGATATATTTATCTTAATAAAAAGATGGCTGATAAAAAAGAGTTAATTTATGGTGTGATTTTTGTTGCTGTAGCGATTTTATTTATGTGGCTGGTAATGGCAGTAATTGATTCTAATCCGTCCGTTAGAGTAATTTCTCCTGCTAATTATACAAACAATTCCGGGACCATTACGTTTAATGTTACATTTTTGAATACCAGCGGAGGAGGTATAGTCAATCCTAAAAATGTAACGTTTTATTATAATTTTTCTGTGAATTGGGCTCCTATATCAAATAGCTCTGGTTTTGTATTGAATGGTTCTTGCTTTAATAGTTCGGGTTCATGTTTTGTAACTATTGTAAAAGGAGCTCCGGGTTATAATTTGAGCGATGGTACATATACAATTAATGCAAGCATTGATAATGGAACAGATCAGACGTCAGTCAGTCTTCCAAATAACTTGAGCGTTAATGTTATTATAGATAATACTCCGCCAATTGTATTTAATGGAAATATCACTAATCCTGTTACAGAAAATAACTATTCTGGCAATTTGTTATTAAATGTTTCTGTTGTTGATGCGCTTGCAACTGTTATGGCAGTTGTATTTAATATAACTAATGCGACAAGTGACCAAACTAATGGAACAGGACAGCAGAATGCTACGAGGGTCGCTACGCAAATTGGGGTTATATTTTTTAATTATACAATTAACACTGCTGGATTCCCTGATGGTTTATATAATATATCGATATTAGCAAATGATACAACTAACGGAGGCAACGTAAATAATACGGCGAGGGTGCAATTAATAAGATTTGATAATACTCCGCCAATTGTATTTAATGGAAATATCACTAATCCTGTTACAGAAAATAACTATTCTGGCAATTTGTTATTAAATGTTTCTGTTGTTGATGCGCTTGCAACTGTTATGGCAGTTGTATTTAATATAACTAATGCGACAAGTGACCAAACTAATGGAACAGGACAGCAGAATGCTACGAGGGTCGCTACGCAAATTGGGGTTATATTTTTTAATTATACAATTAACACTGCTGGATTCCCTGATGGTTTATATAATATATCGATATTAGCAAATGATACAACTAACGGAGGCAACGTAAATAATACGGCGAGGGTGCAATTAATAAGATTTGATAATACTCCGCCTCGGGTATTCAATCAGAATATTAGCAATCCTGCAGCTGGAACTAATAAGTCAGGGACAATTACATTTAATGTGTCACTCTTAGATGCTTTATCTGGAGTAAGAACTGTACTCTTTAATATAACAAATGGAACGGGCACGCAGAATTCTACATATACTGCCACAAGAGAGGGAACTACTACACAGTATAGCGTTTCTGTTGCCACAACTGGATTTAAGGATGGGAATTATACTGTAACTATATTTGGTAATGACACTGCAGGAAACTTAAATAACAGCGCAAGATCTGTGGATGTTAAATTTGACAATACTGCTCCTGCTGTTACTGTAAGCTGTACGCCAAGTCCTGTAGTATCAGGAAATGCAATAACATGCACTTGCACAAGAAGCGATGCGACATCGGGTGTGAATACTGTTAATTTTGATGCAAATAATGCAAATCCTTCCACATCTTCAACTGGAACATTTACAAGCAGTTGCACTGTAACTGATTTTGCAGGAAATAGCGCTACTGGAAGTACTACATATATTGTAGAAAGCAGTGGTAGCGGCAGTAGCAGCGGAAGCAGTGGCGGAGGAGGAAGCACAACTACTACTGAAGGCGAAACAATTTATTGGACAACATATTCATTAAATGAGGAAGCATTTGAGGCAGGGCATACTAGAGAGTTGAAAGAAAATCAGAGGCTAAAAGTAGATATTGGGACAAGTGCTGGAGTAATAGAGCAGCATTTTGTCGGAATTATTGATGTGACTGCTAAAAATGCAGTGATAGAAGTTTCCAGCACGCCGCAGAGAGTCACGATGAATGCTGGAGAAACCAAGCAATTTGAGGTTAACGGAGATAATTTCTATGATATCAGCGTAACGCTTAGTTCTATTTCACTCGGCAAAGCCAAGATAAATATTTTGTCAATACATGAGCCTGTTCCACTTTCTGAACCAGCGCCTGTGGAAGAGGAAGAGGCACCTCAGGTAGCAGCTGCTCCTCCTGTAGAAGAGAGTGCTGGCGGATTGAGCGCTGCTATGACTGTAATTCTGATAATAATAATTATTGTTATAGTGGCTGTGGTTGCCTGGTTTATGATGAAAAAGAAATAATTTTAGGTTATTATTCTGGGGAGATAATGCTTTGACATTGTTATATTAAAATAAATTGTTAAGATTATATAGATTATTGCTAAAGGAGATGGCATAAACTTATAATTAAGCCATATTATAAAATTTGCTAAATATTTAAAAAATCCTTTTCCTCGCATTTTCAATGATACTGAAAATACTTGGAGCAATTGATTTGACTTCTGCAATTGCTTTTTTAATGCTTGTATTTGGAATGGATGTTTTTATTCAGTTCTCACTTTTTTGCGCGGGGCTTTTATTATTGAAGGGGCTTTTCATAGTTGGAGGTGATGTTTTAAGCTTGATAGATTTATTTTCCGCATTTGTTTTATTCTTTTCCATATTTTTCTCCATACCTACTTTTTTATTATGGATTGGGGCTTTTTTCTTGTTTGCGAAGGGGGTTGTGAGTTTTTTATGATTATTCTTAAGTGATTACAACGAAAGATTTAAATATTAGTTATTAACCGCTTTATTATGAATGCAGAAAAGGAAAGACAGGGTTTTGAAAATATGCCTGGTAGAGAGGAAAGTGAATTAGAACTTATAGCAAGTAATCAAGAGGGCGTATATCAAACTCAAGAGAGGGCATTTAATAGAGAACAAGCTTTATATATTCTTGACCAATCTGAATTATTAAAAGAACTGGATTCTAAAAAAACTGCTTTATTAAGAATGAGCTCGCTAGATACAACTATTCCTGAAGAAGATAATTTATCTTTATCAACGCTCTATCGTGTTGCAGAAAGCGCCCGTATTCCAAGAGAATATGTAGATAAAATAGTTGCAATGCGTTATCCATCACCTCAACAGCAGTTAGAAGATGTAGAAAAATTTAATATTAAACCATCGCCAAGAGGATTGCTAATGACCTATTGCACAAATTTTGGAAATGCGTTAAAATCTCATTTTCCAATGGATGAATTTATTCATTCCCACTTATATGGTTCTTATGGCTATGTTATCGAAAGAATAAAAAAAATAATTAAGAAAGGTTTTTTTGGAAAGAAAAAGATCGAGAGAGAAGTTAGTCCATTTGCCACGATAGAATATGATGAATCAAGCCGTGGTATGGCCCTGTTACATAGAACTTTAAACATAACCTTATTAGACCCTTGTTTTATTCGCGCATGTGGAAAGACACTTGCTGAACTTAATAAGAGATTTTCAGGGGCTGTTAATAAAATAGAGATTACGCACGATTACAAATTAGATTGTCTTAAATAATATAATAATCTTAAGCAAATTTTTTCCAAAGCCAAGCAGTCAAGAAAAATTCCCTTCTATACATAAATCCATCGTAAAGCGAGGAGTAAATATCAAGCAGTGAATGAAAAATCATGCCAAGAAAGATGTAAAAGAATCCGAGCCAGATGAAACTTAATAGACCTATTAAAATGTGAAATTCTATTGTGTGAAAAAGATGAAAATCACCTCTTCTTTTTATTCCCTGATTTTTTTCTTTTCTCCGGAGCATTGCCATTTCTTTGTGATATTCAAATGAATGAAAGATTCCTAGTTTTTTTGTTTTAAACGCGGAGCAGAGATAGTGATCAAAATCCATGAGGAAAGACGAGAAGAAAATCAAGAAAATATAAAGAGGGTTTATCTGGGGAGAGGCAAGCCAGACTAAAAGCGAGAATATTGCGCCGAATAATATGTGCCATCTTGGAAGCATTTTAGTCTTTTTCTATTTGTTTTATTATGTCTGCAAATGCAGGACGAGTGATAAGTATTCCAATTGTTACGCCCAAGATTGTTGTGAATGCAAAGCCCTTGAACAGGCCTGCGCCTGCCCAGAATAAAGGAATCATGGCTGCAACAATTGTGATAAAGGCTCCTAGAATTATAAATAATGCCCTTTTAACTCTGGACTTGATTGAAGATTCACCTGACTTTGAGGTTGATTCATCGAGTATGACAATCTGATCATTTATGCCTGTTCCAATGCCTGCTATAATCCCTGCGATTGCCGGAGCGTCAAGATTCCATCTTATGAATGCTGCTATGCCTAAGGTAATTATTGCTTCGGAGAACATAGTCAATATCACGGCAAGAGTTAATTTTACCTTCCTGTATCTTATGAAAATCGCCAAAGAGACTATTATAAATACTATTGCGCCGAGCAAGACAATGCTCCTTGAGAATTCCCTGCCAAGAGAGGGAGAGATTGTGTCTAATTTTAATATTTCCAGTTTATAAGGCAGGCTTCCTGTAATTAAAATTGTCTGAAGCCTGTTCATTGACTCTCTTGCGTCCTTCAAGGCTTCTTCACTTGTTACCCCTGAACCGCTTCCCTGAATTGAAATCTGAGTTGTTTTTTGGCCTCTTAGACTAGAGCTTATCAATAGAGAATCTACTTCAGTATCGTCTATATAAAGCGTCAGGCTCTCTGAAAGATACTGGCCTGTTTCATCCAGAGAGATATTTCTTGTTATGTCTGCATGCCTTTCAGCAGATTCTTCTGAAAGATAAATCGTAAAGGCAAAGTTGCAGAAATTGCTTCCGTCAGTTGGCGAGCAGGCTCTAACTGCTGCGCAAGTTGCGTCATTCCTGCAGACGTCCCTTATATCACGATCGCCGCCTATGAAAACTGTGCGATTGCCTATTTTTGCCTCAAATTTTCCCTGCTTTCCAACAAGCTCTCTTAAATCAGAGGGCGTGATTCCTGCCACTTCAACGAGCATAAATTTATTCCCTTCCAAGTCGCTGACAGCTCTGACATTAACATCTGATATGCCAAATGCGTTGAATCTCTCGCTTGTTACAGCAACTAAGTCGTCAAGCTGTGAAGAAGTGAGAGTTACATCAACTGGCCTTACAATAGCTCTTGCGCCTCCGCTTAAATCTAGACCTGTTTTAATCTTGGTTTTAGGAATAGAATCTACTGTTATTTTTGGAAGCCCATCATCCAAGAAGATAAATTCTCCCTGATTAGTTTTTATGTCGTATTTTGTCTGATTGCCTATTTTTGACCCTTCTAATATAAGTCTTGTGTAATCTTCATAAGAGCTTACTGCCTGCGAATTCAATTCTTCTATTATCATTCCTTGACGAAGACCTTGTTGAAACGCTGTTGAGTTTTTATCGATGCTTTTTATTACAACCCCCTTTTTAAAAGTCGGCGATAACATAAGCAGGGCTAATAAAATAAAAATTATCAAAACCCAGAGCCTAAATGTTATTCTCATTTTATGCCTTTTGAATTAGCGTACCATTTAATTATGCTCGTATTTGTAAGCCAGGTGTTTATTATATCTGCAAACAGTCCTATGGCTAATATAAAGAATATCTGCCTGAAAGAATCAGGGAGAGTTGTTACTATAAAGAACGCAGGCAGGACTGCCAGCAAGCCTGTTATTGTCATGAATATTCCTGTCTTGAATGCGCCGTAGATTCTCTCATTTACGCTGCCTTCGGCTTTTTTTAAAACTCTTGTTGTCAAAAGAATATCTGTATCTACGCTGTATCCTATAAGCATCAAAAAAGCAGCTATTCCCGCAGAAGAGAGTTTTATGCCGAGAAAATTCACTAAAGCTACTGTCATGATAATATCTGCAAGTACTGCGAAAATTACCGCGATGCTAGGAATAAATGTCCTGAAAAGAATGAATATTGCAAAAGACATTAATATAAAAGAGAAAATTATCGCTGTTAAGAGCTGCTTGTAAAAATTCTGGCTTAGGCTTGGGCCTGTAAATTCTATGCTTGAGTTTTCATCAGTCAATTGATAGCTGAGAATTGACTCTATCGCAGACTTAAGCTCTTCAGGATTAGCAGATGAATCAACTATCACTGCGATTGACTCTCCTGTTGTTAAATCTTTTATCTCCCTTACTTTTACGTCTTCAAAACTATTTTTTAAGGAATTTTCAAGAGATATGTAATCAATATCTCCATTTATCGTAATCG
Source organism: Candidatus Woesearchaeota archaeon (assembly GCA_964575515.1). Taxonomy (GTDB): domain Archaea; phylum Nanobdellota; class Nanobdellia; order Pacearchaeales; family GW2011-AR1; genus JAUSIK01. The sequence continues at coordinate 25,455 of CAZNQS010000009.1, read as the reverse complement.
TACTGCCTCCTGCAAGACTTGAATCTTTAAGGATGAAATCCCCATGCGCATTGTAAAAAATTGCCAGATAGATTAGACATATTGCAAAAATAATTAATGGGGGGAAGAGCATCAGCTTGTACTTTTTGTCATACCAATTTTTATTTTCTTGCATATTTTCCATTTTATAAGATTAAGAATGATGTTATTTAAAGATATTTCTTTATACTAATTATTAATAAAATGCGCCGGCTGGGAATCGAACCCAGATCAATAGCTTTCTTCTTTCAGATTGGAAGGCTATGGTTCTGCCACTAAACTACCAGCGCTCAATATATATCTGAGCCGGGTATTTTAAAAGCTTATGTTATTGATAATTATTTACCGGATTTGGGAGAATTAATTATATGTTCAAGATCTTTTATTAATATATTTCTCTCTTCCTCTGTTTGATAACCGTGAAGAATTTTTCTTAATTCATATGCAGAATTATTTAATTGATGTATACTATATGCAGACATGCTTAGACTTATTGTAGATATACTAAGGCTTATAAAATATAAAATATCTTTAGTTTTCATATTTATTTTAATAAATTTATAATTTATAAATTTATGTTATCTTCCAAATAATCCTTTCCAGAAAGGGGGCTTTTTTTCTATTTTTAATTCTTCTATTCTGGGCTCAACAATCTCATATTTTATCTCTGGCTTTGCTTTTAGAATTGGGGCTTGATTTGCCAATTCCTCATCTGTCTTTTTAATTGCCTTTTCCACTTCTAATTTTGAATAGCCCTGATTGACTAAAGCCCATTTGAGAGATTCCTTGGTATAACCTTTTTTGAGATTTTTCTTTATGTATTCTATCAATTCTTTCTTGTAGATTTTTTCGTTATGCATTTTCTGATTTAAACAGGCTTGAAAGTGTATTTTCTTTATATGCTTGCAGGAACGTAATGAAATAAGCCAACAAGAGAGGGCCTATTATCAAGCCTAAGATTCCGAAAATAAACAAGCCTCCTATCATGCCTATTAAAACAATTACTGTCGACAGATTTGTTTTCTTTGAAAGTATGTATATTCTAAGCAAATTATCTATATTAGAGACGATGACTACATTGTATATAAGAAAAATTACTGCACTTGTTGTATTTCCATTTAAAAATAAATAGATTACTGCTGGCACCCAGATTATAAATGGGCCTATGAGGGGTATTATTGAAAGTATTATCGCCAATGTAGCGAAAAGAAGCGCGTGAGGTATGCCAAATATTAAAAAGCCGAGTCCTGCTGACAAACCCTGAACAAAACCAATTACAACCTGTCCATAAATAACTGAGTTCGTTATGTCTTTAAATTGCTGCACGACTTTTTTCTCCTGGGTTTTGTTTAAAGGAGACAAGGCTGAGACAAACTCTCCCAACTTGTCTGAATCTCTTAAAGCGAAAAAGAATACAAATGCTACTATAACAAGATTGAATAAAATTACCGGCAAATTAAGAAGAAAATCAACTAATGTGTTCAATACAACAGAGGTTATTTTACTTATCAGGCCGTCAAATGTTACAGTCATCTGGATAAGAAAAGACTCTGGGGCTGCGGGAAAGATACTTCTCATGATGCCCTGAACATTAAGTTCTTTGGTATACTTGAAGAATTCAAAAACCTGATTTATCATTACAGGAATAATGAAGTAAAGAGGGACGATTATAATTGCCAAGACCAATATGCTTACCAATGTTGCCGAGAGATTCCTGCTTTTTATCAATCTGACTGCTCTTTTGTAAATTGGGAGAAACATATATGCAAGTATAAGACCGCCTAATATTGAGAGAATTATTGGCTTGATTAATAAAAATATTAAAATTAATATTAATAATACTAAGAACAACACTGAAAATCTTTTTATATCCTTGTCGCTTATCTCCATGGTTTTATCTGGCGACATAGATTTATAAATCTTCTTTATAAATCGGATTATTTATTTCTGAATAAAATTTATAAAGCTTTATAAGTTTAAGGAGTGATGGAAAATATTTTTAGGAAGATATTCTTGGGCAAGATTGATGATTCTATCCATGACGAATTTATCAGATTCGGAAAAGGCAGATTTGAGAGCAGATATCTTATAGATGGAAAGAGGCAGAAGGATAAGTGGAGCATAAAGACAAGTTATGAATTCGCAAATTATTTTGTGAGAAGATGCCTGGAAAATCAAGATGAAATTGAGGTTAGCGGAATAATTGTCTGCACTTATGACTTAAGAAATGATATCAAATTTAATATTGAGAAGATAAAGCAGTTTGCCGGAGTCAAGCAGTACGTCATTAATACCAGAGTAAAGAATGCTGAGATTATTGATTTAATGAATAAATATCCAAGAGCATTTTATGCCTTGTCTTTTTCCACGAATAAAAATGAGCTGAAGATCAAAGCCAAAACTCCAAAAAACGGAAAGCCGAGCACAAAGGATAGCGAAGCAAAGGCTGATTTTTGCTCCCTGAAAACAAATGATGAGGATATCGTTAAAGATCTGTTTTTTGACTTTCAGGACTTTAAAGAGATAAAAATAAAACATACCATACAGATTGACTCAATAGAAATTCCAAAAGGAATCGGCGATCCTATCAAAATGCGGGAATTGGCAAAGAAAAAAGGCAGGATTATCAGAGATATTGAGATTGATGGGAGAAAGGAAAAGAGGGAAAAGGAGTTTTTGGCCTGATTCATTTTGATATTTTATAAACTATAAAATACATTAAAAATAAAACCGCCAGAAATAAGAGAAAAGCCAAAATTAGTTTTATGACACTTTTTGATAGCATTATAAATAAAGGATTAGAGAGTTTAAATTTGTTTCTCATGCTTAATTTGCCAAAGTTTATATATTCATATGAATATTAATATCTATATTAAAATGAATAATAATATGAATACTCATAAGAATAAAATAATAGGATATATCCGCAGGGAAGTGGCTGTTACAAGCTCTGAAATTGCAAAATTATTAAAGATTTCTTGGAATACTGCGGAGAGCTATTTGAAGGATTTGGTTATTGAGGGTAAGATTAGAAGAAAAAAAACAGATGGCGTGAATTTATGGCTGAAAAAATAAAAATAAATAAAAGAGGGCAGATGGCAATATGGGTTATTGTAGCAATGGCTATCGTGATATCAATAGTTCTTTTCTTTTTTTTAAGGGGAGATATTAAACCTGAAACCAGCGAGAGAGTTGAAGAAAATCCGTCTGGTTTTATCAGCAATTGCGTGAAGGAAAATGCCAATAACGCTGCAGACATTATATTGCCGCAGGGAGGATTTGCCAATCCCAAGCATTCTAAACATTATAATGGAATTAATATCAGTTACTTGTGCTATAATGCCGGGAATTATAATCCGTGCATAAACGAGCACCCTATCCTTATTAATGAAATTAAGGATGAAATTAAGAATTATATTGCTCCAAGAATTGAGCAGTGCTTTGAAATATACAAATTTGAGATGGAAAAGAGGAACGCAATTGTAGAATTGGGTGTAATGAACTTAGAGCTGAAACTTGCGCCTGACAGGATTTTTGTTGATATAGAAAGAGAAGTTGATATTAAATCAAAAGAAGAGAGCTTTAGCTACGATAAATTTGACATTGAGATAATAAGCCCGCTTTATGATTTAGCCCGTGTTGCGATGGAAATAGCAAGCCAGGAAGCTGAATACTGCTATTTTGAATATGTGGGATATATGATTTTATATCCGAAATATAGAATTCAGAGGGATATTTTGAGTGATTCAACAGAGATTTATACTATCATAGATAAAAATAGTGCGAAAGAAATGAATATTGCTATAAGGAGTTGCGTGATACCGCCAGGATTATGATGAAAAATAAAAAAGATTGTTTAAAAGTATGGATTCAGATTTTTATACTTATAGCGGGAATTTTTGCATTTGCATATGTAATTAAAGAAACAAATTTTGAAAATAAGATTTTATTGGTTGAAAAAAAGAACATTAATTTAAGCTTATTATTTGCGATTTTAAAATTAGGCATAAAAATGATATTCAGCGAGAAAAGTCTTGTTTCTGCTTTAGAGGCGAGTGATTTAAATGAGGGAGTTGCTACATGCGTTAAAGGAAAAGATGGAAGCATCTGCCAGGAATATCCTGCTAGTGAATGTTCTTCTAAATGCTCTGGAGAATGCTTTCCCAGTGATAGAAATAATGTTCCTTCCTGCAAGTTGGGAACTTGCTTTGATTCAGAGATAGGAACATGCCAAGAGAGAGCTTCTAAGGATTTATGCGAGACAAATGGTGGGGAATGGCTTGATGACATTGCAGGAAATGTTCTTCAATGCCAAAAGGCGTGCTGTATTGTAGGAGAGGATGTAAGGCCACTGGTTACGAAAAATGAATGTGATTATATTTCAAGAACAAGCGGAATTGAAACAGAATTTAGAGCAGATGTGAAAAATGAGCTTGCGTGCCTTGCTTTAGGCAGGGCTAAAGTTGAAGGCGCTTGTGTTTTTGAGTCTGCGGAAAAGACATGCAGATTTTTAACTAAGGGGGAATGCGTAAAAAATAAAGGTGAATTTTTTGAAGGAATATTATGCACGCACACTGAACTAGGAATGAATTACCAAAAACAAGCAACTGCAAAATGCGTTGAGGGAGAAGACGAGATTTATTGGTTTGACAGCGAGGGAAACAGAGAGAATATTTATGACGCAAACAAGGTTAAAAGCTGGAATGGGGGAAAGGTCTTGAGCAAGGATGAATCGTGTAATCTTGGAGGCGATTTAAAGAATCAAAAGACATGCGGAAATTGCAATAGATTGTTCGGAAGTGTTTGCGGAGCTAAGACTGCTTCTGAAAAATTATCTGATAACAGCATTGATGTTGTATGTAGGGACTTGAGATGCATTGATAGTAAAGGAAATGTTAGAGAGAATGGTGAGAGCTGGTGCGAATATCAGGGAGCAATTGGAAGCGATAAGGGAAGCGGAGGATTTGAGAGAGCAGTTGACACCCCAGGGAGCGCGCATTTCAGAGCAACATGCGTAGACGGCGAGGTTCAGATTAATTCCTGCGCAGATTACAGGAATGAAATCTGCGTTGAGCAAAGAGATGATAGGGATGATGGCAAGGAACTTTCAAACGCTGCCTGTGTTACGAACTTATGGCAGTTATGCCTGAGTTATAATTCTGAAGTTAAGGGAGAGGGCGAAGAAAGGGCAAAATCGCTCGAGGAAAGGAATAAGAAGTGCACAGAAAATCCTCATTGTATTTTAAAAAAGACTGATATTGCTGATAATTTTAAATTTGATTTGTGCGTTCCGAGATACTCTCCTGGATTTGACTTGCAGAAAAATGCTGAGGGAGGAGAATTAAGCTGTGCTTTCGCAAATCAGAAATGCACTGTCATATCTGTTAAAGGATTAGGGGGTTGGGACGTGAAGGTAAATGAGGGTTGTTTGAAACCAAAATTCGCAGAGCAGATGAATGACTTGTGCATGAGTTTGGGAGATTGCGGGGCCTCTGTGAATTACATCGGCGACTTGACTGAAAACTATAAAGTTTTCAGAAGCCCAAGGCTTGGAGAGAGTTATCTTGACAGGATTGTAAAATATTCAGAAAAAGTTGACGGGCAGTTTGCCGAAGTTGGAAATGTCACTAAATATTTTGATGCAATTGGAGGAATTGAAAGATTAGGAGGGGCTTTTAATCCTGATTATTGTAAAGGTCTTCCTGGAGGCGATGTTAGTGAAACTCTTTGCCCAGGCGATTTGAGTGCTGCTGGAACTATTGCAGGATTGAGCGGGATTCTTTTGCTTTTGGCTCCTAAGCTCGCGGCAGTAAGTTCTACTGCTTCTGGAATCCTTGGCACAGTTGGCATAACTGAAGGCGGAGCACTGCCTGCTGGTTTTATAGGGCCTGCTGCACCTGCCTCGCTTACTGCTCTTGGTGGAGCATTGGCAGGAGCTGCTATTGGTTTTGCTGTTACTTCCTTGCTAATTCAATATACTGGAATTGGAGCAGGATTGGATCCTGCAGTTACATGGGCATTAATTGGAGCAGGCACTCTTGGAGGAGCAGTTGCTGGAGCTGCTGTTGCTTCAAGTGTAGCTGCAGGCACTGGTATCGGCACAGGGCTATTTGGAACAACTACGATTTTTGGCGCTACTCTTGCCTTTGGACCTATTGGTTTAATTATTCTCGCTGTTGTTATAATCGTAATAGTCATATTTACAGCATTAGGAATAGGCAAGACAAAGAAAAGAATTGTAGAATTCCAATGCCAGCCATGGCAGCCTGTTCTTGGGGGAGAGAAATGTGATGAATGTGGAAAGGACGGATATCCATGCTCTAAATATGCCTGCCAATCCTTGGGGCAAACATGCAGGCTAATTAACGAAGATACTGCTGAAGAAAAATGCGTTGATATAAGCCCTAATGATATTAGCGCGCCTATTATAAAGCCGTGGAAAGAGGCATTAAGCGAGGGCTATGAATATAAAGAAGTTTCTAACAATGGATTTAAAATTGTAAATAAGGAAAATGATGGCTGCATCCCTTCTTATACGAGACTGATATCCGGCATCAGCTTAAACGAGCCAGGATATTGCAAATTTGATCATGTAAGAAAGAGCAATTTTGACGAGATGGAGTTTGATTTTGGAAGCAGAAATTTATTTTTAGACAAACATGCGCAATTATTTACAATGCCTGACTTGACAAGCTTAGGTATTCCTGGCTATGAACCTAACAGAAGAGCAGACTTTAATTTCTATGTGAGATGCATTGACGGAAATGGGAATGGAAAAGACTCGCAGGAATACGTTATCAATTTCTGCGTTAAGCCCGGAGAAGACAAGACAGCTCCAATTGTTACAGGAAGAGAGCCGTTAAGAGAAGAGATTAAGTTTGACGCTAAAGAGTTGGATGCGAGTATTTTTATAAACGAGCCTGCAACTTGCAGATGGAGCTTAAACGATAACAAGTATGATGATATGGAGAATAATTTTGAATGCGAGAATGACATTGTAGACATTACATCTATTTTTGGATGGCAATGCAGGACTAAATTCCCAATTTCTAAGGATGATAACCTATTTTATGTTAAATGTAAAGATCAGCCGTGGTATGGGGATAATTGGCAGGGAGAAGGGAGTGATGTTATGGAGAAAAATGAGAGCAAGAGAAATGAAATGCCAACAAGCTATGAATTTATTGTGAAGAGAACTAAATCGTCTTTAAATATAGATTCTATAAAGCCATCTAATGAGACTCTTGTTTTCGGAGTGCAGCCTGCAACTGTTATTTTAGAAGTTAAGACATCAGGAGGAATTAATGATAAGGCAACATGCAAATTATTTGGGAGTGAAATGCAAGAAACTTTTGGAAAAATACATAAGCAGACATTTAATCAGATATATGCCGGAGAATATGAATTCCCAGTTATATGTGAAGACGTAGTGGGAAACAGCGCGCAAGCTGTTTCTAAATTTAAGGTTGAGATTGATGTTGACGCGCCTAAAGTTACTAGGGCGTATAAGCAGGAGGGCAGTTTAATTATAGTGACTAATGAGAATGCAGAATGCAGATTTGTTAATGGAGAAGATGGCTGCGGCTTTGATTTTGCAAATGGGAGCTTAATGTCTGGAAATGAGAAAATACATAGTTTTGATTTTAACAGAGATGCTTATAATATTAAATGCTCTGATAATTGGGGAAACGTGCCGGGAGAGTGTAGTGTTATTGTGAGAGGAGGATAATTGATATTGCTTCGCAACATATATAAAGAAGATTTAAAAAATCTTCAAGCAAAGCAAGGGTTGCTTCGCAACATATATAAAGAAAATTATCTTGGAAAAAATATGACATATGGAAAAAGAGGGCAGATGGCTATATTTGTCATTGTTGCAATAACTATTGTTGTCTTAATTGCCCTATTTTTCTTTTTCAGGGAAAACCTGCCGGGAGTTTTTCAGGCAGGGCTTTCTCCGAGGAGTTTCTTGAGCGCTTGTGTTGAGCCAGAGATAAAGGCAAACGTGGCGCTTTTATCAAAATATGGCGGATATAAAAATCCTGACAGATTTGCATTGTATAAAGGAGAGAAAGTGCAATACTTGTGCTATACAAACGATAACTATAAGACTTGTGTTGTACAACAGCCAATGATAAAACAGAATTTTGAGAATCAATTGAATGATGCCATTGAAGGCAGAGCGAGAGAATGCACGCAGAATTTGATTGATGAATATGAAAAAAGAGGATATAGAGTAACTGCTGGAAGAATAGACTCGCAAACTTCTCTTGCTCCAAGCAAGATTCTAATTAAATTTAATACGCCTTTGAGCGTGACTAAAGAAACTAGTGAGAGCTTTGATGGATTTGACGTTGAGATAAACAGCGAGATTTATGATTTGGTTTTCATTGCGCAGAGCATTATTGAATATGAAGCTAAATTAGGAGATAGTGCAAGCGAGCTGTATTTGCAGTATTATCCTAACTTGAAAATTGAGAAGAGCAAATTAGACGACGGAACTAAAATTTATAAATTAAGCAATGTTATCACAAAAGAGGAATTTAGCTTTGCGTCAAGAAGCCTGGCTTGGCCGCCAGGATATGGCTTGGAGGAATTATGATAAAAAGAATTATTATTCTAATGATTATTTTTGCTTTCCTTGGAGCTGTGAATGCGCAGACAGCTAGCGTATGCTGCGAGCAGACTAAATCTGGATTTTTCTGCCAGGATGTTCCACAAAATGAATGTAAAGAGGGGGCTAAACAATTGCCAACATCGTGCGAATCAACTTCTTATTGCAAATTAGGGGTGTGCTATGATTCAAATGAAGGAACATGCATTGACAATACGCCTCAATTAGTGTGCAATGCAAATAATGGAATATGGAGCGAGGAATCTCCTCCGCAATGCGAGTTGGGATGCTGTATTTTAGGAGATCAGGCTGCTTTCGTTACATTAGTCAGATGCAAGAAATTATCCGCTTCTTTGGGATTGAATACAAATTATAATACTAACATTAACAGCGAAGTTCAATGTGTTTTAACTGCGAGCGCTCAAGAAAAAGGAGCATGTGTTTTTGAATTTGAGTTTGAGAGGAGTTGCAGATTTACTACAAGGAATGAATGCGAACAGGGGGTTGGGGATGCAAAACTCAAGGGAGAATTTTTCGCTGGAAAATTATGCAGCGCAGAGGAATTAGGGACAAAATGCGGGCCAACTCGCGAGACAACATGCGTTCCTGGAAAAGACGAAGTTTATTTTGTAGACAGCTGCGGCAACGCGGGAAATATTTACGATGCGAGCAAATTAAATGATAAGGATTATTGGAGTAATGTTAAAAGCAAATTAGAATCATGCAATTTTAATTCAGCCAATGCGAATTCTGCCGGATGCGGTAATTGCAATTATTTATTGGGAAGCTACTGCCGCGCTTCAAGCAGTGAAACAGGACGGGCAACTTATGGAGATAACATATGCGCTGACTTGAATTGCAAGAAAACTTCTAACGGAAAATCATACAAGCATGGGGAGTCGTGGTGTGTTTACAACGATGCCGGAGAGAAAGGAGATGGAGTGAATAGCGTCGGAAGCAGGTTCTTTAAACATATCTGTATTAATGGAGAAGAAGTATTAGAGCAGTGCGCTGATTTCAGGCAGGAGGAGTGCGTTGAGGATAAAATTCCAACTACACTCGGAGATTTTTCTCAAGCAGCTTGTAGTGTGAATAGATGGCAGTATTGTATTTCTCAAACAACAAAAGAAGATTGCGAGAATACTGATAGAAGAGATTGCATTTGGAAAGAGGGCGTGCAATTATTCATACAAAATTCCGCTTTAGGAGGGACGTGTGTGCCTATGAATCCTCCTGGATTGAAGTTCTGGGATGGGGTAGAAGCGCAGAATATCTGTGCGAGAGCTAACGCGGAATGTATTGTGACATTTAAGAAGGGCCTATTTGGAGGAGAGGAATGCGATAAGAACTGTCATTGTTTAGATGATGAGTGGGCTTTGGCCAGGGCAGATTTGTGCTTGAATTTAGGAGATTGCGGGCCTAACACTAACTGGATTGGGGAGCAGGGCTATAAATCAGGATATAATATAAGCATTGAGAAGTTTAGAAGGGGGAAGTAAAAACTCATCTGATTTTTATTATATAGCGGCAAATAATATATTTTATAAAGTTTATAACTTTTTAATAGTATTTATTATCTCAAAGAATTTAGTTAGTGTGTTATTATTTTAGAATCTAATCTGTTTTGCCTTACAACCAAAAGGAACATTGCTAAAATGTTGGGAGAGAGGTTTATTTCAATTATTCTTTTATGAAGACTTAACTTTCTTTTTATATATTCATCTGCACATGATCTTGACATAAACTCAATTTCTTTAAAGTCCAGCACAATTTCTTTTTCCTTGATCTGACTAAGAAGACTAAAAAAATCTGCCACTGCGTTTCTTGTTATTATCATTTTATTAAAGTAATCTGATAATAAAATTTTTTTGTTCATTTCATTTTATGTATTCATAGATATTTAAAGTTTTTTGCGGAGCTTTAAATTTAATGTAAATTAATGTTCCATTTAATTTCTTGTTAAGTGTTTTGATTATATTTTTATGGATGAATCCTTTTCTAGAAATTACTAAAAAACTTCCATTTAATCCCTTCTCAACTAAATTTCTTGAAGAGCGGAGACCTGTTCCTCTACCCTCCTCATTTTTTGTTGATTTTCCCTGTAAGGCTTGTTTTATCGCATCTGAATCATTCTTGAAAGAGAATGTTGATCTACATTATCTGCTAATTCTCCTAATAAATAAAAAATAACATTATACAGATATTCTGGAAATTTAGTCTTTATTTCTTCAAAAATCTTCTCAATTTCTTTTTCAATGATATTTTCTGAATCTCCTTTTGTTTTATTAAAATTATAGATTTTTACGCTTTCTGGAAAAGTCAAATAGGACTCTCTTTTTAAGTATGATAATATGTCTGTTATATTACTAAAAACATGTTCCCTCATAAAGACTTTAATCTTAAAAATGTTTTAAACTTTCTTATGGTTTTTATTATTTCTTCGTAAGTTATGACTTTTGGATAGTGGTGACAAATAGAAAGATTTATAAATAAGCATGTATTATGAAAAACATGGGATTAATTAATAAATTATCTCAATTGAAAGAAAAAGGTAAGAGGATAGCTTTAGCTGGCATTATTAGCTTATCTTCTATTGCTTCTGGTTGTGTAAGTCCTGGTGGAATGTGTCATGTAGTCACTTATGATTCTGTTCCTAGAGGTGCCCACATATTTCTTAATGGGCAATATATGGGAAATACTCCAGCTGATCTGCGTTTTTTTAAGCATATAGGAGAAGAATATACCGAGATAATTGAATGTCCTTCAGTTATTTGTGCTAAAGAAGGATTTGTACCTGAAAGAGTTGAACTTAGAATTAAATCTCCGCCTCAAAGCGAATATGGTTCAAATGCATGGAGTGGTTTTAATAAGGCGCACTATAACCATACATTCTTTCTTAAGTCTGATCCAAATTATGTTCCTCCACCTCGGCCAGTTGAACCTGAACCAAATATATCTATAATTCCTACATTAATATTTCCGATTAATAGATAAATAAAATGAAAAAATTAAAGAATTATTTAATTGGGACAGGACTTGGATTAACTGGGTTTCTTTATGGCTGCGCGCCTATGACGCCTGATGAACAACAAAAAAGAGACGAAAGATTATTGATGTTTGTATTAGGATATGGTGCAATTGTAGAGCCTAATCCGCAAAGAGCAGCAGCAATGGGATTAACCTCCCAAATATTAAGAGATCGCGATGTTGCGAGAGAGGGGAAAAGTGAACAAAAAATAATAATAAAAAATTATAGAATTAAAGAAATATATAAAAGAGAGCCAGAAAAAGTCAATAGATTTTTTGAATTAGAACAAAAAAATGTATTTGGCTCATGGGAAGAGTTTGCAGAATATCAAAAACTTAAAGAAGAAATAACAGGCGAGAAAAAGTTGTTTAAATCATGGGAAGAGTTTGCAGAATATCAAAAATCTAGATAAATATAAAAGATTTTATTATACATTGAAATATTTATAAACAAAGATTATCTATTTAATCTATGCAAAAGAGGAAAAATTTATTTAGATTAAATATAGCATTTTTTGAAATATTTCTATTAATATCTATAATTTTTTCATTTTCTTTTATTTTATCTGAGAATGTAAGCGCAATATTAACAGAATCTCCTGTAACTAACCTTGGTCCTCCTACAAAAACCATCATTACAAAGGACATCATAGAACAAAAAATATTTGCTCAAGATAAAACTTTTGCTATAAAAGATCTTCCAAATTCAGATTTTAATCAAGTTGTAAACCAAGGTAATCAATGGTTTGCTAAAACAGCGGATGGAAAGCTAACTCCTTTAAATGAAAACCAAGTAGCAGAATTAAAATTGCAAGGGGCTAATTTCAATATCCCTGCTGGAACGCAGCAATATTCCTACAAAGTCCCACTTATTGGAACAGAAATAACAAACTTTTTCTATGGCAATTTAGTTGAGGGTCTTGTGTGGAGTATTGCAGTGGTTGGAGTTATTCAAACTGTTGGAAGATTGGCAGGAGCTGATGAAGAGCTCATTAATACATTAAGCGTTTCTGCTGCTGCAGGAATAATCGGAGGAAAGGCTTTGTATGGGCTATTTGGGGCGTCTAGTCAAGGAGTTAGCGGAAGCGGTGGATTATTAGCATCGCAATCGTGGTATGGGCCTTTAACTGGAACAGTAATAGGAGCAGCCATTGCTGTTGGCATTTTTATCGCTCTCTATTCCAAGGAAAAGAAAAAACTTGTGAAATTCCAATGCTTGCCATTTGAGCCCCCTTTAGGAGGAGCGAAATGCGAGGAATGCAACAAAGATCCATTTAGGCCTTGTTCTGAATATAGATGCAGGAGCTTGGGACAAGCATGCCAGATACTAAACCCTGGAACAGCTGAAGAAAAATGCGCATGGGTGAATCCTAAAGACGTCACTTCGCCTACAATTGAAACATGGAAAGATGTTTTAACTAAGGGATTAAATTATATACCTGATAGCACTATAAGGCCGCCTAATAGGGGAGTTAAGGTTGTGAGGGGAAATGCTGATTGCTTAGAGGCATTCACGCCTTTGGAATTTGGCATTGTAACTAATGAGCCTGCTCAATGCAAGATAGATTATAGCTTGACAAAAAGCTTAGATGAAATGAAATTCTTCTTTGAAGGAACTAATTATTACAGATATAATCACACTCAAAAAATGAAACTGCCAGGGCCTGATAGCGCACAAGGAGAATTGGCTCCTGAACTGAAAAATGATGGAACATTTAGTTTATTTGCTCGCTGTCGTGACGCAAATGGAAACGAGAATGTTGACGCATTTGTGTTTAATTTCTGCGTTGATCCTTCGCCGGACACAACTCCTCCAATTATTGAAGGAACCAGTATTGTTCAAAAAGGATTCGTGAGATTTAACGCAGATTCTACGCCAATAGAGGTTTATGTGAATGAGCCTGCGCAATGCAAATGGAGCAGGCAGAGCAAGAATTATGATGACATGGAGAATGACATGATTTGCGACACAGAGGCATTTCAGATTAATGCTGATTTGAATTACGTATGCGGAGGAAATTTAACAGGTATAAAGAATAACGAAGAAAATAAATTCTATTTCAGATGTAAGGATGGGCCTGATAAAACAGATAGCGAAAGAAATGTAATGGTTCAGAGCTATGAGCTGACATTGAGAGGAAGCCAGCTATTGAATATTCTGAATGTAGGGCCTAATGGCACTATATTCGGAAGCACGGACAGCGTAAGCGTTGATTTGCGCGTAATAACAGACGATGGTGCTGAAGAAGGCAAGTCAATATGCTATTTCTCAAATACAGGAGAACAGGACAGCTATATTGCAATGTTTGAAACAAATAGCTTTGAGCATAAACAATCTCTGGATTTAACTGCGGGAGATTACAAATATTTCTTCAGATGCATTGACGCTGGAGGAAATAGTGCAGAGGATAATACAGAATTCAGCGTAGTTATTGATAAGAATGCTCCAACTGTAACAAGAGCATATAGAGAAGAGGGCTTGAAGATAGTGACTAATGAGGATGCGGAATGCGTTTATTCTTTAAATTCTTGCAATTACGTATTTAACGAAGGACTGCCTTTGCTTTACAGCAATCCTTCTATAAGAAAGAATCATTTTGTAGAATGGCAGGAAAATAGAGTTTATTATATTAAATGCAGAGATTTATATGGAAATCAACCTTCGCCTAATGAGTGCGGTATTGTTGTTAGAGCTAGCGAATTGACGAAGAAGTGATTTTTCATTCAAAGAATTGCGAGAAGCGCCTACCGTTTTCTTTTGCTGTTTCCAATGAGACTGCAAAATATTTTCCTGTATCTTTAAGATGCTTTGGTTCTATAAAAAGCCAGCCTTCGTAATTGAATCTTAGGGCTATTGTTGGTTTCAATCCTATAAGATTTGAGAATAATATGAAATCCTCTATTTGCTGTTTTGTTATGTAGATTGATGATTTTTTAGTTGATTTTACTTCTATGGCAAATCCTCTTTTCCCTAATTTTGCAGCCAAGAGGTCGCATGGGGAATCTTCTCCTATGCCAGAGCCCGCAACCCTAACTGCGCGCCAGCTTTTTTGCGTGAATAAATCTATTAATTCGCGCTCTACTCTTGAGCCTTTTGCTTTGTTTGACATATATGATGGGAATAATTTAGATTTATATAGGTGCTGGTAATATAGTCAATGAGAAATCTTAATATATTGGCAATGTTGTATATTTTGAATGAATATTAAGAATATAAAATCAAAAGATGTGATTAAAATTTTAGAAAAAAGCGGATTTAGAGTAAAAAGACAGAGCGGCACGCATGTTATACAGAGTAAAAAACTACATTCTTTAGATTGTAGTAATGTCTACTATAGTTTTTCACTCTGTCTCACAAAGTCTACACAAACTGCGGACTTTAGTCCGCAGTAATACACAAAGACTTTGTGATATTAAGAAATAATGGGAGAATGGTAGTTGTTCCTATTCATCATAAGACAATTCCAATAGGTACATTAAAAAGTATAGAGAGACAGGCAGGAATTAAATTCAGAGAATTAAACGAGTAATGAAGACTGGCTCTTCATTTTCTAATAATTCCCTTTTTTCAGGAGATTCTTCTAATAAAAGATTAACGGCTGTTTTAAGATTATTAAGAGCTTCGTCTAAACTATCTCCAAAATCAGATATGCCTAATTCTACACATTCTGCTACAAAAACCTTTTTCCCTTCTAAGATTTCTTCATGTATTGATACGCTAAAAGATAGTTTTTGTTCCATGTTAAAATAGATTAGATGAAATATTTAAACTTTTAGATTGTTACAAATCCCTTGCCTGCAATGTTCTTCTGCCGTTTAATTTTGCCCTTTTTGCGGCGTCTTCTAAAATTTCAAGAATTTTTTTGTTCAATGCGTCGGCGACTTCTGCTGCTACGCTCATATCTGGAACTGCGGATTTTATCCTGCTTTTTATTACAAGTTCTGTTTCTTTAGTCATTTTCCAAAACCTCCAGCGGGTTTTGGAGAATCCAGCAACCATTTAGTTATCATTTTTCCTCCTTAATTGGCTTCATAAAAGGAAAAGGGATTACATCGCGTATTGAGGGCGAATTAGTTAATAATATTACAAGCCTATCTATTCCCAAGCCATATCCTGCAGTAGGAGGCATTCCGTATTTTAGCGCCTCTATAAAATCTTCATCCATAGGCATCGCCTCTTCATCTCCTTCTCTAAGAAGAGATGCCTGCTCTTTTAATCTTTCTTCTTGATCTAATGGATCATTAAGCTCTTCATATGCCTTGGCTATCTCTGCGCCGTCTATAATTAACTGCACAGTATTTATTTTTCTCTTATCCTCTTCGTTTCTTTTTGCCAAGGCTATCATTTCTACTGGATAATGAGTTAGAAATATTGGCTGAATAATTTTAGGCCTAATGGCTCTTTTGTATAGCTCGTCTAATAATGCCCCATAATGCTTGCATCCTTTTATGTCTATACTGCTTATCTTTTTAGCTTCGATATCTTTTCTTAATTTTTCAAAATTGGATGATTTATCAATGTCTATTCCTGTTTCTTTTAATAATAAATCCCTAAATTTTATTTTTTTAAAAGGTGTTTTTAAATCTATTTTTTTCCCTTGATATTCTATAAAATCTTTTATCTTTAACTCTTTCTTGAGCTGATTGAAAAGCTCTTCTGTGAATTTTATATGGTATTCGTAATTTTCATAGGCAATATAATATTCCATCATTGTAAATTCTGGATTATGCTGCCTGTCGATGCCCTCATTTCTAAAGTTTTTTGATATTGTGAATACTTTTTCATAGCCTCCGACAATAAGTCTTTTTAGATATAATTCTGGGGATATAGAGAGAAATAAATCTATATCTAACGCGTTTAAATGTGTTTTGAAAGGGGCTGCTGAAGCTCCGCCATAAACTGACTGCAGGGCAGGTGTTTCTATTTCCAAGAAATTCCTGGCTTTAAGAAAAGCCCTTATTGTGTTTATAATTACTGCTTTCTTCTCAAATGTTTCTTTTACTTCAGGGCTTATGATTAAATCTAAGTAGCGTTTTCTGTATCTTTCTTCCTTGTCCTGCAAGCCATGCCATTTTTCAGGCAAGGGGAGAATTGATTTTGATAACAATGTTATATTTTCAACTAAGACGGATAATTCTCCTCTTTTTGTTCTAAAAATTGTGCCTTCTACTCCTATAAAATCTCCTGTATCAATGAATTTTTTGTAAAACTCGAGAGTTTTTTTAGGTGTGTTTTTGTCTTGCAAAACAATTTGTATCTTTCCAGAGCTGTCTTGAATAGTGCTGAATAATATCTTTCCTAATTCCCGTGAAGTCATCAAACGGCCTGCTATTTTTACTTTTTCTTTTGCAGATTCCTCTGCCTTAAGAGAGAGGTATTTTTCCTGCAGTTCTTTAGCATGATGCTTTACTTCGTATTTATTTGGATAAGGATTAATGCCCTGAGATTTTAACTCTTTTAATTTTCTAAGCCTTTCATTGATTATTTGCTCTTGTCTTCCCATTTAAAAAATAACAAAGGTTGATTTAAATAATTATTGAATTAGTTTTTTGTATATTCTTTTGACAATTTTTAATTATGTTCTCGCAACTCTCTAAGAATATCTTTCTTCTTTAATTTAAACTCTCTTGGAGTTAATCCTAGACTTGAATAGTCCTGATAATTAGAAACCAATGAAATCAATTTAGCAATATAATCCTCAAGCTTATACTTCTTCAATATGCTGGAATAATTTTTAGAATCAAAATCAGTAAAGAACAAAAGCGACATAATATCAATTCTGTCTTTTTCTCCCTTAGGAGAATACCCCCTATCAATTTCAGCCCCTTGCTTTAAGATTAATAACACTTCAGATTTAGCAACATTAAAACCTTCTATCTTAGAGGCATATTTTTTCAGCTCTTCGGCTGGAAGAGCTAATTTAGAAAAATGCGCGACATAAATATCAACATCAATCTCTTCTATTTTAATCTCGTATTTATTAAGTTTATTGTTCTTAGATAGGCTCTCATTTTTAAGTTTTTGTAATTCTTCGATATCGATAACTATGTCTATATCCTTAGATTTCTGCTGTTTAGTCCACAAATACGTTGCCCATCCTCCAATAAGAATAAAATTATATTTTTTGTTCAGCTCTTGCAATATTCTCCAGCTTTTCTCTGTCAGCAAAGAATTCCAAAATTCCATCATAGCATATCCCCTATTTTCTTATCTAAAGCATTAATAAATTCCTTTGCGTACCACTCTCCTAAATTCCACAAATCCACAAAAATCTGCGCAATTGGAATATCTTCATATCTTTCAATTAAGTTATCTTTCT
The DNA here is from genome assembly GCA_964575515.1 of Candidatus Woesearchaeota archaeon. Lineage (GTDB taxonomy): Archaea > Nanobdellota > Nanobdellia > Pacearchaeales > GW2011-AR1 > JAUSIK01. The sequence continues at coordinate 7,476 of CAZNQS010000009.1, read as the reverse complement.
TTAAAATAAAAATATTCGGCCTCAAATTTTTTTTATTTTCGTTATTAAAAAATCTCTTTTTAATAATCTCAATTTCATTCTCGCCGGCATAAACATAAACCTCTGAATAATCAGCAGGCACATCTTTAAATTTAAACTTATATGCAGAATATGCTGTATAAACTGCTTTAGGAGGTGTATTTCTTTCTATATCCCTTACGCTCATATCAATCCTTCTGCTAAGTATTATGTCTTTTTTTAAATTCCTTATAGATGCCCAAAAATACAAGACTTTTTTAATATCGACGATGGTAAAGCTTCTCTGTAAAATTTTCACAGCTCCAAGTCCACTAAGCCTTTGAACTGCAGAATTAACAATACTCAAAGAAATACCCAGACTCTTATAAAGTTCAGACTGGGTAAATCTCTTCTCGTTCTTTTCAATTGCCCTGTATAAAATTTCCCTATAGACTAATTCTGCTCGTTTCACTTTCTTTTTAAATTTTCTTTCTTTATAAATCTTTCTATTTTATTAGAAAGATATTTAAGGAGTTATTTTTAGAAAAACTTGCTTAAAATAAACCTAAATAATGTGCTAGTAAATTGAATAAATTAAAATCTCAAAATCTTGAAATCCTTGAAATCCTGAAAGGTTTCTGGCTTTTCTTCTATATTGCGGATATGGGCGTGCTTTGGGCCTTTCTTGCAGATTTCTATCATATCATCTATATTGTTATTCTGCCCTTCTAAAAAGACCTCAACTCTTCCATCTTCTAAATTTCTTATGTAGCCTCTAATTTTGTTCTTATCTGCATGCTCTTTTATGAATTGCCTAAAGAAGATTCCCTGCACAGTGCCTGTGATAAAGAGCCTAACTGATTTTTTCATGAAAAAATCAATAAAGGGGAGTTAATATATTTTACTTAACTAGATTAGTTGATTCTTGCTCGTCTTTTTTGTTTAATTTAAAAGAGAAAGTTTCGCTGACAAGTTTCAGATGAGAGATTGATCTCCAGTCAGCATTAATTAATTTTGCGGCTTGCTTGTCTACCTCTAAAGGGAGACCTGCTAAAATCTGGCCTTTCGATGAAGCGTCAATAATGGAAAAATTCGGCATCTTGCATTTTAAGATATCATGAATTGAATATTTTATAGGCCATTTTCTGATCTTATTCTTTTTTAGAGAGAAAAAGCCCGCGTAATATTTTGAAGGATAAGCCCCTAACATATTTGTCAAGGAATCTGAGATTTCTGTTTCCTGGTCTTGTTCTAAGAAAGGCAGTGATATTACGCAGCTTTCTAATAATATCTTAGGATATTTTATTGACTCAAATTTGAGAAATTCGCTATTTATTACCTCTTCTATCTCTGTATCGTTTAAATCTATCAGACCAATTGAATATTTTTCTGCCAGAGCTCTATAGCCGAGAGATTGGAATAGCTCTGTCGTATCATGGCCATCTACGCCTTCTGCAATTGAAATTTGTGCAACCGGATTTTTATTTTCCAGACAATATTTCAAGACAGATTCTACGAATGCTATTGGAGTATAGGATTGTTCATTTTTAATTGCTGGTTTTAAGATTATTTTGTCGTATTTTTTTAATTCATTATCAACCTTAAGATGATTAAGCAATTTAGGAACAGATTCTGCATAAGATGCAAGCTTTATTGACGCTCCTTTTACCATGATTAAGATTATCAATTACAGGCTTTATAATTATTGCTATGCTGGAATTATATGAGACAACATTTATATTCATGAGGACAATAACAGAGAATATAGATATTATAAGGGAAGAGGCAGAGGGCATTGTAAAAAAATTTAAAGATGAATTTATGCTATGCGACAAAAATAGGAATTATATCAATAGTGTTGAGTTGATGGATATTGGGCATGAAAGCTATATTATAATATATCAGATGTATTGGTGAGCAATAGAATTATAACAATCCCTCTTCCTCTCTTCTGTCTAATTCGTTGTTCACAATTGCAACAACCTGTGATGCGAAATAGATTTTTTTCCCTAAAGTTAGAGGAATGCAGATTTTTTTCAATCTTTTTAATTCTTTTTGAGGAAGGCCTTTGTGGTCTCCGAGAATAAAAATAGGATTTTCTTTGAGCTCTGATTTTCTTATGTCTTCTCCTTTTGGATCTAGGATATAGAGGTTTCTTCCTTTATTATAAAGATTGTTTGCTAGTTCTGGAAATCCTTTTCTTTCAATCCAATATCCTGGAAATACCTCTTTCTTTTCTCCTTCCTTGAATTTGTAGAGTATTTTTTTTAATATGGATGATACATCCTTTTTTGCTAGATATATCTTATCTATGCCTGTTTCTCCTTCTAAAACAGGAGACATTTCAATATGCTTTGAGGGATCTGGAGGGCCTGCAAATACTAGATGCAGTTTTGCATCAGAGCGAATTTTATGGCTCAAGAAGAAGGTTGCTATAATAACGTGAATTGCTATATCAATGCGACCTGCTTTCTGCAAGTTATCAAGAGAAAAATTGCCAGACGTAGGAGCAGTTCTTGAGTAATAGATAAATTCTCTCATGAGAGAATTTATGGAAAAAGATATTATAAAGATTGCCTTGTTATAGCTAAGGATTAAAAAGAGATTTGCCTTGCATTATGTATGAAATTTGAAAGAAAAGAGTTGATAGAAACAATTTTCTTTATTGCATTAATAGTATTATTAATTGTATATTGGGAGCCTATTATAAGATTAAGTACAAATATCAATGAATTAAGAGAGTTTATTTTAAGATTTGGGATATTTTCATCTATTATTTTTATTTTATTTGCTGTAATACAAGTTATAATTCCGCCAATTCCCGGGCAGATAGCAGGTCTTGCAGGAGGCTATTTATACGGCGTTTTTTTAGGGACTTTTTATACAATGATTGGACTTGTCATTGGCTCTTATATTATATTTGCTACATCGAGAAAATATGGCAGGCCTTTTATTGAGAAGATTGTATCTAAGGAAAGATTAAAGAAATTTGATTATATCTTCTCAAATAAAGGCGCGATTATATTATTCGTATTTCTCTTAATACCAATATTTCCTGATGATATACTTTGCTATCTTGCAGGATTAACCCGCATAAAAATGAGAAATTTGATGCTCATTAACGCAATAGGAAGATTCCCCAAATATCTTGTTTTTAATTTAATAGGGAGCGGGTTGTACGCAAAAAATTTGGTTTTAGTCATTTCATTGTCTATTGCTATGATAATCATTTCTCTTGTTGTTTACATATTTAGAGAGAGATTAAAGGATTTTATTGTAAATTTTTCAAAAAGGAAGAAAAAGCCTAATTGAGAACAAATTCTGGGCGGGCAATAATGTCTTTTTCTTCTGATTTTTTCATAATTGCTACGAATTTGTTATTATTAAATATCGCAAATATATTTTCTTGAGGCAAACTATTTATAATATCTGACTTCATTAATGGCTTACCTGTTAATAGTTGATTTAATGAATTTTCCTTAATTTGAATAATTGGCATAACTTGTTCTATGCAGAATTCTGCTGGGATTAACATATTTTTTAATTGAGCATCATTTCCTTTTTTATATTCTTCAACTGCCTTTTCAAATTCATAAAGATTAACAGAGTTCTCTTCTGAAAAGATAGATGCTTTTATTCTTCTTAGTTCTAGCATGTGAGCACCTCCTATTTTTTGTCCTAAGTCGTGGATTAATTTTCTTATGTATGTGCCTGCTTCAACTTGCGCTTCAAATAAAATGTCTTTATTGTCTTTTTCTATTATCTTAAAAGTTTTTATTTCTCTTACTCTTTCTGCCCTTTTTACGCGAGATCTTATAGGGGGGAGCTGAATTATTTTTCCAATGAAATTTTTAATTTCTTTTTTTAAGATTTCGTCGCTTACGCTTGAATGCAGACGCATTATTCCGATGTATGTTTTATCTTTATGCATAAAATATTCGTTTAAACGACAGGCTCTGCTAAGTGCTGTGGGCAAGACGCCAGACACTTGAGGATCAAGAGTTCCAAAATGAGATGTTTTATTAATATTTAATAAATTTTTAATGAGGTGTGAGACTTGAAAAGATGTCGGGCCAGATGGCTTGTCTATGTTTATTATAGAAAATTTTAAGAGCTCTTCAGTTGATCTTTGGAATTTTATTTTATCTAAATCAAGCATAATCTTAGATAAGAATAGCATTTTTAAATGATTTGAAATGGCTGTCTTTTGTTAATATTTTCAAATCAAATTCCTGAGATACAGATAGAATAATCGCGTCTATAAGAGGCAGGTTATTTTTTTCTGCTTTGGCTTTCCCGTGGAAAATACCTGCGTTTTTTGCAGACTTAAGACTTATATAAAGCAGCCTAGAATTCTTTAAAATTGTCTCGTATGCCAGCTCGTAATTTCCTTTATTTCTTCTAACAAAACTGACAACTTCAGAAATAATGGGAGCGATTACAAATACCTCTTCTTTAGACTTAAGAATCTGGCTCAACCTTTCACCAGAGCTGTCTCCATTTAGATAGGATATCCATGCTGATGAATCAACCAGATAACTCATAACCTATCTTCCATCCTATCATTTTCTTTAAATTCTCCTATGCCTTTTAAGACACCAAAGCAATCCTTTCTTTTTTTCTTTACATTAATCTCAACATATTCGCCCTCTTGAAGATTTTCAAGCTTGACTATTTCAGAAGGAATGGTTACAACTAAAGACCCTCCTATTGCGCGAGTTTTTGCTATTGCTTCCATTTTATTATATACTGAGTTATATTTTATTATATATTAAGTTATATTTAAATCTTTCCTTTCAAATAAAGCTGTATTTTCTCTTCGGAAAATTTTTCTATTGCGTATCTCAACATTGTTCTTGGCATATTTTTATAATGTTTTTTTAAAAAAGACTCCTCTGCTTCTTGGTTTCTTTTGCCTATTTCACGCAACATCCAGCCAACTGCCTTATGAATTAAATCATGCTTATCTTTAATAAGAATCTTTGCAATTTTTAGAGTATCAGAAAATTGATTATTCTTTATAAATTGAAAAGTAGATATTATAGATATTCTTTTCTCCCATAAATTATCGGAGCTTGCTAATTTATACAAGATATTTTTTGGCTTGTCTGATAGGTAATTTCCAATTATTTTATCAACTGATAAATCAACTAAATCCCAATTATTAATTTTCTTTATATTATTTAGGTAAAAATCAAATATTTCCTTTCTTTTTTCTATATCTGATTTTTTATAATTCTCAACTAAGATGAGCAGAGCAATTAATCTTTCTTCGTGTATTTTAGATTCTAAAATTATTTCTATGTCTTTAAAAGATAAGTTGAGAAACTTTTTTGCTAGTTTCCTTAATTCAGGAACTGTTATCCCAAGAAAAATATCGCCCTCCCCATATTCGCCTTTTCCTGTTTTGAAAAATCTTTGCAAGATTTTTGCCTTTTTAGGATTTGCAGATTTTTTTAAATCAGATTTAAGATTATTTAAAATCATTTTATTAGAAGAGCAGGTTGATTATTAAATTTATTTCTTCAAAGCCATTCTATGATAGCTTGTTTCTTTCTTCTTAGTGATGTGCTTCTGAGCTTTTGCCTGCTGCTCTGCTTCTTTTGAGCGCTGTTCTGCAACTGCTTTTTCTTTTTCCTTTTCTTCTATTGCCTTCTCTTGCGGCTTTTCTTCTGGTTTTATTTCTTCCTTTTTCTCTTCTGGTTTAGGCTCTGGTTTCTTTTCTGCTTCTTTATGCCTTCTTTCTAATTTTTGCTTGATGAATCTTATATGCTCCGGAATTTCTACAAAGTCTAATTTTACTATATCATTTTCTTTTTTTGCCTTTACTTTTATTCTTGAGGGAGGATTTTTTCTTCCTCTGAACCATAGCTCGTTATTGAAGAATACATCTAATTTTACTTTTTTAAGCTCTCTATCGGGAATTTTCATATGCCTTGCTATAAATTTTTTAATTGTTTTAATGGCTCTTCCTGTTCTTTCGTATTTTGGAACTTTGAGCCATTCCCTTCTTAATGGGATAATATATTCTCTCTCTAAGATTTGCTTTGTATCTGCCATTTTATTTTTCCTCAAGACCTAAATATACTTTATGCTTGCGCTTAAAATGTTCTTCTAATTCTGATTTTCTTTTTTCTATATTGGCTGTATCTTTAGCAAAGATAGATACGGCATTAATAAAGGGGCCTGTTCTTGATGTTAATGCCCAGTCTTTTAGGAAATAACATTGAGCTTTTCCAAGTCCATTATCTTCTGACATTTCGTCTGCCCCAAGGTTATTTACAAGCACATCATAAATTAGATTACTTAATGCTTCAGGTATGCTACGAATAATGTAATTTTTTTTCATTTTATCCTAGATGTTTTTTCTTTAATCTTCTTGGTTTAATTTTTAGCTTTATTCTTCGCCAGTGCCTTCTATGCTTTGTGATTTGCGAGGGATGGACTCGCTTACGCAGGCCGTATTTTCTTATGACTGCCCAAAATGGCGCCCATTTTGTAAGTCTGTTTGCGACTCCCAGATGGATTTTTTTCGGATAATAATGCGTCATTGTAATAATTCCCCTTCTCTATTAATAGTAAATTTCTGATAATCATTAATGTCCCTGCCCATAAGCTCCCTCAATTCTTCATTTTCCTGCCATAATAGATATTTATGTTCGTCCCTTCTTGTCTGTGCTTTAGGAATATTTCCTTGCAGACAGAGTTCCATTTCATATCTTTCTTCACCTAGCAATTTTGGCGGGATATATACACTCATTGTGCAACTCCTTCAAGAAATGATTTGCCTTTTTCAGTTAATTTTCTTCCTGCTTTTTTTTCTTTTGATTTTTCTATTAAGCTTGCCTTTTCTGCCTGCTGTAAAATCGTACGGATAATTTTTCCGCCTGATTTTCTAAATTCTGGGGGCTGCATGCCTCTGTCTTTTCTTCCGCCATATCTTGTTCTTAATCTTCCAACGCCTACAATGCCTCTTATGTAAATCTGCCTTAGAATACTTGCGGCTCTTTTATGCCAGAAATCAGGTTCTGCTATTGGGCGGGCTTTATGCGCAGAGCTTTTTACAAAATCTATCCATTCCGGCTTATTAAACTCTGGAACTTTTTTTAAAGCATCTGCTAGATAATTGTTGTATTTTCCTGCTTCTATTGCTCTTATGTCTGCCATTTTAACTATTAATGAGGGTGAGAAATAAGGCTTATAAAGATTTCTCTTAGAGATCTTTAATCCATTCAACTTTATCAACTTTCTTCCTCAATTTAAATGTGTTTGCCCATTTTGCGTAGGCTTGCCAGCCTTGAAAACTTTCAAGGATTTTCTCTTTAGAGATTTCTTCATGGGCTTTAAAATAAATAAAATAATGCGCTAGTAAATTGGCGTGTAGCCCAGCCATTTTATGGCTAGGAATCTTATAAAGAAATCTTTATGTCAAGACAATGCCCTTTGGGCATAACTACGATTAGTTAGTTCAATCCAATA
>CAZNQS010000008.1:0-31774 GCA_964575515.1 Candidatus Woesearchaeota archaeon | reverse complement strand
TTGCTTATTCTATGATTAAGTTACTGCAAACAACTTCTCTTAATCGCATACGTTAGTAGAAATAAAAATGGCTCGCTTGGTTGCTATCGCAACAGATACTCTCGCTTTCAGCGAGTAATTTATAGAAAGTTGGGGCTTTGACGAAAACAAAAACAAAACTTTATAAATATGCATCTTTTATTTATCTTAATATGGCAGAACTAACTTTTATTTTACAAAAAGGGGAAAAAATAATAAAAGATGCCCAAAGACTTCAGTATTCAGGACTAACTATGATAAGTTTTGGAATGGGTACAGGATTAGGTTCAAGCCTAACCCAGAATACTGGAATAGGGACAGGAATCTTTTCAAGTAAGCAAATCAAAAGAGAAGGAAGTGTTTGGGATGCAAAGCCCACACATCTATATCTAACTAATAAAAGGATAATCTTCTGTAATGCAAAAATTAGTTTATTTGGAGGTACGGAGAAATCTATCGGAACTCCTTTCTCAGAAATAGATTACAAGAACATTAGAGGAATAAATTCAAGTTCTAAGCTAATGAATCCTGCAATAGACATTTCAGTTGCAGGTCCAAATGGGATAGATAACATAAAATTTTGGTTCTTGGGTAATGAAGCACAGAGAGGAAAGGAAAGAGATGAGTTTCTGAGCTTGATTAAGAAGCAATTGTGAAAATGCCCGATAGATTCTATGATTTTTACGATTTTCCTTCTTGGATTACCAAAGATTGGCAAAAGTTTTATGATTTAGCGGAATCTTATAAAAAGAGCATAAAACTTCTTTTGTACAACGAAGCCAATTTTCAGGAAGGAATTTATAGCGAAAGAGATATACTGCCAATACTCTTTTTATTTAGGCATTATTTAGAGTTAATTCTTAAGTCTTTAATATTACAAAAACAAACTACAATTCCTATGCACCACAAAATTAAAGACTTATTGTCCGAAACAAGAAAATTAAATTCTTCTTTTCAATTTTCTAAAGAATCTTCTAATTTTATTGATTGGATTATCAGCCAAGATGAAGATGGATATAAGTTTAGGTATCCTGTTGATACAAAGATGAATGAAAATTTTGTATCAAATAATAAAAATGTCGCTAAAGGCGTTTCTTTAAGTTATGTTTCTGTTAATATCAATAAAATTTTTGAGAAAATAGAAAAAAATACAAAGCCCCAACTCTACGACTAACTAAATTTTTTGCTCGCCATTTTTACTCTGCGAATTTTCTACGAAAATTCTTGCCACGCCTTGCAGGCTCTCGTTTCATTTCATTTCGCTCGGGTCTACTAACAGCGCTTATCTGGAATTTTCCTGCGAAAAATTCCCAAATTCCTCGCTTATTTGATAAAATAAAGAGTGGCGAAGAACTTCAGATAAGAACATACGTTAGTTTCAATAAGCGGGCGGGCTAAAAAATAGTATTTTTCTACGAAAAACAAGAATTAATTAAAAGAGGTTGGCGTCTTTACTTTCTGTATTGTTCTATAATTCTATTTGCGTCATGCTCCGATAAATCTATTTGGACTGCCTTTCCTAGTCCATCTTCACTTAAATCAACTGCTGTCTGACGTCCATGATTAAACCGATTCTCATTTACATCAACAGAAACCTTCCAATTGTCGTATTTTGCTGGCAAGGTTCTTTCCAAACCTGCAACCTCTATAAATGAGTTATAATTCATTCCAAAACCATCAAGAGTATCTTCTAAATTTTCTCTCCTTAAATCACGTTGCTCTGCTTCGGTTCTTATTGTGACTGTTGGGAATGAGTATCTTCCGGGCGATTTTGTGTGTGTTAAAAGTCCTATTGATGCAATCAGAGGCATAGCTAACAACGGAACCATATACGCCGGGAATTTTCTTTTGTTATCGTTTTCCATTTTGATTTACCTTATATATTGTATAACATACTACTATTTAAACCTTTCGGTTATTCACTACTCTCAAGATACGACGCCAACCTCTAACTACGCTCGCCCGCTTACTTTGGATTTTTCCCTTCGGGAATGTTGCACTAAAATTCAATCCCTATCGGGAGAGTTTAACAGTGATTAAGAGGTTCCGAAGTCTTGCAGACTTCTCCACCCAAATTCAAACCTTCGGTTTGAACTTCGTAAAAGTGCATACGTTAAAGGAGAGAGTGTGTTTGTTGGCCATAAGTAAATTGCGTATTTATCTTTAAATTTATACAAATATTTATATAAGATTGATTTGACTATTAAGACATGAAAAGCAGGCTGATTATCACAGGAGTTATTGCACTTTTCCTTTGCCTTGCCTATGTTTCTGCTGCCCTTGACTTGGAGATAGAGAAAATAAGCAGGGGAGAGGTTGTTATTGCTGAATTGAGGAATCCTGCTATATTTGATTTCATTATAAAAAATAGGGGAGCGGCTGATAATGGCGAGATTTATAGCCTTGTTGGAGTGTCAATGACTCCAAAGGGAACTTTTCCAATTCCAAGCGGCGAGTCGACAACAGAAGTCAGGGCATATCTTGGAGAAGATTATTTGAAACGCGAGGGAATTTATTCTTTTCAATATCAAATCAAGGGGAATCAGGGAATTTTTGAGGACAAATTAACTGTTCAAGTTGTGCATTTGCAGGATATTTTTACCATTGAACAAATGAAAATTCATCCAGACGATGAGATTGTGAATTTAACTATAAAAAATGTCGTAAACTCTAATTTAGAAAATGTAGATATTCGATTCAGCTCTTCATTCTTTGACAGCACAAAAAAAATAAATTTCAAGCCGTTTGAAGAGGTTGATGTGCCTATTGTAATAGAGAGAAGGGACTCCAGATTGCGCGCCGGAAGCTATCCTTTGAGTTTAGAGATTAATGTGGGCGACTCCTCTGTTAAATTAGAGGGAACTATTAATTATCTTGAGAAAGAAGGGACATCTGTCATAAAAGAATCAACTGGATTTTTTATTATTAAATCCTTGATAAAAGAGGTTAATGATGGGAATATACCTGTGACTTCAACTATAGAAATCAAGAAAGACATTATATCACGGCTTTTTACAGGATATTCTATTGCACCATTGGAAGCGGAAAGAAGCGGCGTGGTTGTTGATTATAAATGGGAGAGGGATTTGCAGCCTGGCGAGTCATTTAGCGTTACTGCTACTACAAATTATACATTTATTGTCCTATTTATGGCATTAATTATATTGTTTGCTTTTGGCGTGAGATTTTATACTACCAAAGCCCTGACTTTAGACAAGAGCGTTTCCTTTGTCAAGACCAAGGGCGGAGAATTTGCGCTTAAAGTGAGGATTAACGCAAAGGGCGGAAGGTCTGTCAGCAATGTTCAGATTGTTGATGCCCTGCCCGCAATGGCAAAATTGTATGAGGGATTTGGAAAGCCGGACAAAATTGACGAGGCTAATAAGAAATTATTTTGGAATATCCCTTATCTTAACAGGGGAGAGGAGAGAGTGTTTTCATACATAGTTTACTCTAAGTTAAGGGCTGTTGGCAGATTTGAACTTCCTGCTGCAATGGCTTTTTTTGAGAGTGATGGAAAAAGAGAAAATGTGATGTCAAACAGGGCTTATTTTGTTTCTGAGACAATGGCTGAAAATGCCTAAGATATTCTTACTAATGCTTATTACAATTGCTGTTTTGCTGATTATATTTGCTGTTAGCATTAAACAAGATGTGAATTATGTAAGAATAAATAATCAAGACATAAGAGTTGAGATAGCTGACAGCGCAGATGAGAGGGAGCGTGGATTGATGTTTAGAGAGTCGCTTGATGAAAAGACAGGAATGCTGTTTATTTTTGATGATAGCGGCGTGCTAAATTTTTGGATGAAGAATACTCTAATCCCTTTGGATATTATATTTATTGACGAGGACTGGAGAATAATAAATATTGCCAGAAATGCGCTGCCTTGTCGCCAAGAGCCCTGCGCATATTATTCGTCAGAAATTCCTGCGAAATACGTTCTTGAAATAAACGGGCGAGAAGCTGATAAATTAGGAATAAAGGACAGAGATGAAGTTGAGATTAATGCAGAGTAAAGATTAAAAAGGTTTTGTGACATGCAGTTTTAAGCGCTGGTAGTATAGCGGTTAGTATATCTCGTTGCCAACGAGGTGACCCGGGTTCGACTCCCGGCCAGCGCATATTTTATAAAACCTAATCTCTTTAATAAGATATGAAAAAATCTCTTGCCATTTTTATTATTCTGATTATAGCGATAATTTTAATAATTAGTTTTATCTATAAATCTGATATTGATGCTAGTATAAATCGGGATATTGGGAATATGAAAATAAAAAGTATTTTTGCAAATAATGAGAGAATACCAATAAAATATACGTGTGATGGAGATGATATAAATCCGCCACTAGAAATCTTTGATATACCTGAAAACGCAAAATCTTTAGTCTTGATTGTTGAAGATCCTGATGCTCCTATTGGGACATGGGATCATTGGGTTTTATTTAATATTGATACTGCAATAGCTAAGATTGATGAAGATAGTGTACCATTAAATGCTGTGCAAGGAAAGAATAGCTGGGAAAGAAACGATTATGGTGGACCTTGTCCCCCTTCTGGAACGCATAGATATTTCTTTAAATTATATGCGCTTAATACAATTCTTGATTTGAACAAAAATGCTAAAAAAGTAGATGTTGAGAGGGCTATGAGACAGCATATTATTGGGAAAACTGAGTTAATAGGACTTTATTCCAGAGAATAATGATAAATATAAAAATAATAACTATAATACTTATAATTTTAGGGTTTATAGTATTTATTTCTTTAATTGGCTTTTTATTGTATATCAGGCCGCCAAGAATGCATACCGATGTTATGCCATCTGATTTTAATCTCAAATATGAGAATATATCATTCAAGACAAAAGACAGATTGACATTAAGAGGATGGTTTATTCCTTCAGAGCATTCTAATGCTACGATTATTGTCGGGCATGGATTCCCTTTTGATAAGAATAATGTATTGCCTGTAACTAAATTTTTAAATAAGCATTATAATCTTCTTTATTATGATTTTAGATATTTTGGTGAGAGTGAGGGCGCATATACCACAATATCGTATAAAGAGCAACAGGATTTACTAGAGGCAATTGATTATTTGAAAAAGAAGAAGAATGTTAATTCAATAGGATTGTATGGATTTTCCATGAGTGCGGCTACATTTTTATTGATAGATTCCAAAGACATAAAGGCGATTGTGGCAGATTCCAGCTATTCAAGCTTGTATGATGTGACAAAAGTGGCCTATAGAATATTTCCTGGGTTTCTTAAATATCCTTTTGTCTGGACAACTTTATTTTTCGCGAAGTTGTTTTTGGGAATAAATGCGCTTGAAGTTTCACCAAAGGAGAATGTTAAGTCTCTTAATATGCCAATATTGCTTATTCATGGAACTGAAGATGAGGAGATTCCTGTGGAGCATTCTAAAATCCTGCATAAAAACGCCCCTAATAGCGAGCTTTGGCTTATTGAAGGAGCGGGTCATGGAATGAGTTATTCTAAGAATCCTAAAGAATATGAAAAGAGAGTTATGGATTTTTTTGACGAGCATCTTCTTAATAAATAAGTCATCATAATTCGATTTAATCTTCTATTTTCGCCTCTTTGCTAAAACTTTTTTGCCCAGAAGTATTGCTTATAAGAACATCGTCTATCCTTAAAATCATTGTTGCGACTTCTGTCGCCGAATTAATTGCAAGTGTTTTCACTTTTAATGGTTCTATTATGCCTGCGCTGAACGTGTCTTCAATGTCATTTCTCAATAAATTAAGCCCTTGATTGTAAAGGCCTGCTTCGTGCCTTTTTCTTAATTCTGTCAGTATATCTATTGGATCCAATCCTGCATTCTCTGCAAGAGCTTCTGGAATAGATTCTAAGGCGTTCGCGAATTCCTCCACAGCCAATTGTTCCCTTCCGCTTAGGGTGCGCGCATAAGCTCTTAATCTTCTTGAAACTTCCATTTCTATTGCGCCTCCTCCTGGAACTATCTTCCCGCTTTTCACAGCAGAGGCAACATCTCCCAAGCCGTCTTTTACTGCTCTTTCTATTTCCTCAATTACGTGCTGTGTGCTGCCCCTTATAATCAAACTAACTATATTGGGGTTTGGGCATCCTTTTACATAAGTCATGGAATTCTCTCCTTTTTTTATTTCTTCAACTGTTTCTGCTTTTCCCAAAATATTTTCATTCAAATCTGAAATGTTAGAAAGTACCTTTCCATTTGTTGCGCGGGCTAATTTTTCCATGTCAGATTTAGGGATTCTTCTGCACGCTAAAATCCCTGCTTTTGCCAGATAATATTGCGCAACATCGTCAATTCCTTTTTGGCAGAAAACTACATTTGCTCCCGAAGCTGCTATCTTTGAAGTCATTTCTTTTAGATATCTTTCCTCTGAATCCATAAAACTTTCCAACTGCTCCGGAGTTGACACTGAAATTTTTGCCTCTGTTTCCGGATTGCGCAATTCCAAAGCTACATCAACTAACAAGATTTTTGCATCTTTTATTTTAGAAGGCATGTCTGCATTCGCTCTTTCCTTATCCAAGACAATTCCCTGAACAAGCTCGCTTTCTGATATTGAATCTCCTTTAATCTTCTCTATCTTAATATCATCTAAATTTATATTTTTTCCAGAAGCGATTTGATCAACTGCCCTAACAACTAATTCTGCGAGCATCTCCTTATTGCCTTCTGCGCCCTTGCCTGTCATTGCAGTTTGGGCTATTTTTTCTAAAACGCTTTTATCCTGCAGGGGGATAGAAACTTCATTCAGTATTTGCATAGATTTTTCTGCAGCTAAGCGATAACCTTTTACAATGGTAGTTGGATGAACATTTTTATCAAGGAGTTTTTCAGCATATTCTAATAATTTTCCTGCTAACAACGCAACTGTTGTTGTGCCATCACCAACTTCTGCTTCCTGAGTTTTTGCAATCTCTACAATCATTTTGGCAGCAGGATGCTCTATTTCCATTTCCTCCAGAATTGTAACTCCGTCATTTGTAACTATGATATTGCCTGCCGAGTCAACTAACATTTTATCCATGCCCTTTGGACCGAGTGTTGTCTTAACAATATCTGCAACAACTTTTGCAGCGAGAATATTATTTCTCTGCGCATCTTTTCCAAGAGTTCTTGAGATATTTTCAGGGAGAATATAAACTGGTTTTTCCGGCATGTCTTTCATGACATTAAGACATTTTTAAGGTTTTATATAATGGAGATGCTACTGTTCTGATAAGTAATCCTGATTGTCACCTATTACTTGTTTTCTTCCAGTCTATTTTATATTTGTTAAGATAATTATTATTAAATATTATGATGATAAAAGTTATTAATTATCTATAATAATTATCTGTTCAAAAAGTCTTAACGGGATAATATAATAGAGATTATGTAAAAAATTAAAAAAAGATGCCGAAAGGCAAAAAAATTAAGGATTTAGGAATTTTCTGATTAGTAATCAGAATCGTCGTCTTCGTCTTTTTCGTCGTCGTCTTCGTCATCAGAAGACTCTTCTTCTGAAGTCGCTTTCGTTTCCTCGTCTTCTTCCTCGATTTGTTTAGGTTTTTTCATTTTTTCCTAAAAACATTTAGTTTTTGTGAAATTAAGTAATAAAATGCTTTTTTAAACTTTTGTATTTTTGAACATGACAATTTAATGCGAACTATTTTATTTTGAAATTCTTATTTCCTCTTAAAAAATTGCTTAGCATTATATACTATATGCTCAAGAAGATTTTTCACTTCTTTATCTGGGAGTTTTTTATTACTGTAGACATTGATTGAGCGATCCATCTTTGATTCCGGGTTCTTGAAATCTTGATGCCATGGAAATAAAATTATAATTTTTGCGTCATTGATTTTATATTCTAAACTGCCAAGCCATGTATATCCGTCTCTTGTCTTATTATCCATTGTATGTTTAACAAATGATGAAACTGCCCTTCCGATTTCTCTTAAATATTGATTAGTTATACTACCTATTTCATTTATTATTTTATTTAATTCTTTAACTAAATATTCTCTGTAGAGTACAGGATAACCCTCCAATTCTGTCCTTACCATCTTGAATGCCATATTCTTATTATCAAAACAAATTTTAAAAATCTTTCTAAAAATAAAAATCCCCCCACCAAGAATTGAACTTGGGATCTTCCGGGTTCTGCACGAACTTTAATGTTCTAATAAACATTAACCGCTCACGCTTCATCCTTGTCCTCGCGAGAGGAATGTCTGCGCTATTCTACAGCCGGACGCTCTAACCACTGAGCTATGAGGGGATGAAATACTAAAATAAAAACCATATTTAAAGATTTGCAGAAGAGTTTTTTCGAGAAAATTAATGCAAAGTATATCTTTTTAAATACAATTATTTTCACAATTAAAAGATATTGGCCTTGTAGTCTAGTGGCAAAACGATTCGTTTACACCGAGTAGTCAGGAGTTCGATTCTCTTCAAGGCCATTAATCCAGCTTCAAGTTTCAGAAAACATTATAAAGATTCTCTAATATGAATTATTATGGAAAATAAAAAGTTAGGCATTCTACTAATCATTATCGGTTTAGTTGTTGGCGGATTATTTTTCTATTATAGCTCTAGATTAATTGACGAAGGAAAAGAAATCGGTTGCTTTCCGAATGAAGATTGTATTGGAATTGAAAGAACATTAAGTCTTAGTCATATGGCTGTTGGAATTTTTTCTTTTATTTTAGCCCTTGGATTTTATCTCTTGTTTTTTAATAAAACTGAGAAGGCAATTTTAGATAAATTAGAAGATGATAAGAATAAAAAATTAGAGGATAACAAATTTGATATTTTGTTAAAAGCATTGGATGAATATGAAAAGAAAGTTGTTAAGGCTGTCAGAGAACAGCCCGGGATTACACAGAATACATTAAGAATTAGGTTGGATATGTCTAAGGCAAAATTGAGTTATGTTTTGCAAGAGCTTGAAAGAAGAGGAATTGTTAAAAGAATTGAGAAGGGCAAGACACTTGAGATTTATTTAATGATATAATTTGCCTTTATGAACGATAAAAGGCTCAAATTTGGGCTTTTTAGGCTTTTTAGATAGCTTTGTTCAGACCATAGTTTTATATAGATTTTTTATATCTCTTTTGTATGCAATTTAATATAAAAGAGAACCTCAATTTTTGGAAAAGAGTCTTTGGGAATTTTAAATATTTATTATTGGCGATTATTATTGCAATCTTATTTTATGCTTTAAATGTATTTATTGCTAATTATAAAACATTGATTAATTTCTATCCATCTTTGGGTCTTTTGGGGACAATAAAATTTTTCTTTACTTTAATGTTTGGCTTTTATAATTTAATTCTATTTTCTTCTTTTATTAGCTTAATTATTATTAGTTTGCTCTTAGGAATATTGTTTAGTTTAATTTTTTATAAATTAAATTTTTTGAAGGGAGATGGAAAGAAGTTGGGATTTATTTCTGGTTTAGGGGCTTTTTTAGGGGCTTTTGCTCCTGGATGCGCGGCTTGTGGCATTGGATTAGCTTCTGTTTTGGGTTTAAGCGGGGCTTTTTTGACTCTATTACCGTTTAAAGGATTGGAATTATCAATCTTGGCAATTGTAATTTTGGGAATAGCAATATTTAAAACCTCTAATGATTCATGTAAAATTATGCTGAAGAAAAATGAAAGGAGGTTAGAATGAACGAAAAAGTAATAGTTAATACTCCCTCAGAGAACACACAAAGAGGTTCTGATGTAATAACGATAAAAAAAGATAGTCTCTGGAAATATTCAACTTTTATTTTGGCAGCTATTTTAGTTGTTGGGGCATTTATGTTTTTCATTAGAGGAGATAATAATACTGCTCCGACAGGACAGGTTGTGAATAATCCTGGGGACACTCTTCCCTCTGCAAATGGGAAAGTTGAAGTAAGTGAAGATGACGATGCTGTTCTGGGAAAGAAAGATGCTCCTGTTACAATTATAGAGTTTTCTGATTATGAATGCCCGTTCTGTGGAAGACATTTCCAACAGACATATCCTCAATTAAAGAATGATTATATTGACACGGGAAAAGTCAAGCTCGTATACAGAGACTTTCCATTAGGCTTTCACCCTACTGCATTGCCTGCTGCTATTGCCGCGGAGTGTGTAAGAGAAAAAGGCAAAGATGAAGCCTACTTCAAGTATCATGACAAGTTATTCCAAAATCAGCAGAGCCTGACGAATGATAATCTGAAGAAATATGCCAAGGAATTAGGATATGATATAGGGACTTGCTTGGATTCAGAGAAATATAAGAGTGAAGTGGAAAAGGACATGCGGGACGGAAATGCTGCAGGAGTTTCAGGAACACCATCATTCTTCGTTAATGGAAAGCAGATAGTAGGAGCACAGCCATTCAGCGCATTTAAGCAAGCGATTGACGCAGAGCTTTAAATATTGATTTTTATTTTTTTATTTTTTATATTGACAGATAAATTGGAAAATGGGAGAAAAGGCGAGATGCGAGATTTGCGATAGAAATTTCAAGGACGCAGAAGGATTAGCGCAGCATAATGCTGCGAAACATTCTATTGTAAAAAAGAGCGAAAAAAAGATTAATACGAAGAAATTAAGAAATTGGAGCATTTTTATTATTGTAATTGGCGTAATTGGAGTTTTCATTGTTTGGACAGTCATGGGAACAATATCTGAATCAAGAGCATGTAAGACTGCTCCTGTGAGCGAAATAAATATAGGGGGACATACTAATTTGAAATTGCACATTCACGCAAATTTAAGGATTTTAATTGATAATGAAGAGCAATTTATTCCCCCAAATATTGGCATAACGACAGGGATAATGAGGCCCATTCATACGCATGAGCCAGACGGCGTGATACATATAGAAGGGCTATGCCCAAGAGACTTCAAATTAGGGGAATTTTTTGAAGTTTGGGGAAGGGATTTTAACTCACAGTGCATATTTGATAAGTGCGTTGATACTGGAGATTTAAAGATAATTGTTAATGGTGGAGAAAATAATAAGTTTGAAAACTATATTATGAAAGACGAGGATAATATTTTAATTGAGTACAACTCGAGATAAAATGGTAAAGAGTGTTGGGAGAAAAGGGAAAGAATATTATCAATGTGAAGAATGCGGATTTTTTTATGCCGATAAAAAATGGGCTGAAAAATGCGAGGATTTTTGCAAAGAGCATAATGCTTGTGATGTAGAGATAATAAAACATGCTGCTAAATTAAAATAATGAAAGAAAAAATTCGCTCTACGATTGGAATTTTTATAATCATAATATTCTTTATTTTTTCATCTTATATTATTCAAGCTAATTTTATAAATGTAAGAAGCTTATTAGAGAATAATCTTGCTGGCATGTTAGCTTATATTCTTATTTTAGTTATCGCAACTGTTATTGCGCCAGTTAGTGCCATGCCGCTTTTACCTCTTGCTTCAAATATTTGGGGATGGTTTTTGGCCGCTTTATTAAGTATAGCAGGATGGACATTAGGAGCTATTATTGCTTTTGCTCTTGCTAGAAAATATGGAGCCCCTTTAGTGAAAAGATTTATTTCTTTAGATAAGATTGCCAAATGGGAGAATAAAATTCCCAAAGAAAATATTTTTTGGAGCATTGTGTTTTTAAGAATGGCGATTCCTGTTGATATATTAAGCTATGTCTTAGGATTGTTCAGTCATATCCGCTTTAGAACTTATGCAATTGCTACTTTAATCGGAGTTTCTCCATTCGCTTTTGTTTTTGCTTTTCTTGGAAGCTTGCCGTTTTATTATCAGATTATTGCCTTATTTTTCGCATTGCTTATTATTCTTACAGGTTTGCTGATAGCTTTGAGATATAAGAAAAGAAGGAAGGATTAAGCAGAAATTCTCTCAAGATAAGTAATTGCAGAAAGCGTTGCTTTTGCACCCTCTCCCACTGACACAATAACTTGTTTTTCTTTTATATTTGTAACATCGCCTGCTGCGAACAAGCCGTCTATATCAGTCCTACCTTCTGCGTCTACTATAATTTCCTCCATGTCATTAGTTTTGGCAAATCCTTTAAGAAATTCTATATTTGGAATATAGCCTATTTCTACAAAAACCCCTTCAATCGGCAAAATTTCTGTTTTGTTGTTTTTTAGTAAAACTATATCTTTAACAAATTTATCTCCTCTAATTTCTTTTGGCTTTGTGTTAAGCAGTATTTCCACTTTCTTGTTATTTTTTATTGCTTCGGCGAATTGTTTTAAGCCTCCAGAAGTCTTGATATGGTTTTCTTTTTCAATTAAATATATTCTTTTAGCTAATTTTAATAGATAGAGTGAAGCAAATAATCCTGTTCTTCCCCCGCCAATTACTGCGACTGTTTTGCCTTTGAATAAGGGACCGTCACAAGCAGTGCAGTCGGACACACCTTTTCCTGTAAATTTCTCTTCTCCCGGAATTCCAAGCTTTTTGAATCTTCTTCCAGAGGCAATAATTACTGCTTTTGTTTCATATTGGTTTTTGTTTGTTGTTATGCTAAATATTTTTTTGTCTTTGCTTATTTTTATAACTCTCTCTTCTTTAATGGGAACTGAATACTGCTTTAGATGGGTTTTGAATTTATCAATAAGCTCGTATCCTGTTATATAGTAGAATCCCAAGTAGGTTTTTAATGTTGGCACGAGATTTGCCAAGCCTCCAAGAGTTTCTGTAACGAGGAGAAATTTAAGATTCTGCCTTGCAGCGTATAATGCTGCTGACATTCCTGCAGGACCGCCTCCAATTATTATCAAGTCATAAATGTTTTTCATTTTTTATTTGCCTTTTTTTACAAAAATAGATAGTATTCTAAATAAAAGAACTAAGGCAATTATAATAAATGTTATTAGGCTCATTGGCAATAATTTTCCAGGCCATTCAGATGGAGTTAGCCAGCCCTTATAACCCATAGAGACTACATGAAGCATTACTAGAAAGAATGCTAAATAACCTAATCTCTGTATGAAAAGCCATTTCTTTTTGTCCATTGTATTCTCTAGTGAAGGCAGGGAGCTAATTGCGACAATTGAAAAGATAAATAACGCTAAAATGCCAAAGAGCATTGATAACTCTCCAGCTAATGTTAATTTTCCTTCTATAAAGAATCTTGAGTAATATGAGGGATTGAATATTAATAAGGAGATTATTCCATGCACTGCTGCTATGCCAAAGCCAAATAATCCGAGATACTTTCTAAGATAGAGTTTTTGAGCAAATGTTCTTGGCCAGAATTTTGCTAAAGGCCCTAACAAAAATGACAAGCCGATTAATACGACGGAGGCTACTGCTAATGCTTTATTTGAGATATAAAGCGGAATGTTTGATACACTTACTCCTCTGAATACATTATACCTTACTATTGCGTAAATAAAAAGAATTAAGAATACTATGAAAAAAATAATAATAGCTGGCTTCCAGCCTGATTTTATCTCTATTTGCTTTTTGTCCTTCATTCCGCCTCTTTTTACTGCTATTTTTTATTATTTATTCTAATATATAAATCCTTGTGTGAAACTGGTTTCTGCGATGTTTTTAATGCACATATAGAAAGGTTTTTTAATAGATATTTTTTGTTTAATTATATGGAAAACAAAAATGTCGGATTTTTGATTTTGGGAATTTCTGTATTAATAATAGTGATTATTTTTATATTTAATAATGCTATGAAGACAATAATTGAAGAGGGTTGCCCTGCTGTTCATTTAGGGTATAGTTGTCCTAGTTTCAAGACAATAGCCCAACAAACTTATCTTGCTTTGTCAATTGTTGGAATTTTAATTATTATCGGATTAGTATTGATATTCTCTCCGCAAAAAGAAAAAATAATAATAAAGAAAATAAAGGAAAACAATAAGAAAAAGGAAATTGATATTTCTGATTTGAAAAAGGAAGAGAAAGAGATTTTTAAATTAGTACGAGAGCAAAAGGCAATGTTTCAGGCTGATTTGATTGAGCAAACTGGCTTTGGAAAAGCCAAGATGTCAAGAATGATTGATAGGCTTGAGGGTAGAGGATTGGTAGAAAGAAAAAGAAGAGGGATGAATAATATTGTTGTTTTGAAAGAATGAAACTAGTTTCATAAAAGCGTTTAAATAAACTATTTCTTTAATTATTTTATGAAAGAGATTATTCCTATATTATTGGAATGGCTAACATTTCTAAGTGATATTTTCATAATAGGATTCTTTTTTGCATTTCTTTATACTAAGATTTTTAGAAAGAAATTAAGCTGGTTTAATGCGTTCTTAAGAGCAATAAGTAAAAATTATCTCCTCTTCGGTCTTATAATTTCATTAACAGCAACCTTAGGAAGTTTATATTATTCGGAGATCATGGGCTACTCCCCTTGTGTTTTATGTTGGTATCAAAGAATTTTAATGTATCCGCAAATCATACTATTTGGAATTGCCTTATGGCATAAAAATACAAGCGTAATAAATTATATAATTCCCCTATCTTTTATTGGAGCTGTTCTTGCAGCCTTTCACTATCAACTGCAAATATCAAATAGCTCTAGTTTTTCGTGTTCAATAATAGGCTATTCTGCATCTTGCACTGAAAAATTCTTTCTAAGCTTTGGCTATATTACTATTCCGATGATGGCCTTAACAGCATTTGCCTTAATTCTTATTTTCTCCTATACAAAATATAAATTTAAAAACAAATAATTTAAATAATATGTATTAGAAGGATTAATATGTCATTCAAAAAATTTTTAAGTGAGCTAAATGGAAAGGGCGTTGAGGGTGAGTTAATAAAAACAATTTTATATTCATTGATTACTTCTTTTATTGTTTTAGGAACCTTATATTTTTTAAAATTTAAAAATATTACAGATTTTATTCCCAAATATGGCTTTTATCTTTTTTTCTCTGCTTTAAGTTATGCTTTAATCATGCCTACAATAAGACAGATAAGGGCGTATAAAGAAATGCCTTGTATGAGCGGGATGATGGTTGGCATGACAATAGGAATGATATCTGGCTTTTTGCCTGGCTTTTATGTTGCCTCTACAAATGGAATGTTTATCGGAGGATTTTTCGGAGCAGCATTAGGGATTATTATTGGAATTTACAATGGGAAATGCTGCGGGATTATGGGAATAATGGAAGGCATAATGGCTGGATTTATGGGGGGATTAATGGGAGCAATGACTGCGTTTATGCTATTTACTGATAATTTGAAAATTGCCGCTGTAATAGTTTTTATTATAGGGGCGATAATTATGACAGGATTAAATTACATGGTTTATAAGGAAACAAGAGAAATTGAAAGGAAATTAATTGAAAGCCAGTTTATAACAATATGGGTGACATTTTTATTAATCTCTATCACCACATGGCTTGTTGTATTTGGGCCAAGGAGTGCGATATTTAATTAAATAAATAACTTTATATAATAAATAAGCGAGGAATAAATATGAAAAACACAACGCTCGGAATACTGGCGATTTTGATAGTTGTCTTTATAGGAGGATATGTATTTCTTGGCTCTGCAAAAAGCAATGGAAATAGTATTACTGGGAATGTTGTAAATAATGGCGATAATGGAGAAGTTCAAAAAATAGTTCTAAGCGAGAAAGGTTTGAATTATTATCCTTCTGAAGTTAGAGTGAAAGCAGGACAGCCTGTAAGCATCTCTTTGGACGAGAAAGTTAAGGGGTGCTTGAGGGCTATTACAATTCGTGATTTGGGATTATCAAAATATTTAAAGACAATCGCTGACACTTTAGATTTTACACCAACAAAGAAAGGAACATTTACCATTGCCTGCAGTATGGGAATGGGCTATGGTAAATTAGTTGTCGAATAAAATGCAGAAAATATGATAGAAAAAATATTAAGAGGTGCAGGAGATGTAATAACCCTATCACAATTAAAAAAGCAATTCTCTAAATTAAATAAAAAAATAATGAAAGAAAGATTAACTTCTTTGGAAAATCAAGGTAAAATAATTGTAAGAAAAAATAAAATTTTATGGGTATTTACAGAAAGAAAAAAATTAGATTCATATATATCAAAGGGTTTGGAAGTATAAAGTGAAAATAATATTCAAAAAACCATATTTGTATTTTACAATTGGAATTTTTTTATTATATTTGCTGATAAATTTTTTAATTAGCGGATTTTATGATACTATTCCCTTGATAATTGCTTATGCTAATACTGTAAATTGGCTAAAACTAAGTATTTCAATATTATTGTCATTAATTATTGGCATCTTGGTCGCTATTAATGGGGTTTATGTTTATATGAAGTACAATGAGAGAAAAGAGTGTGCTGGTGGAGGGACAATTGCCGGAGCTGGAACTCTTGGCGGGCTTTTAACTGGTTTTTGCCCACTTTGCATAACTGGATTATTTCCCTTGATATTCGGGTTGTTTGGAGTTTCTTTTTCTTTGGCTTCATTGCCTTTTCAGGGCATAGAGATACAACTGGCTGTTGTTATTTTATTGTTTATTAGCTTGAAGATGTTGAGATGACGGAAAAAAATAAAAACCGAAATATTTAAATACTTAACATGTCTCTTGTTCTCATATGATAAATAAAACCATATTAAAGCTCTGCCATAAAGAGGGTTTTGATAAGGGCGAATTATGCGGGGCGTATAAGATATTCTTTGGCACTTTAGTTTCTAAGCCAAGATTGAATATTATAAATTTATTGAGAAATGGAAAGAAGAATGTTTCAGAAATAATGAACGAATTAAAGATGGACCAAACTTCTGCTTCACATAATTTAACTAGATTGAAATTATGCGGTTTTGTTAAATCAGAAATAGATGGCAAGTATAGGTATTATAAAATCAATGAAGAGACTATCAAGCCATTAATGGAAATAATTGAAGAACATATGTTGCAATATTGCATTCATATTTTAAGAGCTATGAAAGGAGGTGCAAAATGAAAACTGAAAATTTGGTATTAATAGTAGTCTTAATTATAGTTGGATTGTTTGTAATTAGCAATTTATTTGGCTATGGAACAGGGGATTATAATTATGGAATGATGGGCAATTTCTTCGGCGGATTTGGCTTTATGTGGCTATTTGGCTGGCTTTTTATGATTCTTATTTTGATAGCTTTAGTGTTATTTATAGCTTGGATGGTTAAACAATTGCAGAATCCTCAAGAAACAAGGAGAAAAAGATGAATATTGGGATAAAAAATTGTCCTTTATGTGAAATAGAATTAGTTAGCGAGATAAGCAAGGGATGCAAGATGTGCGGCATGCCATTGGATTATGAGGATGAGATATTTTGTTCAAAAAGATGTGAAAATGTTTATGAAGAGATATACGAGAATGATAATCAATAAAATGAATAGAGTAATTTATATTGGCAGTATAATTGCATTTTTATTAATCAGTATTAATTTTGCAAATGCTCACGGCGAAGAAGACTTTGCAAAGGCAGAGGAATTAATTAAACAAAAAATTTCTTGTTCTGAATTAACAGATGAGCAATTAGAATTAATTGGAGATTATTATATGGAACAGATGCATCCTGGAGAATTGCACGAAATAATGGACGAAAGAATGGGTGGAGAGGGCAGCGAGAGTTTAAGGCAAGTTCACATTAATATCGCGAGAGCATTTTATTGCGGCGAGCATGGTGCTATGCCAAATAATATGATGAATATCATGATGGGCAGAAGCGGAATGATGGGCTATGGCAATTATTATGCACAAGGGCAGAATTATGGTTATAATACATTCCTTATTATTCTTAGCATCTTCATTTTTATTGTTCTAATATTATTAATTGCTTTATTAATTAAACAATCGCAGAAAACTGAAAGGAGGCATAACAAAAGATGAAAAAATTGAAATTAATGATAAGCGGAATGCACTGCGCTTCTTGCGCCTCTAATATAGAAAGGAGTTTAAAGAAAGTGCAAGGCGTGAAGAGCGTTTCTGTGAGTTTAATGACAAATAAGGGATTTGTTGAGGCAGAAGATTCTGTTTCAGATGACGAGTTAAAAAAAGCTGTCTCCAGAACAGGATATAAACTAATCAATGTTGAAAAAGAATAAAATGAATCATAGGCATAATCACGAAAAAAGCATTGAAGAGCATGAAATAGAAGGATGGCGGAGAAAACTTGTCTGGGCATGGGTATTTGCAATTCCTGTCGCGATTTTAATGTTTTTTCAGAGAGTATTAAGAATTGACTTATTAAGCGAAGAATTGATGATTTCTGCTTTTTTGATTCTTGGTTTTCCGGTAATCTTTATTCTTGGCTTTGATACATTAAGGAGCGGATTAAGAGGATTTATCTCATTTTATTTTAACATGGACTCTTTAATAGCTTTGGGGACTATCATTGCTTATTTAACAGGGATATTTAATTTCTTTAATTTTGTGCAAGATTATTCAGGAGTTTCTGTAATGATTATGACGATTTTTATTACAGGAAAGTATATAGAAACAAAAGCAAGAGGAAGGGCCACTCAAGAAATAAAAAAACTTTTGGAATTAGGGGCTAAAAAAGCCTTGATTTTGAGAAATAAGAAGGAAATTGAAGTTGATGTCAGCGAGGTAAAAATAGGAGATATTATGATTATAAAACCCGGAGAGAAAATTCCGACTGACGGAATTGTTGTTAGGGGAGCGGGCGCTGTTGACGAGAGCATGGTAAGCGGCGAGAGCTTGCCTGTTGATAAAAAAGTCAAGAGCAATGTGATTGGAGCAACTATTAATCAAGATGGTATATTGTACGTTAGAGCGACAAAAATAGGAAAAGATACTTTTTTGGCGCATGTCATCAAACTGATTGAAGAGGCGCAAAGCACAAAAGTGCCTATACAAAGATTGGCAGATAAGATAACTGGTATTTTTGTCCCTATTATTTTAACATTAACAATTTTATCTTTTATCAATTGGTTTTTATTTACAGGCGATATCAGCAGATCTATAGGAATTGCAGTAGCTGTTCTGGTAATAGCCTGCCCATGCTCATTAGGCTTGGCAGTTCCAATTGCATTAACTGTTGGTTCAGGGATGGGCGCTAAAAGGGGAATCTTAATAAGAAAGGGCGAAGCAATACAAACAATGAAAGAAGTAAAGATAATTGTTTTTGACAAAACAGGGACTATCACAAAAGGTAAGCCGGCCGTTACTAATATTTATTCTAAGATTAAAGAAAAAGATTTAATGGAGATAGCTGCTTCGCTGGAGAAATTAAGCGAGCATCCTATTGCCAAAGCAATTGTTGAAAAAGCTAATTTAAATAAATACAAGAAGGTTGATGGATTTAGAGTTCTTAGTGGCAGAGGGGTAGAGGGGAAAATAGGCGAGAAAAAGATAATAATTGGAAATCAAACCTTAATGAGGGAGAGGAAAATTTTCTTGGGAGAATTTAAATCAAAGATTGAGGAATTTGAGAGCGAGGGCAAGACAACAATGATTATTGCAGGAAATGGAAAAATATTGGGAGCGATAGGCGTTGCGGATGCTGTAAAAGAGGATTCTATTTCTGCAATAAAAAAACTGAACAATGCAGGATACAAGACAGTTATGATAACAGGGGACAATGAAAGAACAGCTCGCACAATTGCGAAACAGGTTGGAATCAAAGAGGTTATTGCAAATGTTCTCCCAGAGGACAAAGCGAAAAAAGTTGAGGAATTGCAAAAAAATTGTTTTGTGGCATTCGTTGGCGACGGCATAAATGACGCTCCAGCATTGAAGCAGAGCAATGTCGGAATCGCAATTGGAACAGGCACAGATATTGCAATAGAAGCAGGCGATATAGTCTTAGCAAAGGG
The DNA here is from genome assembly GCA_964575515.1 of Candidatus Woesearchaeota archaeon. Taxonomy (GTDB): domain Archaea; phylum Nanobdellota; class Nanobdellia; order Pacearchaeales; family GW2011-AR1; genus JAUSIK01. The sequence continues at coordinate 11,976 of CAZNQS010000008.1, read as the reverse complement.
CTCTTTGCAAGAGGTTGTTCAGGCAATTAATCTTAGCAAGGCTACATTCAGAAAGATTAAACAAAATTTATTTTGGGCATTTGCTTACAATGTTGTTGCTATTCCGCTGGCGATTGCAGGATTATTGCATCCTATCATAGCAGAAATTGCAATGGCTTTATCTTCTATAACTGTTGTGACGAATGCGAATTTGTTGAGGCGGGCGGGAATTTAGGATTTAGATAAAATCACTTATTTTATGTTTAAATTCTAGATAAATAAGCCAGATAATAAACAAGAAACCATCAAGCATGGGCAATGCCATCCATTGCAATTCTTTAGGCAGATATTCTAAGATATTAATTCCCATACTTAAATTGCTAAACGGCCAGAATGGGGTAATAAGCTCGCCAAATATTACATCTAAGACGAGATGCGTAAAACTCCCAAATGCTATCATAAGAAAAATCAAATTTAATTTAAGCTTGTGCTTTCCAATTCCTGATATATTTACTTTTGAAAATAAGATAAAAAGTAAAAAGAACAAAATTGGCAGTGCTAATGAATGTAATATTGTCTTATGAACTTGCTCAAATGTAAATCCGAAGAAATACAGAATCCAGAATGCGAGTATATCTAAATCTGGCAAAATTCCAGAAATGCCTGCGATTAATACATAATGTAGGGGGAATTTCTTTTTTAAAAGAAAATCTCTTATTATTGCTGCTAATAATAATGGCACTAAAATATGAGTTACTGCAAATGGCATTTTTTCCTCTCTTTTATCATGAGTTAATTAATATATTAAAGTTTATTGTCCAGTTGTTTTATTAATTCTATAATTTTATCTTTTATTATATTTCTTGCTTTCACGAATTCTGGATAAAGATGCTCATCTGTTTCTTTAGCAATCACATCTGGAATATCCCAAGTCTCAATTTTCATATTTGGTTTTAAATCCTTTAAGTCACGAATATGCCTATTAAGATTAGGATTCATTAATACTATCACATCCGCATTATCTAACATATCTTTTGTAAATTTCTTGGATTTATTTTCTTTAATATCAATTCCTTCTTCCCCAATCGCCCTGACTACTAAAGCATGCATCTTATCTTGTGGCTTTATTAGAGCTCCGCTTTCTGCCTTATGTTTCTTAGAATATTTATTAAAAAAAGCTTCTGCCATCTGGCTTCTGAAGATATTTGAACTGCATAGAAATAGGACTTTCATTTTATTCTTTCTAATAATCTTAATTCTTTATCTAAATCGTATATAGAATATTCGGATTTAAATCCTTGCTCTATGAGATATTTCTCAAATTCCCATACTGTTAAATTTGCTCTTTTAGCTGCTTCTGTTATAGTTATTTTCCCCTGTATATAGGCTTGAGCGGCTTTTTCTTTCGTTAATTGCAAATATCCTGCAATTACTAATTTTCTTATAATAGTACTTCTATCTTCCATTTGCTGTTTGCCTATCTCTTCTATTTTTTTCAATATTTCTCTCGGTAAACGAATTCCTATTGGTTGATCCATTGTTATGCCGCCTCATCTTTCATTTTATCTATCATTTGATTGCTAAACCATCCTATTTTTCTTAGTTCATTTACGCTATTTAGATATTTCTCTTTTGTTATATTATTTGTTTTATATAATTTGGTTATTATTGATGGAGTACCTATTATTTTTAAATTTAATATCGTCGCTTTTTTTCTAACATTATCGTCATCGGTGGCTAATAAATCAGCTTTTTCTTGCCAATATAATGCTAAAGCTTCTGCTTCTCCTCTTTGAATATTGTATTGTTTCGCTTTTTCTAATAATTTCCTATCATTAATTTTTTTAAGCATTATTTTATTTTTGGCTATTAAATCTTCTATTATATTCGCATCTTCAAAACCTTTCTGCTTTCCCCTCATTATCTCCTCGTAAATAATATTAGGTATAATTACTTCAACAAAATATTCGCAGCTTTTTTCTAAAAGTGTTATTTTAGCTAAATGTATTAATACCATAGTATCTTTTATTATCATATAATACATTGTGCACATTGTAATATTTAAATCTTTCTATAATCTGCTTCTTATTTCTGTAAAGGGAAAAGTATAGTTTGGTCAATAAATCCTTCCCTATTAGAAACGCAAACATAACTACCAATTCCTTCATAATTAATCGCTTTCGAAATTATTTTTCTTAAATCATCATGCTTTAATGCGACTTCTAGGTCTCTTGGATGCGGTTTATCTTCTTTATGAGGCGGATGCAGATCATTTTTTGTAACCCATCCAAGTCTTAAATTTAATAATGAGATATTCTTCCCCATACAATATTGCTCTAATAATTTCTCACATTCTATCTTTGCTTTTCCGTAATATCCTTCAGGATTAAACTCTAAATTTGGTGATAAAGGCGCTTCGTATGTAATTCTCTCTATTGTCCTATAAGGATAAACATTGATAGAACTTGCGTTAATTATTCTTTTTACATTGTTTCCTTCACAACTTCTTATCATTCTTTTAGTTATTTCAACATTTTTATCAGCTTCCTCTTTTTCAATAAATGGATTAGGATTTGCGGCTAAATGAATCACTGTATCAATATTTCTGAAATATGGAGTTATATCATCTTCTAGAATATTTATGGGATTTTCTGGATTGTCTCTGTCTAATTCTGTGATAAATTGGCAACCATTATTCCTTAAATGTCTTATTATTATACCGCCTATTGTACCTCTTGAGCCTGTTATCAAAACACTATTTTTATATTTCTGCATATTTTCATTTTTAAGGAAGCCTAAATCTTTCTTTTGGTTTTCTAATTCCTATTAGAAATTTCCATATTGATTCAATTGAATTCAAGAAATCTTCATATCCTTCATGTGTTCTAAATTCTCCTTCTTCTCTTAACTTATTGGAATTTTTTATTGTGGCTCTAAGAGTTTGTAAAAGTTTCTCTTCATTAGATGTATCAACGAGAGCAACATCAAATTCGCTGTAAGCTATTCCTGCGCTTTCAATCATGTGGCCATCTGAATTTGCCACATAAGGAAGATTGTGCGCTTGAGCAAATGCTTTCGCTTTATCGTTATTCTCTTTAGTGTACTTTCCTATTTTAGGAACATTTTTCCAAATTTTTCCAAAACGAATTTGTGCATTATGTCCTTCTACAAAATCTACTTTGTCTATATATTTCTTTGCCCTTTCCAAACCAATTCCGAAATGAGCCTCTAAAGAAGGATGCTCTAGGCCGTGTAATAGGCCATGATCATTACAATAATTAATTGTATCCTCAAGCGTTCTAAGGCTTGTATCATCAATTGAATTAGGCACTTGGTTAGACCCAAAAATCAAATGATCAAATCTTATAATTTTTTCTTCTGGAGTCTTTTCTTTGATAATTGGTGTCTGGCCAGATATTAAATAAAGTGTTTTTAGATCTTCTTCCCCTTCTTTTCTTACAATTATTGAATTATTTCCGAATTTATCTGCATGATAACCCTCATTTTTATAATATTTGTTAAGATTATTAATATAAGTTTGAGCAACATAATTAATCCTATCATGGACAGAATTTAAATAGATACGTCCATTTTCATCCAGTTGATCACTCTCCGATGTTAAAGCACAAATTGTTATATCTCTCTTAAAACAGGTATCTGCAATTAATTTAAGAAGATTCTTTCCAGAATATCCCTGAACTCTAAGCCAATATGGCTCAAAACCTATGGGACCATGATAATGCAAGTCTGCTCTATGCTTTTCGATTTTCATTTTGTTCCCCCATGGATAATTCAAGCTTTCTAATTTTTTCAGAATTTCTTTCTTCTTCTGAAAGCGGAATATAATCATAATATTTGCTCAAATATCCCTCTGTACATCTGCTAAAAGGAAGTTCGTCAGAGCCTCCAAGATAAGTTACATAAATCTTTCCTTCTTTTACTAATCTACCAACTATCTTTCTTTTTGTTGATAAATCTCTGCCCAATGATTTGGTAATAAGATACCTTTCATTTCCTATTGAGTGTACCTCTTCCCCATAAAAATAGTTTTTAGTTATTCTTTTAGCATTTTCTGGCAAGGGATGAATAGCTTTTGATAATTTCTCTCTTGCCTTATGATATGCTCCTTTTATCATATGAATTGGGGCAATCATACAAATTAAACCTATTAAGCACCCTATCGCTAAACTCTCTTCAAGCGCTCCTTTAAATGGCGAATATTTTGTTTCTTTCTCTTCTTGATCAACTTTTTCATTTTTCATTTTGTTCCTTAACTCTCTTCTCTTCCAGTCTTCCATAATTCAATAATAAAAGAGACCCTAATGTATAAGCACCCAACCAAACTCCACTGAAAAATCCAAGAGTAGCTCCTCCAATAGAAGATGAAACTTCAATTGCGCCTCTCCCTATCTCATTTCCTATATCAAAATAATTATTTATCTTTTCTCCACTAAAATATCCTAAAATTCCTCCAATTGAGCCACTAATCAATCCACCCAAACATCCTCCTACGAAAGCGCTTCCAAAAACAGGACCTACTTCTCGCCACATCATCTCATCATATTCCATTTGGTCTGTAGATAATTGATCTGCTAACGAGTTTCTATACGGAATTTCCTTATAATTTCTTTCTTTTTCCATAAAATTTGTATTTCTATTTATTATATAAATCTTTCTATAGTTGTCATTATAAAATAATATCTAATTCACTTCACAAATTCAACATTCCCCATGTTTTGAAATTCCTTGTCGCCTGTGAGGAATTTCATATTATGCCTTTCTGCATAAATATAGCCAATTGCATCAGCATAAGACAAATCTTGCTTTTTATGAGTTTTTCTGAACTTTATTGCCTCTTTCAAAGTTTCATCATCTATTTCTACAACACTATCATGAAATTTATTAAAAACTTCTTCAGCTACATCTTCATCTTTTAATAGGAAGTGCCAATAAATCTCAGCTAAATTAAATATGGTTATAATTACCTTTTCTTCTTTGAAACGAGAATATAAAGAATTTCCCTCAAGCAGCTCAATTACAGCATAACTATCAAAAAAATAATGCACCATTTTTGCTATTTCTTTTGCATCTTCCATTCTTTCTCTCTTTCTCTATCAGAAGCACTTAGCCATCCTCTCCTCATTTCATCTTTTATTTCTTGAGTTGGCCTTTTAATCCTTCCTTTAAGCATCCCAAAAACATCTTTTACAAGGAGATGCTTTTTAACTTCTATGATTATCTCATCATTTTCATTTATTCTTCTATCATCTACAAATGCTTTTGGTAATATAACTGCTATTGAACTGCCCCATCTTCTGGCTTTTGTTCTAACTTCCATAGCTTTAGTGAGATTTAGTGATATTTAAACTTTTCTTTATTCTTAACTTATTAATCCTTTCAACAAATAACCAACAAAAAAAGCAATCAGTGCAGCAATTCCGCCAATTATTAAAGTTTCTAAGGCGGATTTGAACTTGCTTTTTTCTGCGATTTTGCCTTTGATTGAGCCGACTATGATAAAAGCTATTCCTGTTAGAATTATAGAAAACATAAACTTGCTATTGTTGAAAATAGGGGAAAACAAAGCAAGGACGAATGAAATAAGTGGAATGAAGCCTATAATAACGAATGCCGTGAATGTTGCTAATGCTGTTTTTTTTGGGTCTTTTGGGTGCTCGTGTTTGTGTTGGTGCTTTATGTTTAATTCCCCTTGTGATTTTGTTGATAAATAATTTGAAATTGCCATTGAAAAGCCGTCTGCGAAAAGATTTGCGAATCCTAGAATCAATATTATTGAAGAGCTTAATGACGCGCCTGATGAGCCTGCAACAATTGCAAATGTTGTGATTATTCCGTCAATTGCCCCATAAACAAATTCAGGAAGATATTTTCTTTCCAGGCTCTTTTTCATTGCGAGATGAATGAACTTTGATTAATAAATCTATTCTAAAAAGATTTAGGAAATCTTTACAAAGCAAGGATTCAATAAATTGAACTATTCTAAATAAATCCTAAGGAATTATATATATAAAATTTATAATTTATATCAAGAGGAGCGTAATCTGATTCTGTTTGCTCGTGAAGCACTATATCGTCTTCTGCACAGCCCAGATTATTAAGAATAGATGGGACTTCTCTTAATTCTGCAATGTTAGAGGATTGACCTATTTCAATTGAGAAAAGTGAATCCATAAAAACATTGTATTTTTTATTGAATTTTTGAGGAAAATAATCATTATTTGGAATCAGCTTTGTTATTATAATTAAAGGCCTTGAAAGAGCTTTAAGCAGACTCTCTAATTTATTTTTTGGCATAATGCCTGTTGGAAATGGATTTTCTGTTCCTATGTTATCTATTTGCAAAAAATGTACATTAAGCAATCTTAATGATTTTGAGAAATCTTCAAATGATTGGAAGCTTGCGAAGCTGGCTTTGTCATATGTTTCCCATGCATATCTTGGACTGCCTTGAAATAAAGGATTATAAGATGCCGCATATCCTACTTTCACTATTCCTTCCAATGGGTTGTATTTCATTTATTATTTTTAATGAGAGAGTTTAAAAAACTTTGTAATTGTTTTATTTTATATCACATTTCTTATCTTCATCCTTGCCTAATTTAAAATAACTATTGGATAGAATATTGTAGGCTCGCCTTGATTATTTACTTTCTGATAGGACGAGAGATATGCCTATTCTTTTAGGTAATTATTATGCCCGTTTTCTTTAATGCTAAGCGCACAGCTATTGAAAATCAATGGCAACGATACTAATAATTTCTCTAATTTTTTCATAAATTTTATTGACATTTAGTTGTTAAATATTTTATGATTTTTTGTTTTTGTGTGATTTATAGACAACTCATTTAAGGCATAGTTTTAAAAATACCAAAATTTATCACTTGAAATGGATAATGACAAGCATGAGAAGCACGAAAAGAAAACTGATTTAACTGGGTATGTGAGCGGAGCAGGAGGAAATGGAAAACCTCCTTCTGGCATGCAAGGAGCTTCAATGCCTGATAACAATATTGAGAAACTTAAGAACAAGCTTGAAGCTTTAAAAAAAGCTATTTTAAAGAAATTTTCATTTACTAGGGCTTTGGGACTGCTTCCTGCAAAGGCATTTCCTATGTTTGAAGATGAAGAAATTCCTCAAGAATTCCATGAAGAAATTAAGAAAAACAAGCCGTTGCATCTGATTATGGTTATTCCTGAAGAAGAATATAAAAATATTGGGAAGATTAAACCAGAGGTTGTTAAGATTGCAAAAGAAACAGGAGAGAAATTATGGGTTCATATAAAGACAGAGGTTGATTTATGGAATTACGGATTGGACAGCAAGTTTAATTTTATAGATGCTATTTCAGCGAGCATGCCTTTGCATGATAATGGATTTTTAGGAGCATTGAGAGTTGCCAATATTCACAAGTCTTTAGTTTTAGGGAGATTTGACAGGTATATTGCAAGCTACTGCATTGGAGGAAGCTTGGTAAGAGGCACCGCGGATCCTTCAAGTGATGTTGATGTTTTTATTGTCATTGACGATACTGATGTCAAAAGAATGTCCCGCATTGAATTATTGGAAAGATTAAGGGGTATAATTTACGAATACATAAGAGAGGCTACTGCACTGGCAGGAGTCAAGAACAGATTAGAGCCGCAGGTTTATTTAATGACTGATTTTTGGCAGGGAGTTAAAGACGCAAGCCCTGTTTATTTCACTTTTATAAGAGACGGCGTTCCTTTATATGACAGGGGCACTTTCCTGCCATGGAAGAGATTGCTTTTGATGGGAAGAATCAAGCCGAGCCCTGAAGCAATTGACCAGTATATGAAAGAGGGCGAGAGGACCGAGGAGTTTGTCAAAAGGAGATTAATTGATACTATGATTGATATTTATTATGGGGTTGTTACTCCAACACAAGCCTTGATGATGCTTGCAGGGCATTCGCCGCCTGTTCCCAAGACAATTGTTGCAGAGGTTAAAGACATATTAGTTGACAAGGAAAAAGTCATGAATTCAGAAGAGCTGAAAACATTGGAGAAGGCAGTCAAATATTTCAAGGATTATGAGCATGGAAAACTAAAAGAGATTTCAGGGAAGGAGATTGATGAATTGCAGAAAGAGGCTGACGCATACAGAAAGAAATTAAAGGCTATAAGGGAAAAATTAGAAATGAAAATGCAGGAGCATTTAGTTGAAAAACTGCATTATGAAATGGAGAAGCTTCTTAAAAACATATTCGGCAACAAGAGCCAGGATTCATTGATTAGCGACTTGGATAATGAATTAGTCAGAAAAGGCAAATTGCAGCCAAGGATGCTTGACATTGCAAAGGAGATTTTAAAGATTAAAGTCAAGGTTAAGAATAAGAAATTAACGCAGACTGAATTACAAAGAATCAGCAGGGACGCAAATGACTTAATTGGCGCTTTAGTTGAATACTTGCAGAGAAAAGAGCTTGTTTCTGCACAGAAAGGCGTTGTGCAGATTAGTTATAGCGGAAAGAAAGGCGAGATTGCGCTTACAGATTCTGGCGTTTTTTTCATTTCAGATGGCAAGGTACAGAAAATTGAAAAAAAAGGATTTGAAAATAGTGATAAGAAAGAATTAGAAGAGGCTTTGAGCAAGACGAGGGAGAAATTGCAATTTAAATTAAGTTCTGAAATTTTGAATGTTTTGAAAAAAGAGCTTGGCGAGTTTGAAATAATTTTATAGATCAATTATTCTTTGACAGAGCTTCTTTTATGTCATTTTCAAACTCAATCTTTTCTTCTATTGTCCTGCTCTCAATTCTTTTTTTGATAATTCCTAATTTTTCCCACCCTAATAGATATTCCATAAATATCTCTGGCGTAGATTTACAATTTTTAAATGCTTGGGAGATGTAAATCTCAAAGCTTGATAGTTCAGGTTTTACCATAGAACCTAAATTTCTTGATTCATTGTAAAATCTCTGGCTCAATGCGATATTTATTATATCAATGCAACTCTTTTCAAGCGGATTATATTCTGCTGTCCATTCTAAAAGATAATTTATTAACTTATAGAGATCTGGTTTATTATATTTAGAGGCCATTTTTTTAAGATGCTCTAATGTAATTCCATTTGGCTGATATCTAAGGATTTCTGATAAACAAAATTTTTCAGTTTTCGGCTCGCTAAATCTGTAATATGCTTTATATGTTTGCATTTCTGGATTTCTCATATCTATCTATTATTTAATTTGGGGTATTAAAAGTTAATTATTTTGAAGATTAGAGAGATTGATTACTCTTCTTTCTTATATGGATATTTTTCAGGAGCGATAATGCGGAGTTCTTCTTGTGCTCTTTGTTGCTGCTCCTTCAATTTTTTCTTTTTGTAACAAATCCATTCGTAGATGCCGCTGGCGAAATTTGTAGCCAAAGGAATAAAAAAATAAGGAACAAGTTTGGGATTCTCTGCGATTGCCATAGTCAAAGATGGAAGATAAAAAATATCTATGCAGAGACAACCTAAAAAACCTGCAAAGACTTCAGTAGGTTCGTCCACCACGTTCTCAGACGTTTTTCTGCACACTGTCGGTGTGATTAAAGAATATCCTATCGATTTTACTGTTTTGGTCATTAACATAGGCATGTATTTGATTGCGGTTTTTGTTCCTCTGCCCATTGCTTTAGTTGCAGACCAAGCATCATGTGCCATGGAAGAAATCAATGTTTTCGAATTTAGAGTTGATTCTGCGATGTTTTCCAGTGAATATGCTCTACGCGCTTTTTCAAGACAGCTTATTGCTGAGTCATAATCTCCTTTTTCTTTGTAGAGCCATGCAAGTTCTGGAAATCTTCCTTCTTTTTCGAGCTCTTGAAAATATTCTGAAGATAAAGGTTTTTGAGAGTTGCTATTCTCGCATCTTGATTCTTGTTTATTATCGCCGATGTTTTTTTCTAATTCAGATTCCATTTTTTTCTTTACCCTATTAACTTTATAAACCTTTTTAAACGAACTTCAAAAACGTAATTATTTTAGACATAGGAGAAGTTTTAAAAAGCCATTCTTTTTCTATGAGGATATGAAAGGTATAGTTGTACAATTCAGACGCGGAAGACACACAATTCAAGAAAAGCACTTTTTGCTTGACTTAGGTTTTTCCAGCAGAGAGGAGGCGAAGAAGCTTGCTGGAAAAGAAGTTAGTTGGAGAAGCCCTGGAGGAAAGATTATTAAGGGGAAGATTAGCGACGCACACGGGAATAAAGGGCTTGTTCGCGCTATTTTTGAAAAAGGATTGCCCGGACAGGCTATTACTACAGAGATTGAAATTGCTGATTTTGAAACTCATAAGAAGGAAGGAAAAAAATGAAAGGTATAATCAGTCTGGAAAGAGCAAGATTTCTTGAATTAAATATTTCTGTAGTTGATGATATATTTCGGATTAATCCTGATATTTGCGCTAATAAAAAAATGAGGGATTTGGATAATAGGAAAGAATACAATTGGTTTGTGCCTTTTGAAAAAGGTGATTTTAAAGATGGAACAAGACTAATTGCAAATACGCCTTCGCAGGCTTTTAATTATTTGGCTTATGCAAGATCTGATGTTATAGGTAAAAATAATAATTTTGGAATTTATGTTTCGCTTTATAATTTGGGAAGATTAAGATGGGCATAGGCGGAGGAATAGGAATAGGAATTGATTTACAAGTTAAATTAGTGGATAATTTCAGAAGGAAAAATGTTTTAGCAGTATTAGGGCCTGACAATCTAAATACATCACTGAAATATAATTTAATGATTAATGTTGAAAAATGGAGAGAAAGAGTGATATTTATGAGATTAGAAGGAACTAACAAAGGGAAAGAAATATCTCGATTGCGAGGATATTTCCCTTTCGTAGATATATACGTTTCGCAACATTGCCTGCAAAATTACTTGTTAGATGGAAAAGGCGGGAGGATTGAGGTATAATGGCATTAAGAAAAGCATCTGCATATTCAAAGAAGAGAGTAAGACCTTATACTAGAAAGTCCAAGACTACAAAAAAGGCATACATCAAAACAGTGCCTCAAATCAAGATTGTGAAATTTACAATAGGAAATACAAAGGCTTCCCGAGAAGGAGGTCATCCTTATGTTGTGAGGCTTATAGCTGACGAGAGCGTCCAAGTAAGAGACAATGCTCTTGAGGCGTGCAGGATGTTTATAACAAAAGTTCTTGACACTAATGCGCCAGGGCAGTATTATTTTGCCATAAAAGTATACCCGCATCACATGCTAAGGGAGAATAAGACTGCTGCGGGAGCTGGGGCAGACAGGCTTTCAAGCGGAATGAAACATTCTTTTGGTATTACAATAGGAAGAGCCGCAATTGTAAATGCAGGAAAAGAGATATTTTACATTTCATGCGAGAACGAGAAAACAGCGAGAATTGCCAGAGATGCCCTGACAGACGTTAAGGCTAAGCTTCCGTGCAGATGCAGAATTGTTTTTGAAAAGATTTAGTATGGTAAATGAAAGCGATTTAATGGAAAGATTGATGAAGTATAATGACGAGTTAGATTCCTGCATAAAGACATTTGAAGATAAGATGAGAAGAGACAGGGAAAATCTAAAAACTTCTGATAAATATTTGAAAGGTCGCGCTCAAGAAAGATTTAATGCAGATTATAATAAATTAGAGAGTTATTATCATGTTAGGAGAATGTTATATGATGCATTTCCTCAATTAGACAAGGAAAAGAAAAATGATGGGAGATTAAGAATTGCCTAATTTGCTAATAAGAGTAGAAATTAAGACATTAGTGTCTGGCGCTACTCTTGGCTTTTTCATTTCTTACCGCCCTTATCTCTTCTTGTATATCCTCCTCTGTAATACCTTTCTCCTCAAATTTATTTATTCTTCTTTTAATTTCTGGGAGCATAGATTCTATAGACTCTCTTGCTATCTCGTCATCTGTTCTGTTATACTTATGAACTATTCTATTTCTAAGACCATTTGCTTCTTTTAATATTTTTG
>CAZNQS010000007.1:0-37253 GCA_964575515.1 Candidatus Woesearchaeota archaeon | reverse complement strand
AGCTGAAAGCTTTAATCTAATTTTCTAGAATTCTCATATCATCTTAACAATGCACCTTTACCCAACCTTGTTAAAATTATGGTTTATGTAGTCAATTAGTGAATTTCCGCTCAGACGGGCATTAGAAGGCCCGTTTCTCACGTAAAATTCTTCTTCCTTGTCGCATTTCAGGAATACGTATTTGTCGCTTTTTTTGCAGTCAATTTTCAAGATGTGGACACCATTCACGTTCACAATTTCAAATACTATAAAAGGTAGATATTCTGTTCCGATGTGGTTCTTAATTAAATTCGTGAAATGCAGGCTCAATTTGTCATTGCTCTCAAAATTATCCTTGTTAACTCCCAATATCTCGCCCTTGTCAGAAACTCCAACTAATAAAGTTCCTCCGCCAGAATTCAAATAAGCAGTGATTGTCTTAAGGACAGCCTGCTCCATTTTCTTATCAATCTGATTAGTGTAAAGATTTGTTCTAAGAGTTGATTTGAACTCCAAACCGCTATTTTCACCCTTTTCAATCATTTCAATAATTCCATTTGCAGGGTCCTTCTTGCCGAATATCCCGGGATTTTTCTCCATAATCTTCTCCACAAGCCTGCTGATAATCACAATTTTGCCGTTCTTAACATAAAAATATCCTGCAGTTGAGACTGCAAAAGCCCCGATAATGTTGGCTATTAAATCATGCATTATATTTCCAACCCCATAAAGCTGAAACCCGAAAATATTATCAAGAGAATATTCAAAAAACTGCCATATAGTTCCTATAGCTACTGCAAAGCAAAAAGAGAAAAATGCAATTACAAGCGGACTTCCGACAATTTTATCGCCTCTGTACAGCGCATACATTACAACAAGCCCGACAAAGCCCAGTGCCGCTGCTGAAGCAAAGTTAATTAAAAGCCCATACCACCAAAGCTCCTCATAAAAACCATGCACCTCGCCAAATAAAAGCGTCCCGTATATAAACAAAATAATTACGACCTCAAATTGCGCAGGAAGCTCTATGTCAAATAATTTCCTAAAAATCAATGGAAGAAATGTTATTGTAAAAGCCAGGACAGAAATAAGCAATATCAATTTCCTTCCGTTAAAAATCGCCCCGAAAAATGCAATGACTAGCAAAGCTCTGATTAAGTTAATAATTATGAACCTCAATCTTGTTCTCTGTCTCTCTTTTTTCATGAAATAAAAAGAAAAGCGAACTTTATTATCTTTTCTATCCAATAGAATAATATTTAAATAAAAAATTCTTTTCTAATAAATGAATAAAAGCAAAAAAAGAAAATTGGGAAAATTAATATTTGCAATATTCATTATAATAATTATTTTAATTAATATAATAATTTATTTATTTATCCAAGAAAAAAACAATATCTATTTCTCTCCTTTAACAGAAATAAAAGAAGGTTTTGAAAAAGGAACATCTTTATTGATAATTTTCATTATCTCGTCGTCTATAATATCTCTAATAATAATCTTTGTTCTTTTTTATTTTCTCATACTAAAAGGATAATGAAAAAATTTACAAAAGCTTTAAATATATCAATATCCTTTCCATTAAATATAAGGAGGTGAAACATGGCTCAAGAAAAAATGCTGGATGAATCTAAATTTGGGGCAATCGCCAAAGAGGTGACTGCTTTTGGTGAGCTGATTAGAACACACCAAGACGAAAAACAGGCGGCGATGGATGAGTTTGACAAAGAAAGGAAAAGATATCACGCAGGCAAAATTTCTAAAAAGGCTCTAACGTCTTCAGCAAAAAAAGTCAACAGGGAACTTAAGAAATTAGATAAGTCAATAAGAAAAGACATATTTAAGCTTAATAGAACCTCGCATCAGGCAATAAGATTCGGCTCCAAACAATCTCCAAAATCGTTCAGAGCAAGTGTGACTGGAATTAAGCATTTATCCTCAAAAAAGAAAAAGAGATAATAAAAATTATTTTTTATGTCAAGATTGCTGATGCTGAAATGCAATCTTGAGCATCTATAAAGTCTCACACAGAACACAAAGACTTTATGATTTTTAGAATTTTTTTATTTTTTATTACGCCCGCACTAAGACACCTGAATCAGTTTGGAGCCATTTTTCTTAATCTGTCAAGGCTGTTGAGCTATTTAAATTACATAGTTCTGTATAGAAATTTATCTCCTATTTCAGTTTTTCTATAAGCTTCTCTACTTCCTTTCTCACCTGCTCGTAGGGAGGAAGTACTAATACGAGATTCTTCAAATCTCTTTCATACTCTTCTCTTGAAGGAAATACAACCTTTTTGATATTACTCTTCTCTTCCTTCAACTTCTCTACGACTAATTTTTTATCTACTGCTACTCCTTTATTCATCAATATCCACAGGTCATACATATCTCGTGATTGCTTTCTATTTACTAAAGCACGAATTTTTTCAGCAAAAATTTCCTTCTCATCTAAAACAAATAGGGTGAATAAAGGTACATCTGAGAAAAGTTTTGCTACTACTTTGGCAACTTTATGCTTAACTTTCTGCTTATTAAAATCAATCTTCAAGGTATTTGTAGAATTAGGCTTGCCAGAATACAAAATAGCTTCAAATCGAACTTCAACTCTAAAATTGCCTTGAAATTCTTTCTCACTATAAATCTTATAATTAATGTTTAACAATTCAAAATCTTTGAGACACTTCTTTATTGAATCTTTTACTTCCTTTATAGTAAGATTTGTACTAAAATCCAAATCTTCAGAAGCTCTTTCAAGACCATAACAAATCCTCAAACAGGTTCCGCCTTTAAAGATAAAATTATCAGGATATTTTGAAATAGCATTAAGAAAAACATATTGCAAATACTCTTTCTCCGCGTAATAAAGATTTGTCTTTCGCTTCTCCTTCACCCAATTTAATTCCTCTAAAGTTATCATTTTACCAATTCACATCCAAAAGCCATTTTTTATCAAACATATTCTTCTTCTTTAATGATGGATCAAGGAGTTCGTACCCTCTCCCAATATGCTTTTTAAGTTTATCAATCTTCTTATATCCTAAACTCTCTAGCAAAAATCCAAGCCTTCTCACTACTGCTTTGCTCTCTACCTTAAATGCATAATCAATAAGTTTTTCTTTATTTAGTTCTTTCAAGGCTTTCTGTAAGCATATCTTTATCTCTCGCATTCCTCCAGAATATTTTGGAAAGAGAAGAGAATCAATAATAGCTTTTTCCTTTTCAGCTATTGCAAATTTTCTTATCATCCCATATCCAAAAAATCTTTTCTTAAAAAATGTTATATATTTAAAAGATGAAACGCTCTTTCCGTATTTTGTTGTCGCAAGAAAAATAGTATGCGGGGTCTGATCGCTCCAGCCGTAATAATTCAAAGCAGTCCAAAAAGAGATGTATGAGGGATAGTGAATACTGCAGCCCAAGGCAAAATCTTCAACATCAGTCAAGGCAAAAAAACCATTAATCTTTCTTATTACGCCCTTTTTCTTTAAGGATTTAATGATATTGTATACTTTTATAGAATCAAATCCAAGCAAAAGTCTTAAATCCTTAATTCTAAATACGAAAAAATCCTGCTTCTTCAATTCCCTATATGCTAAATCTTCATTTTTGCTTAATTGCATTTTTCTATTATTTTAGTAATTTTATTACTAATATAGAAGAAATTTACTATTTAAATGTTTTGGTTACATAGAACATTTACAAAAAGGTAAAATGGGCGTTTATAAAAATAAGAAAAACGCCCCAACCGAGATGCGTATATTTCAGAACAATTTAAAACATTTTAGATTTATTCATTGTATTTTCTCTATAGTTCCATTTCCTCTTTTTACAGTAACTTGCACAACAGCATTAATATTCATAACAGTAGGTTCCATTTGTTGATTTATAGCCTCTGGCTTTTCTATAAATTTATCAAGTTTCTTTAACCAATAATCAGGTGATGTATAATCCGATGCTTTCTCCATAACCCATTTAAAATTACCTTTAAACTCTTCCACTACAACATGCCCTTGATATTGCATCTCTTCCTCTGGCAGATTCCAGACTCCATCGCCTTGAGATATATAGTCTAAAGTGACAAGAAATACAAAATATGAAAATATGAAAATTAGCAATTTTCCAATAAATTTTGTTATTTTTTGTTTTTTATCTTCTTTTTTCATTTTATCACATGATTATCACGTGTATAAATATTTATGTGTATTAATCTAAGAGTATTTTCCAGATTCTATTTCACGTTCTATTAAAACGTTCGTTTCATACGACGCCCCAACCGAGAATCGAACTCGGGCCTTGCGCGTGACAGGCGCATGTTCTAGCCACTAAACTATTGGAGCTTAAAAATATTTAATCTTGCCTATTTTTAAATCTTATTAGGAAAAAAATCTTGCATTATTTCTTTCTTACATAAACCTTCTGCACCTTGAAGCTCTTGTAAATTCCTTCCAATATGTCAGAACCAGCATAACCTGCAAGCAAAGAAAGCCGATAATCAAAATCAAATACAACTCCGACAAATGTCCCTATTATAGTCGCGATTACGACAGTAATAAGCCAATATTTCCATATAATTCTTCTCCTAAGAGATAAAGCCTTAAGCAAACCTATAACTCCCCTTGTCAATCCGCCTAATGCTCCAAGCCCTCCTGATATAAAAATTATGTCTACTGCCATTTTCAATTTTTCTTTTTTCTCCCTCTAATTTTTCTGCTGAATATGCTCACAAGAGCGTCGTCAGAATCTCCGCTGCTTGACATCTCACTTGAAGAAACAGCGCTTCTCCTCACAATGTCTTCCACTAATTCTCTTAAAGTAAGCATGTTCCTCTTCGCTCTCTTTTGGAGTCTTGAAACAACTCGCTCGTCAAGTTCAATTGTCACGCTCTTTTTCAGCATTTTAATAAATATTATTTAGATTATTTAAATCCATCTAATCTTTATCTTAAATAGTAGTAAACAAGATTTAAATATAAAAACTTGCACTAAAATACATGAATAAAAAAATGCGTCTCTTTGCAGTAATACTCTTAGCAGCGCTATTTTCCCTTAATTTAGCGTCAGCAGGCTATTCTTATTATTATCCTCCGCATGACTATGGCTATAACAATTATAATGATGATTACAGAAAAACCTCGTATTCCTACGACAAAGAATACTACATAAATTATCATCCATGGGGAACAGAAAAGGTATATCTTTCAACAACAAGGAAAACAATTATAGAGAAAGATTATAGCCCGTATTATAGTGATTATTATTACAGGTCTTATCCTCGCGCGCCTTTATACAAATATTCCTATCCACTAAATTCAAATTGGCGGTATAAAACATATTATAATTATCATGATTATGACAATAGTTTCAACACATACTCCAAATCATATTACTACGAGCCTCGTTATGAGACATTAGTAGGATATTATAATTGGAAATATTAATTTAGAATAATGGATTTTATAAACTATAAAATTGTCAGTCCTTAATGAAAATACCTTCCCTGATATTTTATATTGATGTAAGTGGGCAACCAACAGAAGAGATTTATGTTGGTATGATAAGTATCGAAGTTAACGAACTAACTAATTTTTTTAGAAAATTAAAAAAAGACCGCCCACGGTTTTTAAGACATAATTTCAAAGGAAGTAAACTCCCCTTTAATAGTATAGAAGGCTATCTTCATTATTTTAATGGGCAAAGAGTAAGGATGAGATGCATTAGATTAAAATCTAAATATTGGAATGATTTGAGGAAATATTTAGAAAATAAAAGATATTGGAAAGAAATTATTTATGCAACACTTTATTTTATAGCCCTCAAGGAATATTCTAAAGAAAGATGTACTTATCCTGTTGTAGTTTGTCATGAAACTTACCTAGATATAGAAAAAGTAATCAATTACCTAAGAAAATTAGGAAAAGCTTATAAAATTGAATATCAGACATCTCATTCTTATGCTAGTCAGAGTTTCATGATTAAAGTGGCTGACATTGTAGCATCAGCAGGCAGAAAGGCAAGATCCTTAAAATTTGATTTAGAGTTTTATAAGGAAGAATGTCCAGATTTAGAATCTCTTAAGTTTTATATAAAGAAATTGAAAGAATAGTGGGCAATGCCCCATCAACCCATGTAAGAGACCTGTAACCTTACAGATAGCATCTTTCACAGTCCGTTTTTTTGAGTATTAGACACTTTAACTACACCCTGTCGAGAATAGTCGTGGTATCTATATATATATACATATAACATGAATTTATAAATCTTACTATATAGCTGGATGTGGGACAAAATTACAAGGTAATAAACTATGTGTAAAAATTAATGTTTAATTTTAAGCTTTTTAAGCAGTGTATCGGCTGTTCCAATATAACATACTACTTTTTGTTTTACTTTCCCTTTTATTAAGCTATTTTTAACCACATAGTAATATGGTTTGCCTTTAACTTTTTTCTTTCTTATGAACACCATAATTATACTTATATCGAATAGATTATAAATTATTTGTTAGGCACCATAGATATATATAATTTTCTATTTTTTATTAAATATATTGCAGTATAGAAAAACATAATAACCATTGGGCACCATATACTAACTTATGGGAAAAAAGAAAAAGAGGTGGCCGAGAGATGAAGCTTTGTATAATGAAGTACAAGAGTCTGAATTCTTGAATTTCTTTGAATTTGTCAGATGGCTGACAAATTATGTTTGCAAAGGAAAAAAGATGAAGATGATAATCCAATGCCTGCTGATTTGGAGGAAGTTCCCAAATTTGTCAGTTAGAAGAGCAAGAGGATTTCTTCTTTTGCTTAGAAAGTTTGGAATTATCTATGTTGATATCCCTTGCTTTAAGACTCTTGCCAATTACAATGAAAACAGCTCTTTACAGATAATCTTAGAAAGATTAATAGAGGAAAGTGCTAAACCTTTATCAGCAATCGAAAAAGATTTTGCAACAGATATGACTGGTATTAGAACAACACTTTTCTCTTCATGGTTCAGCATAAGAGCAAAGAAAAGAATACGCAGAAGGGACCATCTTAGAGATCATATAACTACAGGCATAAAGAGTATGATTGTTCCAGCAGTTGATATCCGTTTGAAAGAAGGAGAGGATAACATTATCATGCAAAATAATGTTGATAAAGTTGCTGAAGACTTTATGATTAATGATTGGTTGGGGGATTCAAAATACTGGTGCAAGAAAAATTGCAAAAAAGTATCTGAGAATGGAGGATCTCCATATTTCAAGTGCAAAATTGGAAAAACAGCATGGAATGGAAAGCAAGATGGTTATCCTTCATGGAAAGGGATGAATAAAGAGTCTGATGAACATCCAAGACGTTATAAACGGCATTACAGATTTAGAGTTAAAGCAGAATGTACAATTCATAGTAAAAAAGCAATTCATGGAGACAAAGTTTATTCTCGTCTACCTTCTGCAAGAGCAAATGAAGAAACATTAAGATGGATTAATCACAATATCAATGTGCTCAATAGGGCTAGAATTGAGTGGGATATTACTCCAAAATTTATGGAGTAAAATTTACACATAGTTAAGGTAATAGTAATATATTTAAACTCTTAGAAAACCTCTTTTTAAATGGAAGAAAAGATAAACCTCATCATTCCAGAAAAGATAAGCCTGTTAAATCATTCAATTTTAGATGAGAAATGGATTCAAGAAATTATAGCAGAGAACCCCTCCATCTTAGGATTAGGAGATTTAATTCTAAAAGATAAAGAAAGAATACATCCTAAAGCTGGAAGATTAGACTTATTGTTACAAGATTCTGAATCAGACAGAAGATATGAAGTGGAAGTTCAACTTGGAAAAGTTGATGAAAGCCATATTATCAGAGCAATTGAATATTGGGATATAGAAAGGAAAAGATACCCAAACTATGACCATTGTGCTGTTATAATTGCAGAGGATATAACAAACAGATTCCTAAACGTAATAAATCTTCTTAATGGGACAATACCTCTTATTGTTATAAAGATGGAAGCATATAAACATCAAAATAACCACTGGCTTACTTTTACTATTGTTTTGAATGAAACCCGTTTAGGTTCAGAGGAAGAGGACGAAGTAAAAGAGGTTACAGATAGAAGTTATTGGGAAAAAAGAGGGACTCCAGAAACTGTTATTTTAGCAGACAAATTACTAAATATTGTCAAGGAGTTTGATAATGAGTACGAATTAAAGTATAATAAGTTCTATATTGGCTTAGCAAAAAATGGACAGCCAGATAACTTCGTTATTTTCCGTCCAAAAAAGACAAAGACTACTATGGAGCTTAGATTAGAGGAAACAGAAGAAACGGACGAACTAATTGAACAGGCTGGATTAGATTTAATGGATTATGATATGAAATGGGGTAGGTATAGAATAAGGGTCTCAAATAGAGATTTAGTTGATAATAAAGAATTAATCTCAAAGCTATTAAAAATGGCTTCGGGAAAGCCTATTGAACAAAATCAATAATATTTCTGTTAAAAAAGTCGGCTAGAATAAAGACTTATTAAACAAAGCCATTCATATTAATATCTAAAAATTATTAAACATATCAACTAGACGAGAATCCTCAATCACTACAGGAACTCGAACTACATCAGCAGCCTTATCTCCTTCCTTGAGCTTGACAACTCTTACCCCTTGAGTCGCTCGCCCCATAACCCTCAAATCCCGCATAGGAATTCTTATAATATTTCCTTTCGTTGTAGTAATTATTACAGAATCTTTGTCATTTACTGCAATAGATGCTATAACACTTCCTGTCTTGTCATTTGTCTTTAAATTAATTACGCCCTTTCCTGCCCGCGCGGTCTTTCTGTATTCTTCTATATTAGACCTTTTTCCAAATCCCTTTTCAGTAACTGTCAAAACAGTTGTCTTTCCATCTTTTGGAACAGCCATTAAAGAAACAACCAGATCATTTTTAGCCAAATAAATTCCTTTCACACCATAACTCGCCCTTCCCATTGCCCTGACATCGTCAGAATTAAATCTAATGGCTTGTCCCTTCTTTGTAATAAGTAACACTTCTTGCTTGTCCTCAACCCTGCTTACATTGATTATCTCATCGCTCCCGTCAGCAGGTAAATTCATTATCCTGACTCCAGTGCTTCTGGGATTAGAAACGTCCTTCAAGGGCAATTTCTTTATAATCCCCTGCTTTGTTGCAAACATCAAATATCCTGACTCAAAATTAGTGATAGCCATCACATTAGCCATCGTCTCGTCTCTTAAATTCAATAAATTGACAATGCTTCTTCCCTTGCCCTGCCTTTCTGCTGAAGGAACATCATGCGCCTTAAGCCAATAAACGCGCCCTCTTGATGTAAAGAATAATAAGTAATCATGAGTGGAACAGGTTATCATCTTTCTCACAAAATCCTCGTCTTTCAAGTCAGTCCCTATAACGCCAGCACCCCCCCTCTTCTGCTCTTTGTAAACCTTGAGGTCAACTCTCTTGATGTACCCTGAATTAGTCAGCATAATAACAACATTCTTCTTCTCAATCAAGTCACTCTCTGATATTTCGTCTATCTTTCTAATAATTCTCGTTCTCCTTTCATCGCCATATTCTTTTTTCAGTTCATTAATTTCTTTCTTGATAATCTTCAATATCTCCTTGTCAGAACCCAATATCATCTTCAAATATTCTATTGTCTCCTTCAATTTTTGCTCTTCTTCCTTTAATTTTGTATGCTCTAAAGAAGTCAATTGCTGCAATTTTATCTCCAAAACTGCCTTGGCTTGTCTTTCGCTCAAATCAAATTTCTTCATAAGCGACTCCTGCGCATCTGAAACATTCTTGCTCTTTTTTATAAGCTCAACAATATTATCTATATTTTTTAAAGCGATTAAAAGCCCAAAAACTATCTCTAATCTATCTTCTGCTTTTTTCAATTCAAACTTGCTTCTATTAGTAACAATCAATCTTCTATATTTAACATACTCTACAATAACATCTTTCAAATTCAGCACTCTGGGTTGTTTGCCTACTAGTGCAAGGACATTAGCGTCAAAATTAGTCTGCATATTAGTCAATTTGTACAATTTGTTTATCGTATATTTTGAATCAACGCCTTTCTTCAATTCAATAACAATTCTTATTTTTCCCTTTGCAGATTCGTCCCATATGTCTGAAATGTCTGGCAATTTTTTCTCGCTTGCTAATCGGGCTATAGTTTTTATCAGCTCTGCCTTGTTAACCATATATGGAATTTCTGTAACAATTATCTGCTCTTTTCCCCTAGCTTCTTCTGTTGTTGTTCTTGCCCTCATAATTACTTTTCCTTTTCCTGTCCTATACATCTCTGCTATTCCAGGACCCATTGCGTATCCGCCTGTTGGAAAATCAGGGCCTTTCACAATATCCATTAAATCTTCAATTTTTATTTCGTGATTGTCTATATAGGCCATTATCGCATCGCATAATTCAGATAGATTATGCGGCGGAATATTCGTAGCCATGCCGACTGCAATTCCTGTTGCGCCATTTAACAAGAGATTTGGCAATTTTCCAGGCAAGGTTTCTGGTTCTTTCAATGAATTATCATAATTAGGCATCATCTTAACAGTCTCTTTATCAATATCATCCAATAAAGTTAATGCAATCTTGCTTAGTTTAGCCTCTGTATAACGATCTGCTGCAGCACTGTCTCCATCAAGGCTGCCAAAGTTTCCCTGGCCATGAACTAAGGGGTATCTTAGAGAAAAATCTTGAGCCATTCTTACTAATGCATCATAAATAGCTATATTTCCATGAGGATGGAATTTACCCATTGCATCTCCAACTATTCTAGCTGACTTGATAGTTGGTTTGGATGGGTCAAGTCCTAATAAATTCATAGTATGCAAAATTCTTCTATGGACTGGCTTCAAACCATCTTCTACGGAGGGCAGGGCTCTTTGAACTATGACAGACATTGCATAGTCTATATAGGATTTTTTCATTTCGTCAACTATCTCAGCGCCTTGAACGCCTTTTTCAATCATGTTTTTCTTTCGTCTTTCTTTTTCTTTCTCTTCAATTTCTTCTTCTATTTTATCTTCGTCAATTGTTTTTGGCGTCATTTGAATTTTTGATAATCCTGCTCCTCTTCGATAATGATATCTATATAACCACATTCTTTGCAAACTAAAGGTGTTCTTAGAAATTTATTATCGTTCAAACTGCTTTGTTCTAATATCATTGATTTATTTCCACAATTTGGGCATATTTTTTTAGTTTTCATTTTGTTATCTCCTTAGCTAACCTTTTCAATTCACTTAACTCCACTTTCTCTCCAGTTTGTGTTGAGATATAACCCTCATATTTCTCAAAAAATATTTTATCTTTAGCCCACATTTCTTTAAATTTCTCATCCACCCCGTATAATGGATAAAGTTTAATATGTGCATGATTAATTCCCATTCCCTCCATAACCATTGCAACTCTTTTAACATTTAATCCCTTTTCTAATATTCTAGATACTTTTTTGGTAGCTGACATAAATTTATTATAATCTTTATCAGATATATCAAACACATAAGAATCGTAATGTTTTTTTGTTAATACTAAAGTCATCCCTTTAGTATTTGGCATTATATCTAAAATTGCCAAAAAATCTTTATCTTCCCAAATCTTAGCGGAATCTAATTCTCCCCTAATAATCTTGCAAAATATACATTTATCTTCCATTTTAAATATCTATTTGGGCTTCATGCGCTCGCTCTGCAATGAATTGCCTCCTTGCTTCAACGTCATCACCCATTAATTGAGAGAATATTTGATCAGCTACAGCTGCATCTTCTATTGTAACTTTTTTTAGCAATCTTGTTTTTGGATTCATTGTTGTTTCCCATAATTGTTCTGAGTTCATTTCACCAAGACCTTTAAATCTCTGAACATCAATATTCTGGCCAAGTTTTTGTTTCATTTCTTTTAATTCTTCATCAGAATAAATATAATGATCTCCTCGTTTTCTTACTCTGTATAAGGGAGAAACTGCAATGTAAATATGGCCTTGCTTGACTAATTCTGGCAGAAATCTAAAGAAAAATGTTAACAGCAAAGTCCTGATATGCGCGCCATCAACATCAGCATCACTCATAAGGATTATTTTAGAATATCTTAAATTTTCAAGATTAAACTGCTCACCAATCCCTGTTCCAATAGCAGTAATTAAAGCAGATATTTCTTCATTGCTTAAAACCTTGACAGGATTTGCCTTTTCCACGTTTAATGGCTTTCCTTTCAGAGGCAATATCGCCTGAAATTCTTTATTTCTTCCTTGAGTTGCGCTACCCCCCGCGCTATCGCCCTCAACAATAAATAATTCTGTATTGTCTGCTTTTTTATTTGCACAATCTCTTAATTTTCCAGGCAGGCCACCTCCCCCAAACGCGCTTTTCCTCCTGACTAATTCTTTAGCCTTCCTAGCAGCGTCTCTGGCTTTTTGTGATTCTAAAGCCTTATTAACAATCCTTCTCGCAATAGGAGGATTCTCCTCAAAAAATTCAGAAAGAGCAGCCATGCTTATTTTATCAACAATCCCTTTCACTTCGCTATTCCCAAGCTTAGTTTTCGTCTGCCCTTCAAATTGCGGTTCAGGAATTTTAGTGGAGATGACAGCAGTCAATCCCTCGCGAACATCGTCTCCGGTTAAATTTCCATCTTTCAATAGTTTATTTTTATTTGCATAATCGTTAATTGCCCTTGTTAAAGCAGTCTTAAAGCCAATAATATGGGTGCCGCCCTCTACAGTATTAATAGTGTTCACAAATCCCAAAACATTCTCTTGATAGCCAGAATTGTACTGGACAGCGCACTCAACAACAACATTGCTGTCCTCTTTCAGATAATAAATAGGCTTATGCAAGGCCTCTTTAGATTTGTTAAGCCATTTAACAAACTCTACAACGCCTCCTTCATAACAAAATATCTCTTTTTTTCCGCTTGTGTCGTCTTTTAAAATTATCTTCAATCCTTTATTCAAAAAAGCAATCTCTCTGAATCTTGTTTCTAAAACAGAAAAATCAAATTTAGTAACGGAAAAAATGCTATCATCCGGAAGGAAAGTAACCTCTGTTCCTTTCTCATCTTTAGAAGCTTCTCCAACAACCTTGACATCGTATAAAGGCTTTCCAATATTATATTCCTGCTTATATTTTTTCCCGCCTCTTTTCACGACAACTTCCATATGTTTAGATAAGGCAGCAACTACACTTATCCCAACGCCGTGTAATCCTCCTGATACAGTATACGCTCCCTTGTCAAATTTTCCGCCGGCATGCAACTTAGTTATAACAATTTCCAAAGCAGGCCTCTTATAAACAGGATGCACGTCAACAGGAATGCCCCTTCCATTATCAATAACATTTACGCTCCCGTCTTTATTCAATGTCACCTCAATTTCTGTACAATACCCGACCATTGCTTCGTCAACAGAATTATCAACTACTTCATAAACTAAGTGATGCAATCCGCTCTTACCGGTACTACCTATGAACATTGACGGGCGTTTGCGGACTGCTTCCAATCCTTCCAATACTTGAATCTTCTCTGCGGAATAATCCTTTCTGTCAGACATAAAATAAAAAAACAAAACTTCCTTTATAAACCTTTACCCCACTTTATCGACGATAAAGCAGGGTTTCAATGAAATTTTTGAAAGGAAATTATATCAGCAAAAATGCGAAAAATCATAATATTTATAAACTATAGTCATTCTATAGCATTATGGTAACAACAATCCAAATTAATGAAAATGTAAAAAAATCTTTGGAGAAGATGAAAGAAACAGGCAAAGAAACTTACGAAGAAATAATAGTGAAAATGATGAAACAAATAGAAGAACAAAAGAGAAGAAATATTGATTTAATGATTGAGGGGGCTAAAGAAACAGCAGAAGAAAGTCTAAGAATAACAAAAGAATTTGAGATTATTGACGAGGATTTTGATTGGGAATGGGAGGATGGAAATTAATAGGGGAAATATTGTTCTTGTTAATTTTGAACCAGTTAAAGGAAGTGAACAAAGAGGAATAAGACCTGCTTTAATCATTCAAAACGATATTTACAATAAATATTCTCCAACTACAATTGTTGCTCCTATAACATCTAAAACTTACCAAAAGGAATATTCAACAAATGTTTTCTTGCACAAAGAAAATTCAATGCTAAATAAAGATTCAACAATATTACTTAATCAAATAAAAACTATTGACAAGTCTAGAATTATCAAGAAAATATCATCATTAGATAAAGATATTATGGACAAAGTAGATTTGGCAATTAAAATAAGTTTAAGCTTAAACTAAAGACTATCGTTTCTTATCCTTAAAAGCCTCAGTCCATCTAACTTTTCGTCTATCGCGCCCTAATTTCAGGGCATTCAGCCTGCATTTGCTTGAGCAAAAATAATTAATTGTTCCGTCATTCCTGATTAAATGAAGCCCCTTAAAAGCATACTCGTCCTTCCCGCAAAACACGCATTTAACCATTTTATCTTTTCCTCATATTAATTTTCACCGAACATTCAAGATCACCATTATAATTGCTATAAAGAGGCGGTTTATATTTAACTTCATAAGTCATCTCACATTCTCTCTCTAAAAAATCCTTAAATTCCTCTGATAGAAATTTTTCTATAGGGCCCTTTATATCATCAAAAGATTCTCCTGATAATCTCATTAAAACATCCGCTTCTAATTTAATAGACCTGATACGATAATCCACATTAGATTTTGTCTTTAATCTTTGAGTCATCTTACATGCTCCTCCCTATCATGCCCTTAATCCTTCTCGCCTCAATCTCCGTCTCTCTTAATGTGACTAAATCTCCTATCTTTACAGACCCTTTGACATTCCTTCTCATGCTCTTGCCTTTATTTCTGCCGTCTAAAACTTTTACCTTTACCTGCGTCACCTCCCCCCTTCCTCCTGTTCTTCCAATAAATTCCTCGACAAGGGCATTTACAGCTTCCCCACTTGTAAATCTCTCAATACTGCTCTTTCCCTCTGAAGTTTTATCTTTAATATTCTTTTGTTGCTTTGCCATTTTTCATTTAGAGAGACTCTAATCCACCTATATAATTTCCTTCCTTATCGTATGCGCAGAAAACTACTCTTTCATTGTGCTTTCGACTTCTTGGATCTAAATTACTACTTTTAGCGAATTCAATAGCTTCGGAAGAGCTGTTACATATTTTAGATGCCCATATTAAATCACTTTCCATAATAGATATGACTTTATAGTCTGAATATCTTCTAAGTCTATCAAATTCTTTATAAGTTTCGTCATCAAAATGAACTCCTAAAAATCTAGCTATTTCATCCAATGAATTTCCATCAATTTTCTTCAAATCTTGTTTTGTCATTTTTCAAAATTAAAAATTTATTTGCCCTTCAAATGCGCAATATCTTTGTCTGTAGAGCCTGCATTAATAATGGCAACAGAGGCTGTTCCAACTAAAATCCCAGCTGCAATCCCAAGTTTCTGCTTGGAATCAACCTGAATGCATGGAATGCCTTTTTCCTTGCATAAAATAGGGATATGGGCAACAATCTCTTTAGGAGAAACGTCTGCAGCATAAAATACTACCTTCGCTGCTCCGAGCTCAATTGCCTTGGTGACTTCATTAGTACCTTTATCAATTTTGCCGGTCTTTCTGGCTTCTTCAACGATTCTATAGAAGTCTGTCATTTCCTCAGTATAAACTTCATTGGTTTAATTAAAATATGATTAAAATAATAGTTTATAAATCTTTTTACGCTTCGGTTCTATTAAGTCTTTGGGATATATTTAAATAATTCACTTCCTTTTCATTTAGGGAGGTGAGATATGGTGCAATGTGTATTCTGTAAATCGTCTGAAAATATTGTTCGCGCTGGAAAACATCATAATAAAAAAGGCCTAACGCAAAGATATAAGTGTAATCTGTGCAAGAAGAGATTTGTTCCTCATGATGCTTTTTGGAAGATGAAGCATTCTCCAGAAATAATTGCAGAAGCTTTAAGCTGTAAAAAAAGAGGTATGTCTTATGAAGAAGTGAGTAAGCATTTCCATGAGTACAATAAAGCAGAGATAAGTGGAGTAAGTGTTTATAACTGGATGAAAAAATATAGCAATTCTTTTGATGGATTTAACAAAAAACAAATTCCTCAATTAAGTGGAAAGATAAACAATGATGAATTTGTTTTTAAAGTGAAAAAAAAAGAAATGTTACAGATGGGTAAGCAAAGACAGAAAAACAAAATTCAGAATAAACGCATTCTCGTCGAGAAATAGAACATATGAGCAAGGTGCTAAAAAGGTTTATAGAGACATCAAAGAAAGATGCTACAGCCAGTTTATTATTTCAAAAAAGAAAGGAAAGAAATTTAGCTTTACAAGTGATAAGCTTGCGCATTACAAAAAAGGATTTAATAAATTCTTTTACAATGTTGCGACTTTAATCCATGGAGTTCCCATTGCGTGCAAGAAATACAAGTTCAAACACAACAATAATTGCATTGAAAGAGACCACCAATACAGCAGAAAACTAGAAAACAATGGAAGAGGACATAAGTCATTTGAAGGAGCAACCGCACTTTTCAATTTAGGAGATATTTACTATAACTTTATTGACAAGCAAAGATTAGAGCATGAAAAAATTTGGAGAACTCCTGCCCAAAGAGCAGGAATAAGCACAAACATGGGAGATAACTACCAGTTATTAAATTTGTTGAAGATTATATATCCTAAAGATTAAAGAGTATCTTACGCTTCTGTAATCAATCAATAAAATTATACCTTTTGGCTTTACTCTGTTAGAAGATGTATTAAGATATCATCAATTAGGCCATCGGGAATAAAGTCTAATGACTTCCCTTTAAATTTCTCCAAATCAAAAAGCCTTCCCATGCTCTCTATATATCTTCTTTCAAAATTATCATTTTGTTTTTCTGAAATTTGAGTAGTTTCAGCCTCGGCAGGCTCTTGATATTTATCCGATATATTATATCTTTTCAATGTATTTCCAGTCAATTTTTTATAAGCTAATCTAACCTTAGCAATATTTATTTCTCCATTAAAAATATTTTTTACAATATATCTCACTGTATAGCCCTCTTTAAGGCGTCTCTGAATCTCTGAAAGTCTGCTTTTAACTAAATCAACTGCTTTGTTTAAAAAATCAGAGGATAACTTTTCTTCAAGATTTTTCATATTTTATAGATTATCCATGTATTTTTAAGCATTTTTGTTATCCTTTTAGCGCCATTCAACAAGAACCTCATCAGTCCTCTCCCTCGGCTTAATCTCAATCTTATCAGGCTGGCTAAAAATTCCCGCATTGAACATTATCTCTCCAGTATATGAGATCATAGCCCCGTTGTCCGTAAGAAATTCATTAGCAGGGCAAAAACATTTGGCGCCCCTCTCCATGCACATAATTTCGCACATTTCTCGCAGCCGAGAATTGCACGCAACTCCCCCTCCCAAAACCAATTCATTTTTTCCTGTATGAGCCATCGCCCTTTCTGCTGCCTCAACAAGCATTGGAAAAGCAGTCTCCTGCAATGAAAATGCCAAATCCTTTAAGGAAATTCCCTTATCGTAAAGTTGCTGTAGTTTAGTTTGCATTCCAGAAAAAGAAACATCCATTCCTTTTATAGAATAAGGCAGTTCAATATAATTCCCACCAATAGCTTCTTTTTCTATCTTAGGTCCTCCAGGAAATCCCATTCCAACATATCTGGCAAATTTATCAATAAAATTCCCAACCCCAATATCCAAAGTCTCTCCAAATACCCTGTATTTTCCAGACGCGAAAGCAATAATCTGCGTATTAGCTCCAGAAGCATATAGCAAAACAGGGTCTTTAGCTCCAATGCTTCTCCCAATTTCCAAATGAGCAATGCAGTGATTAACTCCAACTAAAGGCAGATTCAAATCTTTAGCTTTTCGCAAAGCAAATTCCATCCCCGCATGCAGGCAAGGAGCTAAGCCGGGCGCATTTGAAATTGCGATAGCGTCAATATCTTTCTCGCTAATTCCAGCTTTATCTATGGCTTCTCGATACACTTTATCGGCAACCTCTCTATGATGCATAGCTCCCTCATTAGGCACAATCCCGCCGCTGGAAGGAACATACATATCCCTCACATTTGCTAATATCTTTCTATTATTAACAATTCCAATTCCAAAAGTGTGAGCAGTGCATTCGATTCCTAAAATCATAAATTTCTCTGCAAAAATTAATATATAAACATATCCTGAAACAATTCCTCATACTACAAAATCTTCATACTACAAAATAAAAAAACAAAAAGCAACAAATCTGAAATTTATCTCTTCTTTTTCTTTCGTCCGCCACGAGACATTTTTGCTTCGCATACATTCCCGTGTCCGTCGACATAGTAAAGATAGCCGGGCTTTCTCTTCACTACATTCTTAACAATAACTTTTCCCATCTCAACCTCCTTTTAAAATTTTAATATTATAATAAATAATAAATATATAAATCTTTCCTTTCTCGACGAAAAACCATAAGAAAAACATTTAAAAATGAAATTCTCATGAATGACTAATGCAACAAAATATCCCTGAATTATCAGAGTTAGTGAAATATGATGGAAAAAACCAAATAAGGTCTGTTAATTGGGAGAAATTCTACCGAATTTATAAGCTGTCAAAAGGTAATGAAAAAGCATCCAGATGGCTGGGATATTATATATTCGCCTTGAGTAATAAAGAAATCATAGAACAGCTGACAGCAGATACATACGTCATATCAACAAATAGCTCAAAAGAAAGAATGTTAAATCTTGAGCATGGCGGTATTGAATACGGATTTTGCAGAGAAGAAGATGCCGAAGAATTTGCGCAAGAGGCATATAACCAAAAATATCCGGATGCAATAATAGGTAAATATGAAGATATGTCATCTAAAAATCATCACGAAGATTATTTCTTAGAATAAAAAATTCAATTATTTTCACATTCTTTGAATTAAAGGGCATCTCAATAACCTTTCTAAAGCTTTTCTTTGGCTTGATGCCAAAACAAAACGGCTTAACTATTCTTGCCTCTAAAATCTTATTCTTTGAATTGAGCCATAAAAGAAGAAAAGGAAAAAACACAAATAAGGAATGAAAAGGAATTTTTACATTCTTCTCAAATTCAAACAATAAATTATCTGCATTCTTTGACTTGAACATCAATCCTAAAACTCTGGAAAAAAATCCTGTTTTTATAACACGCAATACTCTCCTTTTTCCGGAATTATTAATAATTATTTTCATAATCAGAGATTATTCGTATCTCAAACATCAGCCATCTCTGATTTTATCTTTGAGATTTTATTAAGTCTGTCAGAAACACTTTCAATCTTGACCTGTAGATTTTTTTTCTTTTGGTTGAGTTTGGCCTCCTTTTCAATCAGGCCTGCAATTTTTTGCTGGAGTTCTCTTTCTTTATCGTGGTCAACATTAATAGCAGAATAAACCCCTTGAAGTTCCTGCTTCAAAGAGGACCTTTCCCTTCCCAGTCTATTTATTTCATTTTCTAAATCCCTAATTGCAGTAGTAAGAATAGATTTCTTATCAGGAAGTTTCTTCTTAACCCTCTTTTTCATAACTCTTATAGAATTAAAGTATTTATAAACGTTTCTTTAATTTATGTATAAGTGAATTAATCTCCTGCTTGCCTTCGTTATACGACCTTTTCTTTATATAGCCCTTATTATAAGCCACTTCTAGTAAACTCCTGCTATATTCCAGCTTGCTTATCTTTTTACTAACATCGCCCTTAATCTTCTTCACATCAATAAGCTTTTTTTTCCATTGTCTTGATGTAACAATAAGTTTCTTGTTCCAATAATAATTTATAACTAAAAAAGCAACAATCAGAATAAATATAATCCCCAGAGCAAAGTTCAGATAATAATTAAAAAAGTCTTTAGTCTCCGGGCTTGTAGCTATTTCTTTTGAAATATTGAATAATAGAGAACTAGTCCCGACAGAATTAAGATTTTTATCGCTAGCAGAAACAGAGAAAACATAATCCCCGGGGGCAATATCTTCTGGAATAGGAAATGTTTTAGTAATTTGTAATTTATTGCCAATGCTGAAATTTTGAAATTCTGAAATAATTATTCTTCCCTTTAGGTCGCTAATCATATAATGCAAACTGCCGTCGCCATCCTCAGAGCCGAAATTATAGATTGTAACGTCAGCTATAAAATCATTTCCAGGAGCTATATTAGCCAATCCTGGAGCCATTTCGGCTGAAACATCAAAGTTAACGGAATGCGTTTCCACCTCAAATATAAAAGGGATACTTATGGAATTTTTCTCCCCTAAAACAAAAACCTCTCCGACGTATATACCTGGACCATAATAATTGCTGTTGAATATAATGTTAAAAGTTCCACCCCTGTTTGCATCTAAGACAAAATCATCATTTTCAATAGAGACAAAATTGCCATCAGAATAATGACTAATGTTAAATCTCTGCTTTCTTTCGTAATTAATAATGTTTATCGGATTAATAACAGATTCTCCATCTTTTAGAACAGATTTTATGATTGGAGCACTAACATCAAAATCTCTCCTGTTTAACTCTCCATTTACAAGAGTAAAAGAAATTATAACAAATATAACAAACAAAATATTCTTCATTTTTTCCTCAAATGTATATACTTATCAGCTTTTTTATATCTTAATATTGAATATATTATTATAATAATAGCTAAAATAGCGATTATTATAATTACAATAAACTGGAAGTCGACTCTCTTTTCTATGATTCTAAAGTGTGTACTTGATGTAGCAAATCCTCCAGGGTATGTTACTTCAATGCCCGCAATATAATCGCCAATTTTTAGATTAGAAGCAGGAAATTCTTTGACAAAACTCTTAGCCTCATATACAAATAATGTTTCGCTTTCTTTAGATATTGTATTCCCATTAAAATCTTTTATTAGATAGGCAATAGTAATATCTGTGCCTATTGGAGGACCTATCTGCAATAAAGAAATAAAGGCATTCAAATCCTGCCCGCGATAAATAGTTTTATAAGATTCAGGCAGGGTTATAGAAACATCAAATAATTTCTTTTCGCTGCGGACGTTAACTAAGACAAATACCTCTTTTCTCGTTTCTCCGGATTTAAATATTATCCTCCCTGCGTAAATGCCTGATTCCGGCGCCTTAACAGTCAAAAGAACGCGTTGCTCTGCACCCGGAGACAACACTAATTGATTAGTATTTAATTTAACTATATCATTTATGCCTGTTATTTCTATGTTTATAATCAAACTGCTCTTCTCTCTATTAACAACTTTTATTTCCCTGTCAGTTTCTTCACCCGGAATCAAAAATAGGTTAAGCTCTGTAGGTGTCACATCAAATTCCTTAGTAGCAGCAATACCAGCTGCTCCGCCCCCTCCCCCGCCAGCCGCTGCAGCAGCCGGAGCAGGAGATGCTGGAATAGATACGGAAAATGTTACAGAGCTTGAGTTTCGGTTCCCTGACGTATCATTGGCATAGACTATCCAAGTATTGCTTCCTGCGCTGCTCGTGATTCCGCTAACATTATTGCCGCAAGTTATTGTAGTATTCGTCACTCCGTTATCTAGGCTATACCAACAGCTGTTTAGAGAAGCATCATCAGAAACAGTATAATCCAATTTAGTTCTATGAGAAGTATAAGTCGTATTTTCAGGATCAGTTATGCTGATTAAAGGCGAAATCGTATCACCTTCTACACTAAAAGAGAGACTGCCTGTATTACTCGCACTGGCGCTAATTGATTTGAATAGAGATAAATAATAGTTATATATCAAAAAATTAATAACTATTATAATAAATGAAATAATTATAGCGACAATGAGCAGATTCTTCATCCTCTTTTTAATTTTCATAAAAAGCATAAGAAATTTATTTTTAAATACTTTTCTCGCTTAAGCTAATTGGCAGTCTGAATCAGTAAGTTTTTATATATAATAAATGTATATCTTTTAAAGAGGTAAATCATGGCATTAAATATAAGCTCATTCCTAACTCCAAAAATAATATTATTAGGGGCTTTTTCTTTAGTTCTTTTAATCGCCATAATAACTCTATTTTTCGTGAATAGGAAGCTAAAGAAAAAAGTCAGCATAAAAGAAATAGAGGAAGAAGAGGAAGATTTCCTAAAAAGGCAATTAAATGAATTGAAAAATTCAGGAAAATCTCCCGAAATTCTGCTAAATTCAATTGACTTATTCGCCAGGAATTTCTTTCTTGAAAATTTCAAGTTAAATGTAGGTCTGGATTACTCTGAGATGGTGCGCATTTTCAAGGAAAAGAAGAAAAATAGATTAGCAGTATTCTGCCAGAAAATGCTCGAGATATTGTATTCAGGCGAGAGAGTGAACAGAGATAGAATAAGAATTCTCCTGAACGAACTCGAGGATATAATCAACGAAGAACATCCAAAATTAAAAGACATGATATTGGAAGAAAAAGAAGAAATCAAGCCTATAGTTCCTCAAATAATTCAAACGCGGGAAAAGTCTCAACAAGCATTGGAAAAACAATCTCCAAGATTCTCGCTTCCTCATCTGCCAGAAGCAGACAAAATAGCAAATGAGCTCTCCCAGGTAGACGAGGAAAAAATAAGAGATGCGTACAAAGAATTACAAAGAATATTCAGGCAAGCCTACACTTTCGCTGAAATAAGCAAGAATAAAGAAGAAATAATAAAATTAGAAGCGTTTAGGGAAACAGTAATAAAGACGGTCAACGAATATTACGGCGACCCTTTTAAAATCGTTGAATTAGCTCAAGAAATAGCAAATGGTGCAAAGCTCATAAAATCTCTGGAAAGTTAATAAATCTTATCAACCAGAAACATTTATAAACTATAAAGTAACAACAATAATAAGAAAAATGAAATACAAAATTTTAACACATGCCGCGCTTGTAGGAATAGTCGCCACAACAGGCTGTAATTTTTTCATGCGCACAGGAGAAGGTTTTTGCCGCTTAGGCGAGAGAATGTATACAGGAATAAAAGAAGACATTAATTCTATGAGGGCTAATTACAAAAAGCAGCCCTATGCTATAAAACTTCCCAAGAATCAAGAAAATGAAAAGGCCCTCCAAGAAGTAAAAGAGGATAAAGAAAACGAAGAGGCTCTTGAAGAAAAGCTCGGGCCCTCAAATTGAATATAAAGTATCATTAAGTCCCACTCTCAAATCAATCTCCTATACCTGCTGTTTATCAAATAATACTCAAAGGCAAAGAGCAAAATAGAAGCAATAAGCAAATAATTGGAAAGATTAATCCCTACTTTCCTCTCTGTTTTTGCAAGCGCGTCATTAAAAGAATTAGAAAGCTCATTTTCGTCCAAGGCCCTGAAAAACTGCCCGTTTGTATTATAAGAAAGCGCTTTTAAAGAATCCTCGTCTAATTTTGACAATCCGTATGAAGTTTCCCCTCCTGCCTCTGTTCCAATAGCAATCGTATGCACAACAATATCATTTTCATTAGCATAAACTACTGCATCATTAATTACCCCGACATTTATCTGCCCGTCGCTCAATAAAATAATCGCCTTTGTGCTTTCAGCGCTCAACAAATTTGTTCCTGTAATAACTGCCTCGTAAATATCTGTCCCTGATATCTCACCAATCTGCACGTCATTTACAGCGCTCTTCATGGCGGCCTTGCTTTCAGTCAGGTCCTGCTCTATAATTGCATTCCCTGAAAAAGAAATAATTCCAACTCTTATTGTTATAGGAAGTGCGTCAATAAAAGCAACAGCCGCCCTTTTAGCAGCCTCCATCCTATTTGGCAGCAAGTCATTAGCTCCCATGCTTTCTGAGCTATCCAACGCGATAACAAAAGAATAGTCGGTTGCTTTAATAGTCGTATGCAAAGTCAATCCTGAAATAGCCATGACTAATAAAAAAGCTATAAGAATGCTCAAAAACAAAGTTATAATATTCTTAGACAAGAAATCAACTCCCTTGATGCGGGCAATTGCCTCAAAATTCGCAAATTTCAGGGCAGTAGTCCTTGAAGCTCTCAAAGTGATAATATGTATAAGAATAAATAAAGGAATTAGAAATAAAAAAAACAAATATCTCGGATACAAAAAGCTTATTGACACCATCTTTTTATGTTAAAATATGCCCTTGTAACCTTATTAAGTTTGTGTTTTCTTTGCTTGTCTTGTCATAAAAGTAAAGAAATGCAAAATGCAAACAACTACTTATAATTATATTTGAAAAAAATTATCTGCCTTTCGCGTTTCAAGGCAGCCTTATACGTCCTAAATTCTCCAAGCTTTTTCTTTTTATCTTTAGTCAATAATACCCATTTGTTCTTTCTTTTTACTATCACCATTTTGTTATCTCCGTATCCTCTTCGCCATATTCACCCTCTCGCTCAAAAATCCCGCGAGATTAAAAGCAAATGGCTTGTTTGTCATCAATTCCAAAAGATCAATATTTGCTTTTCTAAAAATACCCTTGACAATTCTTTCTTTTTCCAGGGCGCTTTTCTCGTATATTCCCTTAATCATCTTTGGATTTATAAGAATCTGCTCCTTAGTAATAGGATCCTCGATAACTATTTCCCTGTCAATTTCAGGGAAAGTTTTGTCCAGCATATCCCTTACCATTATTGCAACGCTCTCAAACTTATTAGAAACCAAAAATAAATCATTCAAAACTCGCTCATCCATCCTGATAAAATCAGAAATAAAAATAACTGCGTCTACATTCTTTCCTAAATACGCCAGAATAAATTTCAATAACTTATCAACTCGCGAGCCTCCGCTGTATGTAGAAGGATCTGACAAGATGTCAACAATATTAAAAAGCTGATTATTTCCCCCTTTGGGAGGTATATAATTCCTTATCCCATCGTTAAAAAGAACAACGCCGACCCTGTCATTTGAGCTTATTATCAGATGCGCCAATGCCGCAAATACTTCAACAGCATACTCGCATTTCAATTTATCTGCAGAGCCCAGCAGCATATTCTCGCTGACATCAAAAATAAAAATAATATTCAGCTCTCTCTCTTCTATATACTGCTTGGCAATTAATTTATTTGACCTTAAGCTCGCCTTCCAGTCTATATTAGACGCATCTTCGTCAGGCGCATAATCCCTGTATTTATCAAACTCCATGCCCTTTCCCCTGAAAATAATCCTATACAATTTTTCTTTTAATTCAAATTCCTTCGCAGCATCCTCAAATTCAGTAATAGCCCCTGGAACATCAACATTTAATTTTTGCCCAATCATATTCCCCTCTTATCTCTATTATAACACAAACAACTCTATTAAAAAATGTTTCGTGAACGAGTAATAAGAAAATATATATGTTAATATCATAAATACTATATGGGCTTTGAAGATAGAATTATTGAACAACATGAATTATCAAATTATAACCCTTATAGTGGTTTTTGGGAAACAATCTTTGACAAATTATTTAGATCACGTAAAGAATGTTCAAGATGCGAAGGAGAAGGACGAATAAGAATATCTTATACTTTAAAGCCAGACCCTGAATGCTCAATATGTAAGGGTGATGGATACGATACTTCTATTCAACCAGGTTACGGTGAGTATAGTGATCCTAGTTGTAGTTGCACAAGTGCCAAAGAAGATTCAAAATGTCATATCTGTAATGGAAAGGGAATAATAAAATAAAATTCAAACGCTCTCCCTCTTTTATTTAAGTAAGCATCTTATGTAATAAACATTTCTATTTCTTGCTCATTAACAAGTCGATAAGTATTCCCCTTGCCTTTGATACATAATCTTCAAAATGAAATCTCACATCATGAAATCTTTCCCTATCAAAACTTTCGTCATAAGCTTCAATTAAAGTTAAAGTCTTTATAAGTCCAATAAAATGGGAGAGAAGCGCTTCATAATCAATTTTCTCATATTTTCTTGCATCCTTTTTACCAGCAAGAGAAACAAATATCTCTAAATCAGAACGCGATCTTCCACAATAATCCTCAATTTTTCCTGCCAAATAATCTTCGTTAATTTCTACCATTAAATATTCTCCACAGCCAAAATCTCATTTATTACTTTATCACTATCAACCCCCTCCGCCCTTGCCTTATAATTCAGAATAATCCTATGCCGCATTACATCATGCACTATCGCCTTAACATCAGATGGAATTACGAAATTCCTTCTGTTCATCAGAGCCCTTGCCTTAGAAGCTATGTAAAGTGCTATGCTCGCCCTCGGCGAACTGCCCCACTCTATATACTCTCCGAACTTAAAATTCCTTGTTCTTGTTCTCTTCACAATGTTGAGAATATATCCCTTTACTTTATCGTCCAAATAAACCCTTTTAGTCAGCTTCTGCATCTTTAAAATATCGCTTGGCGAAACTACCGCCCTTATACCAAACTCCTCAAATTTCTTCAATGTTATGTTCTCTTCCATTATCTTCTTCTCCTCGCTGTATTCTGGATATTCCATCATCAACTTGAAGAGAAACCTGTCTATTTGCGCTTCTGGCAGGGTATAAACTCCGCTTTGTTCTAATGGATTCTGGGTTGCCATCACGAAAAAAGGCCTTGGCAGTTTAAAAGTTTCTTTCCCTATTGTAACCTGCATCTCCTGCATTGCCTCAATTAAAGCAGATTGTGTTTTCGACGGACTTCTATTAATCTCGTCAGCAATTACAAAATTGGAGAAAATAGGCCCCTTAATTGTCTCAAATCCTTTTCCAGGAGTATAAGTAGTTATGCCTGTTATGTCCGTAGGCAATAAATCAACTGTAAATTGTATTCTTTTGACACTGCATCCACTTGCCTCTCCAAGAGTCTTTATGGAAAGCGTCTTGGCAATTCCAGGAACGCCTTCAAGCAAAACATGCCCGTCGCAAAGCAAAGCCATTATCAAACTATCTACAATCTTCTCCTGTCCTGTAACTGCCTTTGCAATCTCTCTTTTCATCTTAGAAATAAATTCAAAGTATCTTTTTATTTCTGCACTATTAGGCCTTTCATCTTTGCTAAAAATTTCCTCAATCTCGGGCTTCTCCGTCATTTTTTTATGCTCGTTAATTAGATATCTCCCTGTCTCTGTTTCATCAGGCTTAATTGGCTCTCTGCTAATAATATCACTAATCTCGTCCTCTCCCGTATCTTCTTTCTCCATATCATCCTTGCTGTCAAAAACCCTGCTCTCGTCATTCTCTATCTCTTCTGTATCAGCGCTAAAATCCTCGTTAACATTATCATAACCCTCTTTATCTAAATCAGAAATCTTATTTCTCAATAAGTCCTCGTCATAACCCTCATTTAATTCATGCTTTTTTATTTTATGACTACTTTTGTGGCGCTTATGCTCATTATGTTTCTCTTTTTCATGTTTTTTATGATGTTTTACATGCTCATTTAATTTATGCTTTTCATCTTTCCGAGTTTCATGGCTCTTATGAGATTCTTTATGCGTGCTCTCTTTCTTGTCTTTAATATCGCCTTTTCCTAAATTCTTGGTTTTATGCTTCATTCTCCCTCTCTTTTATCACATATTATTTAATCAAATTGGATTATAAAACTTTCTTTGAGTTTTTTCTTTCTATAACCAATGCCTTTTCTTCATCTCTAAATTTTATCATCTGCTTCATAGTGTATTAAATTTTCTAAGTCTTTTCAAAACTCATCTTGCTAACCTCTTCCAAAGCGCTCTTAAGCGCCCGTCGCCTATAAATATAGTAAGACAATCCCAAGACAACAGACAATATCGTAGCAATCAATAGATAAATAAATATCCTATCCTGGAATTTGGCTTTCAGCCTTGTCCCTGAAAAGAAAGAATTTTTAGAAATTGCTTCTTTGCAGGCATCTATCGCCTCATCTAATTTAACCCTGGCAGAATCAAAGTCTCCTATTGCCAGATATTCGCGGGACTCGTCAACAAGCTCTTTGACTTCTGCGCATTCTGGATTCTCAACAATAAATTCCTCTGTAAACACTAATTTCTCAATGACTGTCTCTCCTTCCTCAAAATTAATAAATATCTTGCCCCAATCATAGTACTTCGGCTCTTTAACACTCGCATTGACAGTTATCTCAAACAGCCCAAGCTCAAATCCGACATTCGCTGTCAATGTTAAATTCTCGCGCGCACCGCTTGCCAGACTCTCAATATGGCTCTTGCTAAGGCTTATGTTAAATTCCTCCCTGATTTTCCCGTCTTTTACAATCAGGCTGCTTATATCTATACCGCTAAGAGTTGTAGAGCCGTCATTGAAAATTTCAATAGGCAAGGTTATAATCTCTCCTCTTTTTGTAGAAACAGGCCCTGGATTAATTATTTTTAATGACACAAGCTTTTCTGTTGTAGAGCCTCCACCCCCTCCTACGGGCACAGGAACTGGCGAGGGTACAGGCACAGGAATAGTGATGGGCTCTATAAATTCAACCTCAAAATTATTGCTCATTGCGCTTGTCAGTATCACGCTTCCATTCAAATCGCTTCCAGTTATATTCAATATCTCAACAACAACGCTTGAAGCGCTTAAGCTCAAAATCCAGTCACTAACAGAATATCCTATCGCGCTGGGATTTGCATTGCTTCTCACAACAAAACTGACAGGCTGATTGTAATGCTCATCAAATGCGTCTGCATCTGTAAAATGCTCGCTTAGATTAATTACAATGGCCTTTCCGTAAACTCCCTGCTTGTCTCCGATATTATTTACAAATTCAACAGGAGCGTTTGCGTGCGTAATGTTTGCGTTCCAGGTTCTTGAGATGTTCAAATATTCAAAATTAGGAATAGAAACAATTAAAGTTAAATTTCCAAATAAGCCGTATGTTTCATCACTAAATTCAGGAATTGCCATCCATCTAATTGGAGTTCCATCCCCATAATAAATTGTGCTGTGCCTCAAATTATCATTAATATAAAATTGATAGCTTAGATTTCCGATCCCGCTGGAATTAGCAACAAAAGTCAGATTAGTCGCATTCCCCTCTCTCAAGTTGAAAACGAAATTCCCTGGAGGCGAGAGTATAACAGGCAAATCATAAACAAAAATCCAGAAATCCCTAGTATCTTGTAATCCAGTTGAATCATTCACCGTCATGTTTAAATGATAAGCCCCTCCCTGTCCGTCAACAAATGTCACATTCAAGATTCCAGAAGTCTTGTTAAATATATTTTCGTCATTTCCAATAAAATCATCTACTCGCCCGTCAGTTAAAAATTTATATGAATAAGTTAATCTACCAGTGCTATCATTACCCTCCTCAAGATCAAAGGCCTCTATATCATAAAAAAGTTCTCTGTCAATTATTGTAACCTGATCAGTTAAATTAATAAAAGCCGGAGGGTGATTAACCTCAAGTATGGACAAATTAAAGCTCAAAGTTGTTGACGCGCCGCTTGCATCAGTTACATTCACAGTTATGTTATAAAAGCCAATCTCGCTCTTTCTCGGTGTAAATAATGCGGAAAATATCAGCCTTTCAGGCGGCAAGAATATCGGCTCCACAAAACT
Source organism: Candidatus Woesearchaeota archaeon (assembly GCA_964575515.1). Classification (GTDB taxonomy): domain Archaea; phylum Nanobdellota; class Nanobdellia; order Pacearchaeales; family GW2011-AR1; genus JAUSIK01. Next base: position 7,758 of record CAZNQS010000007.1, on the reverse strand, counting down.
GAATAAATTGCTATTCGCCCCTTCTATTACTAAATTAACAGCAATGTTTTCGTTGTAAAAATCTTTTTGTCCAAGAGGCACTTTTAGGTCTTCATCTTTCACAAAAAGAAATATCTCTACTCTGTTATCTTCCATAGTTTCCATATTAGAATTAAGAGGATCAATTGTCACATTATTTCCTTGAAGAGGAGTCTCTATAACAGGCAAGTCATTGACATTGCTTACAGTAAAATTAAATGTAAATGGGCTCGGTGTCGCAAGATCAGAAGCGTTAATAATTAGAATATGCTGCCCAACATCTATATCAATAGGAGTAAAATTAATAACTCCAGTCTCTGCGTTTAATGAAAATGTAGGAAAGCCTGTGTCACTACCAAAATTAAAGCTTATTGCATCTCCATCAGCATCTGTCACGTTCTCTGAAAGATTCAGATAAAATCCAGTATCTTCAGTTAAAATATGAGTTGCCGCAGGATCAAGCCATACCGGCTTGAAATTGCCTATAATATTTATGGTTAAAATCTTTGAATCTGTTGAAAAGCCATTTGCATCGCCAACACTAATATTAATAAAATGCAAACCGCTCCCAGGAGCATTATTAGGATCAAACTGAATTAAAGCCCGCGTTAGATTTGTTCCGGGAATAATTCCTGCGGAATTAATACTCACCCAGCTCGTATTAGAAGAAAAACTTAGAATTTCGTTATAAACGCTCTTGTCAGGTATCAATAAATCGTCGTCACTGGCGTTAACATATGATGAATAATTATTACTCATATATGCTGTTATAATCCCTAAATCCTGCAGACTAACTCTATCATCAATATTGTCTACAAAAAAATAAAATGTGCTGGAATTCTGCATAACAGGTATTCCAGTATCTATAACTGTAACATTTATGCTCCAGTTTCCTACATTTGCATCTCTTGCACTAAAGTTAACAAGAATAGAGCCGTTAAAATCACTAGTGCTGTTGACATTTACGCTTTTAAAATCCAAAAACCAGTCCGTATTTGACATGAAGGACAAATTATTTATCTCGTCAATATCACTTGCATTTATATAGCAATTAAATTCCAAATCCTCAACAGCTTCTCTTTCATTATCGCAAATATATCTAAACCACGGTTCAGAATTTATATTAAGAACGCTAAAGTTTATTATCTCGCTCCTGATTGCGATTGGTATGCCAGAATCGCTAACACTGAGATTAATTATATAGCTCCCTACGTCATTTCTTGAAGGCGTAAAGCTTATATTCATGCTCCCGCCGATATTTATGATGTCATTAAATATATAATTAGTATTATTAATCGCATATTGTGAACTATTAAATAGCTCGCAATTTGTGCTCCCTCTATTACTCCACTGCGCTGTCTCGCAGCTCAAGAAGCTTATATTAAAGTTAAAAGGAATGTTATTCTCCTCGTCATTAGCAAAAATATAATATTCAAATAGCATTGTGCTATTAAAACTCTTATTTTCCAAATTAATAAACTGCGGAGCGTCATTAACAGTAATTATATTTACAAACAAAATAGCAGTGTCTCTCGCTCCATCACTGTCAATTACACTTAATTCAATTATTTTCTGTCCTGTATCCGCATCTTTTTTTATGTCTATGCTCAAAATGCCTGTTTGCGAGTCTATGGCAAAATTAGTCAGAGTAGAATTTGGCCCAGGTATATAATCAAAAACAAGCGCATCATTTACATCAGGATCGCTGACATTTGCAGATATATTATATAAGCATAAAATATCCTCTACACATCCCAAAACATCATTATTAAATATATTGTTGTCAAAATCAAGAAATCCGCCAGGTGTCTCTTTTATGTCAGGCTCTGAATTAGAAATAACAAAATTATTAGTCAGGCTGACATTTCCAAAACCACTAGTGCAATTTGCTTCAAAATTATGAATTCCTTTGTAATTAAAAGTCCTGCTACTCTTCCACAATAAAGAGCTAATGTCATAAACCATATTTTCATAATTTGTATAAACCCCTGTATAACTATATCTTATCTGGCAATTTCCATTCAAATTATCAATCACATTTCCCGTAGTATCAGTATAATTCGCATAAAAATTAACTGGAATTCCGCTAAACCTATTCTCTCCCAAATCACTATCGTCCCAAATGCTCAAATTGGCGTTATCGCTCGCTCCAACAGAAGCTCCAGACGGAGCTAATAACAATGCCCCTGCCTCCTCTCTTTCAGCAAAAAAAGGAGTAGAATATCTATTAATCGTGAAAAATAATAAAAAAATAATAAAAACAAGATATAGTATTATTACCGGCTTAAAACCAATTATTTTATTTTTGCTCGGGGAGCCTTTTACTCTACGCTCTTCCTCATGAGGAATTTTAAAATATCTCTTCCTTACCTTGCCCCCTTCTCTGTAAGACTCATAATAATAAGGTCCATAAGTTTTACTCCCAATTTTTATGTATTTTTTATGCACCATTATCCTCTTTTAAAAACAATTATGTAGAGTAAAACCAGTTTATAAATATTGTTATAAAAAACTCAGTTAAAAAGTAGAGTAAAAAATATTAGGTATGGATAACTGCATTGTTTAGGTTACAATTTTTGGCAGTTCTCTATATCATTTTTTATCTTGAAGTAATTGCTCAAGATTGAGTTAATATCTTTTTCCTCGCCTTATGCATTCTTATTACTTGTATTATGACAATTATTAAAAATAATAAAATCAAAATCAAGAATATGTATTGGATTCTTAATATGGCAAACAAGGAAGGTTTGTAGGGGCATATCAAAGGGCATGGTCCGCCGCAATCTTTTCCAAGCTCGCCCTGATTCTTCCTTCCATCAGAGCATGTTGGGCAAGCCTCGCAAGGCCCACCGCAGTCAATTAACAATTCACAAGCCCCATCATGGCAATTCTTCACTCCGTCTGTACAACTTGGATTTTCAACATAATAGCAATGTTCTATCTCATCAGGCTTAAATGAGCTGGTTTTGCAGGAATTTATATCATAACATCCCCTTATCTGCAATCCGCAATTCTCGCCAAAGAAGTCAAGTCTGCAATTTTCTTTTATACTATCAAAATCATCGCCTGATATCAAGCCAGAGCTGAAAGAGCTTTCTGCATTCTGGCAGACATTCCAGTCCAAGCACACCCACTTTTCAGTGCATTTCTCAAATCCGCCTCCACCGCCTCCGCCAGATTCTGGAGGTGATGGGCAAGCAACATTTTGAACACTAACATTCCAAGTCAGGGAAGTATTAAGCAAGCCGTCTGTTACCAAAGCAGTGACATTATGCTTCCCAGAAACCCCGCATCCAAATGTATACAAAAACTCATAAAACAATCTGCTTGAATTATACATTCTTAAGACGTCATCAACATACCAATACGCGTCAGGAATAGTTCCATCAGGATCCCTCGTTGTAATGTTGAAATACAAATTGCTTGTTCCGCCTGCGTTAAAACTCAAGTTCAAAGGATAATGTGTTGTAATAAGTGGAGCCCTATTTTCATCAGTAATAGTTAAACTAAAATTAATGCAGTTTTCAATAGGGCTTCCGTCCTGCCCGCAAATGCTTATATTCTGATGAGTGGCTATCAAACCTCTATCCTTAACACACAAGCTAAGATTATAAACACTGAGATTATAAACCCCTGCCGCAATGTCGCTGATATTGGGCGTGAAATTCATAATTCCGTTAGCGCTGATATTGAATAATCTCGGCGCATTATTTAAAAATGTCAGATTAAAAGTCAGATTTCCAGAATTTTGACTTCCATCTTCAACATCAAAAACATTAACTTGATGAAAAAATGTGCTGTCATCTCCCTGCGTCCAAATTGTTTGAACGCCCGGATTAATCATAAAGGGCTTGTTATTTATCTCTATGACCGTTATAACAATATTTTTTGAATCTACTAAATTAGTAAAATCTCTGGCAGAAACAGTTCTCGCATAATTTCTGTATCCTAATGTTCTGTCAACTGTATTTTTCCCCAAGACAGCTGAAAAAATTCTCGCGCCATATATGCTCTGCCCGATAGGAGGTGAACTAACTAACTCAACAAAAAATGGAGCTAAAGGACTAATCCTAACTTCTGCAAGATTTCTGTCCAAATCACTAACATTGAAAAAATAAGACAAAGAACTATCTTCGCAAACTAAAATTTCATTAGGAAGATCAGTAATTAGAGGAGCCGTATTAAGAATTAATGAAACACTCACATTGAGTGGAGAAAAGCCTGGGAAAAATGGCGATAAAGCGGGCACAATAAGATATTTCAAAAAAAACTTTGGAAAAATAAAGCCAAAAACTAAGATTAGAAAGACAAAAGATAAGACAAAATAAATAATTTTTTTATTCAGCTCTTTTTTCATCCTTAAAATAATAAAATCATCTATTTAAGACTTACTGAAAAAAAACATTAATACGGCCTGCCAATATTATCTATCCGAACAAGATTATTTTCTGTAAATTCTCTACTTCCTTTCCCAGCTTTTATTGCAAAAGAAATTATCAGCACTATTACTATAATTATCCCTGCTATAAAGAAGAATATTATTGTTAAGAAAATGCCTGTGCTTCCTTTTAGAAAGGGTGCAAAAGTGTCTAAAAGCTCGTCGCTCTCAATAGTCAAGCTGAGAGTTTCTCCACCTTCGTTCACCTTAACAGGCTCGCTTACGACAAGAACTGGAAAAGACTTTCCTATGTTAACAATAAACCGAATATTTCCCTCTGCAATCTTTGTTGGAGTTGGCCTGAAAATAGCCCCTATTCTATACTGGCTTCCAATTTCAGCTCCCTCAGGCACTTCTACCCTAATAGGAACCTCAAGCTCGCTCCCAAAAGGCACTTCGTAAGTCTTCACTCCATCTATCAACTTAGCGACATCAGCTCCGCTTGTAAGTTCAGATTTGATAATGACGTCGCTATCGCCTTCAACAACGTTTCTCAATAAGAAAAAAGTTTCTTTAGTTTCGCCGGGACGCATTCTTAAGGGATAATTATCTGAATACAAAGTGGCAACTCCAAATGCGCTGGCGAAGTTTATCGCAAATAAAAAAATCAAAAATATAATCAATCCTTTCATAATACTAAAGATGAATCTATATATTTAAGACTTTTTGTATTTTCAAGTTGTCTCTATTATACCAATATACCCAACAATATCTTTACAATTAACATTATTCCTGCCCATAATTATCATCGCTTTTTCTTTTTTTCAAGCTTGTCAATTCTATCCTTATGGCTATATGTTTCCTGAATCAGATGTCCTACTAAAGCAATAACAAATGCAATGACAATTCCAATCCAGCTGTGATTCCACAACGCAATTACCAAAATAACAGCTGCAATAAGATGCAAAAATGCATTTATAGGGTATTTATGCCATTCAACCAGTTTTTCAATATAATTTGTCCTAGCCATCGTACAATTAAATCACTACTTTTTCTTTGCCTTAGTAACAAGCCACAATATTATTATTACTATAATAATTATTATAATCCAGAACCATATATTGGAAAATACGCTTGCTCTCTCAGCAGCTGCAGCAGGTTTCTCTTCTGGCCTCTGTACAACAACAAGATTAATAGTTCTACTGTAGCTAAAAGCAAAGCTAACACTGGTTCCTTCCCCTGCTTCATTTCCTCCAGCATCGCCGGAAATAACTCTAAATAAAACCTTAATAGGATAATTATCACCAACTCTCGCATTTTCAGGAATACTAATCCTAACAGGAGCAGCAACATTAGTATTAGCACGAACATCAAACCTAGCTCCTTCTGTAAATGTTATATAATCTTCGCCCTCTTCAGTAACTGCTTCAACAGTTATATCATTAACATCTGTTCCATAATTCTGCAAAGAAAATGCGCTATCATGAACTTGTCCTGGATATAATCTTAATTCCGTGCTCTCAAAACCAACAGCAAATGCGCTTACAAAATTACCTAACATAAAAATAACTATAACTCCAACTAATAAAAACCTCAAATTTTTATTCTTTATTTTTTTAAATTCCATTTTAAACTGCAATAATCTCCCACTGCTCACCAGCAGCATCACAAGCCGCACCACATGCATCATTTGCGCTATATGCAGTATCACTTCCCCCTGTCAAGCAAGCTCCACCTGCACAACCTGTTAGAGAATCTAATCTCTGCCAAATGCAAGCAAATAATTCATCTTGGTTAGTTCCTGATATATAAGCATTATCAGCATTAAAACCAACTATAAGGCCCGCCACACCTGTTATTAAAGTATTTCCAGCTAAATCAGTAGCATCAAACGGAGCTGTGCCTCCTCCATTTATACTATCACATGCTCCTATATTAACACCTCCTGCAATATCATCAACGCTCATAGATTCAACTTGTAAAATAGCAGTACTTATTATGTCACCAGTAAGATCTTGTGGTCTAAGATTAAGAGAAGGAATTGCAAGATTTCCTCTATTCCTAAATGTTAAACCAGTGTCTGCATCACCCGGATCATTATCGCCGCCAGGCGTGTCTGTTGCGGTAACAGATACTCCTGTCCAAGCAAGGCGCTCTGCAGGAGGGCCAAGATCTACATCCATTCCCTTAACAGTCAGATAATCCATAACAAAGGCTTCATCAGCCGCATCCCAAGGAAGAGTTACAAAATTAGTGCTAGTTCTAGTATTAGAGTTCCCTGTGCTATCCTCTATATATAAACTAAATGTCCAGAAGTCATTTTGCGCTGCCTTTGCTGTTAAAGAAGGTTGGTCATAAAATTCCATTCGGACTAAACAATTAAACTTCATTTGGTTTAAAGAAACTGTTCCACCATAAGGAGATACTCCAGCACCATTATTACATCCACTAACTGCAGGTCCTGCGGCCCCATTACAACTTGTAGCATAACAAGCTGCTGGAGCAGATCCAGCAGGGAAAACACCAATAGCTGCATCACGATTTCTACAACCAGGGCCTATACACCTAATACCACTTACAGGAGAAACAGTTCTAACAGCAATCTCATAATTGGCAACTGTAGGACTTCCAAAAGTTACTATAACGGGCGGATTAGCACCGCCGGGCACTGTAGGTAAATCACTTGCTCCATTAGGATCTTCAACAATGAATGAAACATTTGCATAAACATTTCCTAAAGCTCCAGAAACAGCAGCAAAAGGTTGAACATCACGAACAGGACTTGATGTTACTGGGATACCAGTCACATCTAAATCTGTTACTTCAAGTAATGCAACTATTGTAGGGGGGGAATTTGCCAACCCCACAGTCGCCTCAAAAGGAGCCTCCTGAACCTCTTCGCCCCAGGGATGCCACCATGCATGTCGCGCACTAACAAAAGAAACAACTGACAAAATTCCTAAAACTAAAAATACTAATAAAAATCCAACATAAATAATTTTTCTATTTTTCATCATCCCTTTTTCATCATCCCTTTTTATAATTACATATTATCGCAAATAATCTTTATAAATCTTTCGTGAGAGACTTTTATTTTTTAGCATAAAAAATCACCAGCAATTGATAATAAAAATTCTTCTTGTAAATGATATAGATTGCTTGTTCTTTTCGGAGAAAATTTTGAGAACATTTTGTGGTATTTATTCCTTATAGTTGTATGGGCAATGTTTGCAATAGAATTTTAGATAACGAGATAGATCGGCTATTCAGTTCAAGCCATATAATTACACAAACAGATCAATGTTTTATATGACGTCCTCTATGGGCTAAAGCCCATAGTTTCCTAGGACGCCATAGAAAAA